>DATAPB010000036.1:0-4821 GCA_036265435.1 Solirubrobacterales bacterium | reverse complement strand
ACGACCTCGCCCCTGCGATCGTCGTGGGCGTCTCCTTCGGCTGTCAGGTCGCCGTGGACCTGGCGGTACATCAGCCAGCCGCTGTTGACCGGCTCGTCCTGGTCGGCCCCACCTTCGATCCGAAGGCACGCAGCACGAGCAGAGTCGCGCTGCGCTGGGCCCGGAATGCGCCGCACTGGTCCCCCCGTCTCGCCCCCACGGTCGTGCACGACCTCATCGACGCGGGGCCCTGGCGCACCGTACGAACCTTCAGAGAGGCGCTGAGGGACCGGGTCGAGCGGAAGCTCTCGAGGGTGGAGGCGCCGACCCTGGTGGTACGACCCGAGCGCGACCACCTCGTGCCCGAGGCGTGGACGGAGCGGGTGGCGGAGCTGATCCCCGACTCCGAGCTCGTGGTGCTTCCCAAGGCGGGCCATTCGATCAGGCCGCGAACGGCGGTCAGGCTCACGGCACTGCTGGCGCCGTTTCTCTCCGACGGCGAGGACGGTTTCGAGTCCGAGGAGGAGCCCGGGACGGAGGCCCGCCCGACGGAGAACTTCAGAAAGGCTTTCGAGCCGGCGCCCCGATAGGGTCGCGCCCGATGGAGATCCAGCGGCACAGGGCGCCGATCCGGATCGCCCTGCTCTACCTGACGATCACCACCGGTGTCCTCGCGGTCTGGATTCTGGTCGCGCCGAAGAGCTTCTACGACGACTTCCCTGGCGCCGGGGCTCACTGGGTATCGGCGCTGCCGCCCTACAACGAGCACCTCGAGCGTGACTTCGGGGCCACCTCGCTGGGTATCGCCGTGCTGACAGGGCTCGCCGCGTACTGGATGGATCGCCGAGTGATCCAGGCGGCCGCACTCACCTGGATCGCGGCCGGCCTGCCGCATCTGATCTACCACCTGACCACGACCGGCAGCTACTCGACCGGCGACAACGTCGCCAGCCTCTTCGGCCTGGCGCTCGACGTCGTGCTTCCGCTCGGGATCCTCTACCTGGTCAGCGACGGCGCGCAGCGGCCGGCCACCCGCCCAGCAGAACCCGAACGGGTCTAGCCCTTCCCCGAGATCCGGTCCCAGGCGTGGCGGAGCTTGCGCCTCAGCTCGCCCTCCTCGGGATCCGCAAGGTCATCGGCAGTGACCTCCAGGGCGGCCGGGTTGCTGCCCGGCTCCGGCAGGCTGTCGGCCTGCTCGCGGTCGATCCTGAGCAGCACTCCGCGCTCGAAGATCTCCTCGACCTCGGGCGCGTCGACGAAGCGGTGGCCTCCGGGCAGCACGCTGGTGTCGAGGACGATGCCGTCGAAGATGTCCTTCTCGGGCACGGCGAGAACGTGCTCGACCTTCCCGATCCTCTCCCCGTCGCAGGTGTAGACATCGGCGCCCTCGTTGAGGGCCAGGTAGGAGCTCGGTGCTCCGAGATCTTCCACGGCGCGGAGGCTAGCGCCCTGCAAGGATCCCGCGATGGACTTTGGGGTCTCCTACTTCCCGACGGACGAGTCGGTCGAGCCGGCAGCCCTCGCCCGGATGGCCGAGGAACGCGGCTTCGAGTCGGTCTTCGTCACCGAGCACACCCACATCCCGGCGAGCCGGGAGACGGACTATCCGGCCGGCGGCGAGCTGCCGCGAGAGTACTGGCGGATCTACGACCCCTTCGTCGCCCTCACGACCATGGCCGCGGCGACCGAGCGCATCAGGGTGGGAACGGCGATCTGCCTGGTGGTCGAGCACGACCCGATCTCCACCGCCAAGCGGGTCGCTTCCCTCGACCGGCTCTCCGGCGCCCGCATGCTCTTCGGGGTCGGCGCCGGGTGGAACCTCGAGGAGATGCGCAATCACGGCACTGATCCGGCGGCCCGGTTCCGGATCCTGCGCGAGCGGGTCGAGGCCTGCAAGGAGATCTGGACCAACGAGGAGGCGACCTACCACGGCGAGTTCGTGAACTTCGACCGGATCGTCTGCCGCCCCGCGCCGCTGCAGGAGCCCCACCCGCCGATCCTGGTCGGCGGCCACGGGCCGCGCGTGCTCGACCGGGTGATCGCCTTCGGCGACGCCTGGTTCCCGAACCGGATCCCTCCCGACGACGCGATGATCGCGCGGGTCGAGGAGCTCCAGCGGCGTGGCGAGGAGGCGGGGCGCGGCCCCATCCCGGTCACCCTGCAGATCCCGCCGCGCGATCTCGCGGTGCTCGAGCGCTACGAGCAGGCTGGCGTGACCCGATCGGTCCACATGCTCCGCGCCGGCGATGCGGCCGACCCGGGCTCCGCCGAGCGCAAGCTCGACGAGTGGGCCGAACGGATCCAGGCGTACACGAGCGCATAGAGCGATTCCGCCAGGCGCGTGGTTAGGATCGCGCCGCTCGATGTATCACGCGCTGCTCTTCTTCCACGTCCTCTCGGCGTTCTTCCTGGCCACGGCGATCGTGATGTACAGCGCGTTCGTGATCGGCAGCCCGGTGAACCGAACCGCCAGGCTGATCGGCGAGATCCTCTGGGGCGTTGGGGGGCTCGGCACCTCGTCTTCGGCATCTGGCTGGCGCTCAATCGCCCCGAGTACGACATCTTCGACGGCTGGATCATCGCCGCGCTGGTCCTCTGGTTCCTCGCCACCGGGTCGGGCGCCCAGGCCAGTCGCGGTGTCCAGCCGGTGGGTGATGACTCGGTGGTCGCGGTGGATCGCCGCACGTTGTTCGCTCATTGGATGCGCGTCTTCTGGTTCGTGCTCCTGCTTGTCGTCATGGTCTGGAAGCCGGGCGTATGACGCTGCTTGCCGTGATCGACGGCGCCCATCGAGCGAGCGACTGGAAGCTTCCGCTCTTCATCCACATCCTCGGTGCGATGGTTCTCGTCGGGGCGCTGACGCTGTCGGCCGTCTCGCTGATCGCGGCCTGGCGCAACGGCTCGCCGGCTCTGACGCGGCTCGGGATGCTGAGCGTCTTCTATGGCGCCCTGCCGGGGTGGATCGTGATGCGCGGCGGGGCGCAGTGGATCGCGCACAGGGAGGGACTCGACAGCGAAGGCGTCGACCTCACCTGGCTGAACATCGGCTTCACGACCTCCGACATCGGGTTCGTCCTGCTCATCGTGCTGCTGATCATCGGCGGCGTGGCCGTGCGGCGGATCAACCGCCAGGACGCGGTTCCGCTCCTCGGCACGCGCTTCGCGGCGGGGATCACCGCCTTCCTGCTGATCGCCTACCTGGTGACGGTCTGGGCGATGACCGTGAAGCCGGTCTAGCCGACGCGGAAGTCGAGAATCTGCTCGACCGGAAGAGGCGGCTCCGAGACATCGCGCCCGTGTACTTCCTGCATCCGCTCTACGAACCACCGGCTGATGTCCGAATCAGAGTTCACGAAGCGCTGATGGGCGTCCGCATCGCTCGCCTCGACGTAGACAATGGCGAGGGTGCCGCCACCCGGCATCTGCTGGTGCCAGACGGCTTGGCGCGTGATTCCGGCGTCCTTGAGCGCGGCCTCGTATTCGGCCCGCCGAGGGCCCGCCATCTCGGCCCTCGTCTCGCGATCGACCTCCTCCTTCCCATGCATGATCGGGATGGCAAACACGATCTCGGTCACAGCGCTCTCCTTCCGTCTAGACGACCTTGTCGACCGAACCTAATCGGAATCAGCCGGAAAGCAGCTTGCCCAGCGCCCCGCTGGCGCTGGAGGAGCCACCCGAGCCGCCCGCGGCCGCGCCGGTCACCCGGCCCTCGGAGGGCTGGATCAGGACCCAGCCGTTCCCGCTGAACGCCAGCTGGACGGTCTCGCCCGAGCCGCGGCCGATGAAGGTCTTCAGGTTGACGTCGGTCTTCACCGCGGACTTCACACCCTCGGACCAGGTGATCGCGGCCTGGGGATCGGCGTAGGTCTCCTCACCGTCGAGCTCGATCAGCACGGGAGGGCCGTCGGAGAGCATCGCGACGTAGCCGGAGCCCGAGAGGTGGGTGTTGTACAGGCCGCCGCCCATGAAGCCAGAGACGCCCTCGACCTTCTTGATGTCCCAGTCGATGTCGGCGTCGAAGGCGAGCAGGTTGGCCCCGTTGACGGTGATCGCCTCATCGGCGAGCTTCACCAGCTGGATCTCCTGAGCGAGGTCGGCGAGGAAGACCTCGCCCGAGCCCGAGATCTTCATCAGGTCGGCGCCTTCGCCGGTGACGGCTTTCTTCGCCATCCGCTTGAGCCCGCCCGAGCCGGCGTGCTCGAACTTGACGTCGCCCTGGTAGGCGACCATCGAGCCGAGCTTGGCCTGGATCGTCTCGTCCGCGAGCTCGACCTTCAGCATCTTCGATCCCTGCAGCCGGAAGGGCTCGCTGCCCTCGGTCTCCTTGAACTGCCCGAGCGTTGCCTCGACTGACATGCGGCCTCCTCTGAGCTCGAAGTGAGCGCGGCAGCCTACTGTTCTTGGGTGCCGCCGATGAGTTCTTCCCGTTTCGGCGGTCTCAATTGACATGGCCAAGCTGATCTATTCCTTCAGCACCTCGCTCGACGGCTACATGAAGGACGAGGAGGGCAACTTCGACTGGAGCGAGCCCAGCGAGGAGGTGCACAGATTCTTCAACGAGCTCGAGCGCTCAATCGGCACCTCCCTCTACGGCCGCCGCCTGTACGAGACGATGCGCTACTGGCAGGACCCCCCGGGCCTGGAGGAGGCGGACGCGTACATCCGCGAATACGCCGCCATCTGGCAGGACGCCGACAAGGTTGTCTACTCGCGGACGCTCGAGGAGCCCTCGACGCCGCGGACCAGGATCGAGCGCGAGTTCGATCCGGACGCGGTCCGTGATCTCAAGGAG
This sequence comes from Solirubrobacterales bacterium, assembly GCA_036265435.1. GTDB lineage: Bacteria > Actinomycetota > Thermoleophilia > Solirubrobacterales > 70-9 > DASUPK01. Next base: position 50 of record DATAPB010000036.1, on the reverse strand, counting down.
ACGTCCGAACGAGACCTCAGCGTCGGCGGCGCCGAGCTCGCCGCCGAGGC
>DATAPB010000035.1:0-9930 GCA_036265435.1 Solirubrobacterales bacterium | reverse complement strand
CCACTCAGGCGCACCTAGCCGCGCCGTCTTGCGCCGAGTTGCGCGCGCTTGCGCTCTCTTCTATGCCCGTTCTGTGCCCCAGGGCGTCCTGAGCTACTGCGAATGGACGGTGGGGCTGAAACCGGCCAAGCATCCCGTCTTGGCAGGGGCCTTGGCGTAGAACTTCCCCGACTTGTTGGTGTTCACGAACCACTGCGAGTCAGGCCCATTCGGCTGCGCGATGTCAGAGCCGATCTTGATGTCCTGACGCGGCCGTTGGCTCGAGCCCGTCTGCTTGTAGAGGATCAACTTGCGGTTCGCTTCGCACCGCTCCGCGGCGGAGTTCTTTGTGTGGACCAAGCCGAAGAACCCGCCCTGCTGGGCCTGGATCGTGACCTTTGTGGAGGCGTCGGCGCCCAGCGCGACCCCAGCGAATACGAGCGCAGCGCACGCGACGACCAACACGGCTATGGCAGATCTCTTCGAGCTCATGACTTCCTTTTCTCTCGCCCTTATCTCTCGACGACCGCGCGACCCTAGCCGATCCAACCAGGCAGGGTCATGGCGCTTCCTTCTTGAGATTTCAGAGACCCCGCGACCTTGGGACCAGCATCCTCGCGATCGGACGCGCCCGCATTCGCGGGAAGACGAGCCACCCTTCGAGGTCTTGACTCGCCCGCAGCCCGCGGGTATGTTCGCCCGGTTCATTCATCACTCAAAGGAGGGGAAGCCCGTGAGGCCCAAGCACACGCTGCCTCTCGTGGCTCTGGCGGGGATCTGTGCTTTGGCGCTTGTCACCAGCGGAGCCGCGGCGAAGGGGCATCGCACCCACAAGTTCGCGACCCACATCTCGATCAAGCTCATACCGGACCAGGGCGAGATAACGGGGAAGATCACCTCGCAGAAGGACGCCTGCGTGAGCAAGCGCGAGGTGTTCCTGAACTTCCTTGGCACGGAGACGCCGCTCAACCCGAGGGAATTCGCCAGCCGGAAGGGCCGCTACTTCATCTTCTCTGACCCCGTCCCTGACCCCCCTCCTCTCCCCGAGGGCACCTACCTCACGCACGTCAAGAGACTGGAGCTCGGCAGGCACAAGATCTGCAAGCCGGCGGAGTCGGAGGTTGTCAGCAACCCGTAGCCGAAGCCGCCGGGCTGCGGGAGCTAGCTCGCGGCCCTCGGCATCGGCGTCCCGCATTGTGAGCGGAGGGGGAGGGATTCGAACCCTCGGACCGGCGGAACCGGTCAACGGCTTTCAAGGCCGCCGCATTCAGCCACTCTGCCACCCCTCCGCGATCTCAGCGTGAGGGTAGTCCTTCCGCGGCGTCGCGCCTAGAATCGATGGCCGGCGGCGGCGATGCGGCCGCCAGCGTTCCGGAGAGGTGGCCGAGTGGCTGAAGGCACTCGCCTGCTAAGCGAGTAGGGGGCGAAAGCTCTCTCGAGGGTTCGAATCCCTCCCTCTCCGCTTCCGATCGGCTCAGGAGGTCTCTCGGGGACTCCATACAATCGTGTGGCCGGGGGGGTGCGCCCCCTGTCTGCGCCCGTAGCTCAGTTGGATAGAGCGTCGGTCTACGAAACCGAAGGTCACAGGTTCGAATCCTGTCGGGCGCGTTTCTCGCTTCCCGCATAACCGAGCCGATCTTGCGGCGCCGCTGCTGCTCAACCATTCGTCACCGAAGCTATGTCGGAGACAAAGGCCATCGAGCCGTTGAAGATCGCGACGTTCGAGTGCTGATCCCCGGCTCCCGCAGCCCGGTGGCTTCGGCAGATTTCTAGCGCACGAGATCGAAGTGGAGCCTGTCGACCCCGTGCTTCTTGGTGTTGTGGTCGGTCAGCTTGCCCGCGACGCCATCGAAATCAGCGGAGCCGCCGAGGACCACGAGGTGGTTCGGCCCTCCGTCGAGATCGCCCCTGACCCGGAGATCGCCGAATCCGCCGATCTCGCCGTTCAGGTGAACCCGCGCGTGACACTTGGTCTTGCCGGGGTGCTTGAACCGGCACAGGCCATGAAGGCGACCGACCTTGTCCTGGCGGTTGTCGGGGTCAAGGAGCTTGTCCTTGAACCGAAATGTGTTTCCCACCTGGTGACCCGACTTCTCCTTCGAGATCACCGTGAAGTGGTGGTCGAACGCCACCGCCGAGGAGGCGAGCACGGCGGCGCCGAGTGCTGCGAGGGCTGCGGCGAGGATGAACTTGCGCATCTGGCTCCTTCCGCTGGGGACGTGGTGGTTCGACCCTCTCACCCCGGGTTTGGCGGGTCAAGGGATGAAGCCGCTACTCCCGCAGCCCGGCGGCTTCGAGGGCCTCGGCTCGTTCTTGGAACATCCGAAGGCGAGTGATCTGCCCGTTCTCGACCGTGTACACCAACGTGCTCCTCGCGCTCACCTGGATCCCATCGCGGCCCCGCATGTGGGCGGTGTTCGAGATCACGACATCCGAGCCAACCTCCGTGACGTCGTACGTCTCCAGTTGGACGTACTGAAATGTCGACCAGAACTCATCGAAAGGCCTCGCGCTCGCCCTCACCGCGATAGACACCTTTGAACGGCCCCCGCGCTCGCGACCAGTCAAGTACGCCATCAGAGCGCCACAGGGAGCCGACAGCGTGATCCAGTCTCGACGGTTCCACGCCTCGTTCGCCCGCCGCACGACCTCCACGTTCTCCTGCGACATCGCCTACGCAGTATCTCGCGCGGGGGAGGGGGCGGGTAGAGCGGCGTTATACCTGGGCGGGCTTAACGCCATGTGCGACATCTGAAGGTTCACACCCTGATCCGCCGAACCCGCAAGCAGCGGCCCCGAGCTCAGGAAGCTAGATCGGGCGCGTCGTGCGGGGTGAAGATTGCCGGGCTAGGGTAGGCCCACGTCTACCGCGATTCGAGCGGCGCACATTCAACACGTCGGTCGGCCGGGGGGCTGACCGACACAAGGGGAGGAGTCCATCTTGAGAAGGAAGAAAATTCTGGCCCTTGCGGCCACTGCTGCCCTGATGCTGGCAACGGGGGTCGCCGCTGCGGCGAAGACGTACTCGACCCACATCAGCGTGCGGAGCGTCCACAAGTTCGAGGAGAACTCCAATGTCCTGTTCGCCGGCGACCTGCACAGCCTCAACCGCAGGTGCCTCGACGAGCGCAAGGTGAAGTTCTCCAAGAAGACGAGTAGCGGCTTCAAGCTGCTCGACACTGATCGCTCGAGTGCCAACGGCGCATGGGCGGTGCGGGGAAACCTCAGGCTTGAGCCGACCGTGAAGCTCAAGGTCACCAAGCACGCCCGCAAGACCGGTGTCGTGTGCAAGGGCAGCGAGATGAAGATCAGCCCGTCGAACTACTGACCCCGGGGCGCGTTTCTCGCTTCCCATGTACTCATGCCGGATCTCGGGCCGGCGCGGTGTTCGTGAACGGCAGAATCCTCGGCCCCCTACGCTGCGTGGCATGACGATCCACCGGATGGATCACGCCGGCGTTGTGGTCGAGGACCTCGCGGCTGCGATCGCGTTCTTCGTCGAACTGGGCCTGGAACTGGAGGGCGAGACGGCAGTCGAGGGTGAATGGGTGGACCAGCTCGTGGGGCTGGACGGCGTCCGAGCGGACATCGCCGTCGTGCGGACCCCGGACGGACAGAGCCGGGTCGAGCTGTCGACGTTCCACACGCCGGTGCCGACCAGCATTGCGCCGAGGGCGCCGATGAACACCCCGGGCATCCCTCGCCTCACGTTCGTCGTGGACGCCGTGGACGACGTCCTCGACCGCCTGCGCGCCCACGGCGCCGAACTCGTGGGCGAGGTGGCGCAGTATGGAGACACCTACCGGTACTGCTACGTCCGCGGCCCCGACGGCATCATCATCGGGCTGGTCGAGGAGCTCCGCTGAACGACACTCCGAGCAACGGCATGGCCGCGTGACGGTCCCCGCTCGGTAGGCGGCGACAGCGGCCTGCGGCTCCGCGACGCGGCTAGCGCGGGCCGGCCTCGATCGTCTCGCGCACCTCGCGCTCTCGGGGCTGGAGGCCGAAGCCCGTGAGGATCCAGGTCGCGCCGGCCTCCTCCCACGGATCGATCGCAGAGCCGGCGGGCAGGTCGACCACGAGGTCGTACGGCCCCTCCCGCCCCGCCTCGGCTCTGAGGGAGCGGACCTCCTCATTGAGCTCCGTGAGCGCCTGAGGGTTGGGGAGCTCGATCGGGAAAAGTCCGTCCCAGCGAGCCGCCCGGCGCAGAGGCCGGCGGCTGGGCCAGCGTGCGCCGACCCAGACCGGGATCCGGGGCGATTGCGTGGGCCGGGGCTCGAACTCGCCGTTCCAGTAGGCGTTGAGCCGATCGAGTCCCTCGTCGAGCAGGCGCGCCCTCTCGCGCGGATCGACCGCCTCGCCGAAGGGCTCCAGCTCGTCGCTGTGATCGCTGCCGAGCCCGACCCCGAGGGTGAGGCGGCCGCGGCTCAGCAAATCGAGCGTGACTGTCTCGCGCGCCAGCTTGTGGACCCGGCGCCGCGAGAGCGGGGTGACCAACGGGCCGAGGCGAATCCGCTCGGTGTCGGAGGCCACTGCAGCGAGCGCAACCCAGGGATCGGCGACCGCCCTTACCGGCGGCCGGTAGCGCACGTGGTCCCACACAAAGAACCCGTTCCAGCCGTGCTCCTCGGCACTCGCGGCGAGCGCGGCCAACACCTTCGGATCGACCAGCTCATCGAATGGAGCGACGTAGATTCCGCGCTTCGCGCTCACCGTCCACACGCTAGTACTGCTTCTCGCCCAAAGCGGAAGCGAAATCGCTACGGAATCACGATCGTGAACCCGACCGTGTTGCTCTCCTCAGCCGGGCCGGACACCGTCGCGTTGTTCTGACTGCCACCTTGGTTGACGGTGACCTCAGGGTGTCGCTGCGTCCCCACGAAGAAGTCCATGTGGCCGCCGCAATTGTCGCCGGTATTGGTCATCGCGACTGCGTCTCCCGGGGCCGGTTCCGAGTTGAACTGGTCCACGCTGACTGCGGCCGGGTCGTCTTCCGGGTCAACCCCAGTCGCGCGGACGCAGTACACACCGGTCTGGGGTCGGGTGACTTGCGTGATCCCGGCGGTCGGTTGGTCCACCTGGCAGGTGACGGGTTGCCCCGGTACCGGGCGGCACGCCTGAGGATTAACGACGCCGTACGCCCGCGCGCCCGCGGTCAGGTTGAGCGACGCCTCGTTGATGTCCCTGCCGGTGAGGTCGTTTCTGCGCACATCCGAGCTTCGTACGGCACCCTTGTGTATGTCGCGGCCCTTGACCTGCCCGTTGATGATGTCCTTCGTCCCGACCGTGTTGTGCCCGCGAAGCGGGCCGTTGACCGCATAGGCCGTTCCCCCGAGGACGATGAAGATCGCGACCAGGCCAAGCATGTTTGAGCGAAGGTGATTGCCGATCCGTTCGACCGCGCCCATGGCAGCACGGGTCCGACGGGATCGTGTTTGTTGACGCATCTGGTTCCTCCCTTTCCGTCGATGGGGGCGAAGGCCAAATAGACCGCCCATCCGTCGGGGCCGAGTGGGCGGATTCGGCGACCGTCGATGTGCGGCGACCCTCTCACCCGAGGCTCGGGGGGTCAAGTTGGTGCGGTGGAGGTCGCTACTCCCCGTTAGCCGGCTGGTGCGTACGTCGCCAGAATCGCGCCCGTGCTCGTCGCCTCGCTGTCCACCAGCCGGAATGACCGCAGCGCCCCGTCGTCGCTGAAGAAGCGCTTGCCGCCCCCGAGGACGACCGGGTCGATCATCAGCCGCAGCTCGTCGAGGAGTCCGTTTGCGAGCAGGGTTCGCACGAGCTCGAGGCTGCCGATGACATGAATGTCGTCGCCGTCCTCGCGCTTGAGGGCCGCCACCGCGGCCGGAACATCGCCCCCGAGCACGGTCGAGTTCTGCCACGGCAGCTCGCCGTCGAGCGTCGTCGATGCGACCCACTTCGGCTTCGAGTTGAGCGGCTCGGCGATCACCTGCTCCTCCTCGGGAGCGTTGGGCCAATACCCAGCGAAGATCTCGTAGGTGCTGCGCCCGAGGAGGAAGCCACCGGCCTCGACGATCCCGCCGAGCACCCACGGCCGCGAAACGTCGTCCATGAACTGCATGTGCCAGCCGCCGTGGCGAAAGCCTCCGCTGGTGTCCTCATCATCGCCCCCCGGCGCTTGCGCCACTCCGTCGAGGCTCATGAACTCGTTGACGATCACCTTTCGCATCCGGGCTCCTTTGATCGCTGGCTGCGGTTCTACGGGTACGACCGCGCCGGGCGACCGAAGTCATCGCTGCGCGGCGCTAATCAGCCCGGCCGCGAGGATTGCCGGAACGGCATTCCGGGACCCATCATCGTGCTCCTCGCTCACGCCGAACCGGTATGCGAGGCGGCAATCGCGAGGAAGCGGCTGCAGATCGCGTGACCCCGCGGGTTCCAGGATGCGATGTTCCGCGCCATCTCACGGTGTGACTTCCGACGATCGATTTCAGCCTCCTCGCCATGCTCCTCGATCCAGGTGTCCGCAATGTGGGCGGTGATCTCTGGATGGAACTGCATAGCCCAGACGCGGTCGCCCAGGCGGAATGCCTGAAGACAGTCATCGCTCCGCCCCAGCGGGACGGCCTTCTCCGGCAGGGAGAATTGATACTCGTGCCATAGGTAGGCTCGGAAACGCGCGGGCAAAGCCCCGAGCAACGGATCCCTCGGCGCCTCAGGGGTCAGCTCGACCTCCTGCCAGCCGACACCCTCGTGGCCCATCGGATAGACGGCGCCGCCGGCAGCCGCAGCGATCAGCTGTCCGCCGAGACAGATGCCGAGCACGGGTGTGCGCCCGGCGATGAGGCGACCGACCTCCTCGAACTCGCGGTCCATCCACGGCTTGGCGACGCGCTCTTCGACGTTATCCCAGCCCCCGAAGATCATCACGGCGTCGTACGTGTCCGCGGGGCTCGGCGGCGACCCCAGCGAGAAGCTGTGCTCATCCACGGTATGGCCGAGCTCCCTCGCGGTGGCGGAGAACGATCCCGAGGGAACGTCGCTCTCATGGATCATGGAGAGGAGTCGCATCACCGAATCAGTTCCTCGATCCGAACCTGGATTCAACTCTACGCCGTGGGCGCCGCTTTTCGCAAGCCTCGAGGGTCCCTCCTCTGATGTCGGCCCGGAGGCCGCCTCACCGGCGGTCCGGCCGTGGCGTCCGCGCGCCCTATCGGGCGCCCGCCGCCACCTTTTCGACCGCGACGGGGTGGCATTCGGCCTCGCGCGCCGGTCGCAGAGCGGTGCCGGCGACCGAGCACGAGTAGTCGCTTCCGATCTGGACCGGGGTGCCGCCCGCGGGCTCGGGCTCGGTGTGAAGGACCTCATCGCTGATCGTCAGCCAGGCGAGAATCCCGCCCACCACCGCGAGCCCCGCGCAGGCCGCCATCGCGACGTGGAAGCCGTGGGTCATCGCGGACGGGCTGTAGAACAGGTCACCCGTGATCCCTCCGACGAGGGGCAGGACGGCGACCGCCAGCAGGCTCGCGACCCGTGACACGGCATTGTTGATCCCGGAGGCGATCCCGGAGTGGCGGGCATCGGCGGCGGCGAGAACGGTCGCCGTCACCGGCGCCACGACCAGGGTGAGGCCGAGCCCGAAGATGATCACGGGCGGCAGGACGTCAGTGAGATAGCTGTCGCCCGGCTCGAGGCGGGTCATCAGGAGCAGGGCGACGGCGATCACCAGCGGGCCGACGGTGAGGGGAATCCTCGCTCCGATCCGCTGGGCGAGGGCGCCGGAGCGCGCCGAGAAGACAAGCAGCAGCGCGGTCACCGGTAGCGACGCCGCGCCCGCGGCGATCGGGGAGTAGCCGAGCGAGATCTGGAGAAAGGAGACGAAGAGGAAGAAGAATCCGCCGAGCGCCGCGTACACGGCGAAGGTCACCAGGTTGGCGGCGCTGAACTGTCTCGAGGCGAAGATGTCGAGCGGCATCATCGGGTTATCGCTGCGGTGCTCCTCGAGCAGGAATGCGATGAGCGCGAGGACGCCGCCGATGCCGGCAGCCACCACCGCGCCCGACATCCCGTTCGGGCCTTCGATCAGCGCGTAGGTGGTGCCCGCGAGTCCGAGCGCCGCCAGCGCAGAGCCGCGGAAGTCAAGCCGGCCGCTCGCGGTGGGGTCGCGGGTCTCGGGCACGTGGCGGGTGGCGAGGGCCATGACGAGGATGCCGAGCGGGATGTTGATGATGAAGATGGCCCGCCATGACACGGCCTCGACCAGGTAGCCGCCGAGCAGCGGACCGAGCGCCGTGGCTACGCCCCCGAGCCCCGACCAGGCCCCGATTGCCCGGGCGCGGTCCTGGGGACGAAACGTCGCCTCGATCATCGCGAGGCTTCCCGGCGTCAGCAGGGCTCCGCCGATGCCCTGGGCGAGGCGGGCGGCGACCAGGACACCGGCGTTGGGCGCCACCGCGCAGAGCAGCGATGCCGCCGTGAACACCCCCACGCCGACGACGAAGACGCGGCGGCGACCGTATCGGTCGCCGAGGGACCCACCGAGCAGAATGAGTGAGGCGAGGGTGAGCAGGTACCCGTTCAGAATCCACTGGAGCGAGCTGGTCGACGCATTGAGGTCCTCACCGATGTGCGGGAGCGCCACGTTGACGACCGTGCCGTCGAGGAACGCGATGCCCGAACCGAGCACAGCGACGACCAGCACCCAGCGGCCGGCGGCGCTCTCGAAGGTCACCCCCACGATTCGAGGCTAGAGCAGTTCGGGCTGGATTCGCGCTCCGGCAACATTCCGACACCCGCGCCCGACTATCGTCCCCCATGTTCGAGGAACCAGGAGGAGCCCGGTCACATGGCGGAGGGAATGTCGGCAGAGGACGTCCGCGCGGAGATCGCGGCCCATGCCAAGCACCGCGGAGGCCAAGGCCTCGATCGCCACGACCGCATCATCTCAATCGCCGAGGCCGTCCTGCTGTCGGTCGTCGCGCTCCTCGCGGCCTATTCCGGGTACGCGGCGGCGAAGTGGACCACCGAGCAGCGCGTGGACCTGGCCGCGTCATCCGGGGCGAGATCGGAGGCGAACCGGGCAAATCTCCAGGCGATGGAGCTTCGAAACTTCGACGCCTCCACATTCAACGCGTGGTTCTCCGCCTTCACCGCCCATAACAAGCAGGCGATGGAGCTCGCCGAGCGCCGCTTCCGTCCCCAGTTCAAAGTCGCATTCGATGCGTGGCGCCGCACGCATCCCGAGACGAATCCCAACGCGCCCAAGGGTCCCACCTACATGCCGCAGTACAAGCAGCCCGACGCCGCGAAGTCGAAGCGACTCGACGATAAGGCGGACGCGAAGTTCGACGCAGGTGAGAAAGCGGGCGAGGAGTCCGACAAGTACATCCGCACGACCGTCTTCCTCGCGAGCATCCTCTTTCTGGTCGGCATCAGCACCCAATTCCCGATCCGCGTCGCCCGTTACGGGCTCATCGCGGTCGGCGCCGGATTGCTGATCCTCTCCCTGGTCCTGCTCGCCCAGCTGCCGGGCCCGCCCTAGCCCGGCTGCGAACGGCCCCGCGAGCGTTCGACATCCGGTCCCCTTCGACTCGAACGTTTGTGACGTATGGCCTCTAGTGACTCAGCTCAGCGTGACTCGTGTCGGCTGAGTGAGCGTGACCTGCGACCAGCGCGAGCACCTCGCTTCCATGCCGGTCGAGGAACGCCGGACCGATCCCGTGGATTCGTGCGAGGGCGTCGAGGCCGGCGGGTCGTGACGCCGCGATCGTCTCGAGGGTCTGGTTGTGGGCGACGGTGTACGCGGGCTTGCCGGCTGCCGCACGAAGCCGCCAGACCTTGAGCGCATCCAGCAGCTCCTCGTCCGCGGCCGAGAGCTCCGGGGTGGAACCCGGCGCCGGAGCATGGGAGCGGCGGGTCGCTGCCTGAAGGCTCTCCGGCGCGGGAAGGCCAGTGTCGGGGTCGCACACGTCGCAGCAGCGTCCCAGG
>DATAPB010000034.1:0-28281 GCA_036265435.1 Solirubrobacterales bacterium | reverse complement strand
GGGCGCATCGCGCCCTGGAGCAGGAGGAGGTCCTTGATCACCGCCTCGGTGATCGTGCCGGGGCCCTGGTGCCCGGTGATCGGGATCCCGTTGACCGCGGCGATGTCGACCGCCGAGCCATAGGAGTGCGCCGAGACATTGCCGGAGGCCGTGAGGTAGGAGTGCCCGCACTTCAGTGAGGTAATCGTCAGGCGATAGCCCTTGGCCACGAGGTACTCCATGACCGCGAGGATCCGCCGGTCGATCTGGCCGCTCGCGATGTCCTGCCGGCCACAGGCGTAGATGGAGAGCTTCGGGTCGTGCAGGACGCGCTGCTCGAGCGCGGCCTTCGACATCAGCAGGACCTGGCCGACGGTCGGGTTCGTCGAGAACGGATCCCGGTCGTTGGCGCGGTAGATCGCCGTTGTCTCGAGCAGCTTCCAGCCATCGAGGATCGGCTTCGGGTCGATGGTGGGAGCGCCGCGGCCCGCCGGCCGGATTGCGAAGTTGAGGTGGGCCGGTTGCGCGTCCGTCTTGCCGACCCGCCCGAGCACGGAGCCGCCGACGACCTTCGAGCCGACCTTGAGCGGCTTCAGCTCCATCGTCTTCGGATCGAACTTGAAGCTCTCGTCGCCCTGCGCGCTCGTCTGCCCCGCCAGTGGGTTCGTCTGGCCGAGCACGGTCGACTGCTCTCCGTTGCCGGGGCGCCGTGGCAGAGCGAAGAGAGGCCGGCGGGCGGGTGTCGCGCTTGCCCTGGGCTGCGGCGACGGCTTCGCGACCTTCGCGCTCGACTTCGGCTTCGGCTGGGCAGCCTTCCCGCCCTTCGTCGCCGGCGCCTTCGGCGTCGCGTCCGTCTTCGGGCCTTGGAGCTTGAAGTCGCCAGCGCCGAGCTTCTTCTCGCGCGGGACGGGGTGCACGGCGGCGATTTCGCCGAGATGGGAGTACGTGTAGCGATTGCCGTACGCGTCCTGGAGGACGATGAACTTGCCGAGCTCCTTCGACTGTCCCATCTTCTTGATGACGCCGTCGTTCACGGCGACGACCGGCGACCCGGAATCGGAGTAGATATTGATGCTGCGCCGGCTCGCGTTCGAGGCGATCACGTCGGCCGCGTTGCCCGCTGCCTTGCGCTGCGAGGTGGAGCGGGCGAGCGCTGCGGCGTCGCTGATGTCGTCGGCGTAGCGAGCCTTTGCCGCGACCGGGAAGTGGGCTCCCTCGGTGAGACCGGTCAGGGATCCGACCAGGACGTCTGGGAGTTTCCCGTACTGGTTGGCGGAGAGGAGGACCTCGTCCACGTACCAGTCGGCGTGGTTGTAGGCGTAGATCGCCTGGCGGATGTCATGGTCCCCTCCGGCCGCCTTCAGGTAGCGGGCGGCGGCGCAGATCGCGTCGACGGGGTTATAGGGATCACGGCGCCCGTCGTCGTTGGCGTCGACTCCGTAGGCGGCCCAGGTCGAGGGGATGAACTGCATCCAGCCCATCGCGCCCGCCGAGGAGATGTTGAGGTTCGTCCCGAAGGCCGTCTCGATCTTGTTGATCGACGCCAGTACCTGCCAGGGGATCCCGTACTCGGTGCCGCAGGACTGGTAGATCGGGAGCAGGAAGGGCGGGATCTCGAAGGAGTCGATGATCGGGTTGGGGACGCCGATCGGGGCCGGCCCGAAGGTCGCCATGGTCAGACCCGGGTTCTGCGGCGTGGGGGAGCCGTCCAGGTTGCGGAGGACGGGCTGGGTGATCCCGTTCTGCTGATCGACCACCACGTCCTTGCGGCTCTGGCGCTTCCCCTTCTGCTTGGCGAAGAGGCCCTTGCCGGTGCCCTTCCTGCTGGTTTTGCCGCCCCGGGTCGTGCCGGCGCCCTGGCTGTCGGAGGATCCGCCGGAGCTCGAGCCGCCGTCGGATGAGCCGCCGCCACTGATCGAGCCGCCGCCGCCCACAGAGCTCCCGCCGGCGCCGCCGCTGCCCGAACCGCCGGCACCCCCGAGATTCGGGGGCTTCGGCGTCTGCACGGTGACGTCCGGCACCGGGTTGGGGTCGGGGCCGGGCAGCTGCGGCACCGTGACGGTCAGGTCGCCCACGCCCACGCTCAGCGAGCTGGCGGTGCCCGCGCCGAGCACGGCCAGCGCGGTGCCCAGGGCGATGATGAGTAGGAACCGCTTAGCCATCCATGGCCCGTCCATGACCTGAGGTTTCCTCCGAACTCCCGTCACACACACAGTGCCCCCCGGGGGCGCCCGAAGACGATCCTGCCGAAGGCGCCCGGAGAATGCGCCGGTTCCCCTGGGCCTCAACCTGAGCCTGAGGCTTCGCAGCACGAGCGGGTGCCGAAATCCCCGGCCGCCCTGTTGTTATACGACCCCTGTGAGCGACGCCAATCTCATTCTGATCACGGGTGGTCTGCTGGTAGCCGGCCTCTTCGCGACCGTGCTCGCCGGGAGGCTCCGCGTTCCCGGACTCGTTCTGTTCCTCGGCCTGGGGATGGCGGTCGGGTCCGACGGATTCGGCTGGATCGACTTCAACGACTACGAGCTGGCCCGCACCATCGGCGTGGTCGCGCTGGCGCTGATCCTCTTCGAGGGCGGCCTCAGCGTCGGCTTCGGCGAGATCCTGCCGGTGCTGAGGCCGTCGGTCGCCCTCGCGTTCGTCGGGACCCTTGTCACCGCCGCGGTCACCGGGCTCGCGGCGACCTGGCTCTTCGACCTCTCCTTCCTGGAGGGAATGCTGCTCGGCTCCATCGTCTCGGCGACCGACGGTGCGGCGATCTTCGGCCTGTTGCGCCAATCGCGCTTGCGGCAGCGCCTCACCCGGACGCTCGAGGGGGAGTCGGGGTTGAACGATCCGGTGGCGATCCTCCTGGTCGTCGGCCTCATCGACTGGATCCAGCTGCCCGACTACGGGCTCGGCGACATGGCCTGGCTCCTGGTCCGCGATCTCTCCATCGGCCTGGCCGTCGGGCTCGCCGTCGGCTGGCTGGCGATTCAGGCGCTCCGCCGGGCCTGGCTCGGCAACGAGGCCGGTTACGTGATCGGGACGATGGGCACAGCCGCCGTCGCGTACGGCGCGGCGAGCAGCCTGCACGGATCGGGGTTCCTCGCGGTCTACCTGGCCGGACTGGTCCTCGGGAGCGTGCCGATCCCCGCCAAGCGCGCGGTGGTCGTCTTCCACGAAGGGCTCGCCCTGGTGGCCCAAGTGACGATGTTCATCGTGCTCGGCCTTCTGGTCTTCCCCTCCCAGCTCGGCGACGTCGCCCTCGAGGGGACCGTCCTGGCGGTCGCCTTGGTGTTCGTCGCCCGCCCGATCGCGACGCTGGTGAGCACCGCCTTTGAGAGGTTCAGCCTCCGTGAGCGGGCGGTGCTTGCTTATGCCGGACTGCGCGGGGCGGTACCGGTGGTGCTCGCCACGTTCCCAGTCATCGACGGCGTCTCGCACAGCTTCGACTTCTTCAACATCGTCTTCTTCGCCGTCCTGCTCTCGACCCTGGTACAGGGAGCGACGTTCGAGCCCCTCGCCCACGCCCTCGGTGTGACGACGGCCGGTCCGGTCCGGGAGCCGGCGATCCGCCGACCGCGAACCGCCGGACAGAGCGCCCAGATCCTGATGGTGAGGCCGTGGAAGGAGAGTGACGGCGACGCTTCATTCCCGAAACACGTGCTCGGAACCGCGGTGGATGAACAGCTGCTGTCGCGGCTGGATCGCCCCGGCGCCCTGGTCGTGCTCGCGGACGGCCGCTACGCCTTCACGGGACCGATCCTCGGTCTGGGACCGGCGAGCGCCCTCCAGGCCGAGGCCCGCCGCCGGCTCTCACACGCCGGCTCGGACACCGAGCGCGTCTGGTGGCGCGACGTGATCGGCGAGCTCGCGCGCTGACCCGGGCCGCCTCACGGCGTCAGCTCTGCTGCGCGCGCTTGGCCAGGCCCTCGACGAAGAGGTCGAGCATCAGCTCGAAGCGCTCATCCTGGTCGCTCATCGCAAAGGCGTCGGCGACCTCGGTCAGGTTCGGGAACTGGTCGGCCGGCAGCGACTCGAGGTAGTCGCGCACCGTCTGGGCCATCTCGTCGATCGGCGGCGTCTCCGGTCCCTCGCCTTCGTCGGTGAAGCCCGCCTCGTCCATGGTGAAGCCGTTGACCGCCGACATCATCAACAGGTAGCTCTGCACAGCGAGGCCGTCGGGCACCCCGCCGGCGCGCATGATCGCCAGCACGCGCTCGGATAGCCGCAGCGCATTCGGGCCCATCGGGATCCGCCCGATCGAGATCTGGACGATGTCGCGGTGTCCGAGGATCGTCCGCCGCATCGTCCGGGCGACCTCCTTGAGCTGCTGGCGCCAATTCGTCGGGTCGGGGTCGGGGATCGCGTCGAGCTGCTCGGCGATCACCTCCTCCAGGATCAGGTCGAGCAGCCCGTCCTTCGAGCCGACGTGCCAGTAGAGGGAGGCGGCGCCGGTATTCAGCGCCTCGGCGACCCGGCGCATGCTGAAGCCGTCGAGACCGTCGGCGTCGAGGACCTCGATGGCGGCTTTGACGATCGCCTCCTGTGTGAGCGGGTCGCGGCGCCGCGCCTTGCCCCGCTGGGGCGTCCGCTGCCAGGGCGGCGTGGGGAGCGCCCCCGGCTGTCCATCCGCCTCGGCCTCATTCGTCTTCTTCTTGTGGACCTGCTCTGCCATCTCGAACAGCGTACTGCTGTCGAACGACGTTGCAGAAATCCCGGCTTCGTGCTAGAACACCGTTCGAATTCAAACGGCATTCGTCCGCCGATAGGCGTTCGACCAGGAGGACACATGGAAGAGGCAACGGTCGCACTCGGCAGAGCTGTGAGTGCGGGCGCGTATCGCTCGCGGCCAGTCGACCGGGAGTACGCCCGCGTCGTGGAGCGACACAGGGACGAGCTCCACGCGCAATCGCGCCGCATCCTGCGCTCGCCCCAGGACGCGGAGGACGCCCTGCAGGAAGCGCTGCTGCGCGCCTGGAGGGCGCTCCCCTCGTTCGAAGGGCGCAGCTCGCTCCGCAGCTGGCTCCACCGGATCGTGACCAACACCTCACTCGACGCGGCAAAGCGCCGACCGTCGCGGGTCGTCCCAATCGACGTGGACCAGGCGACCCCGGCCGATCATTGGCACACGCCGGCGCTGGAACCCGCCCTCGAGGGCCGCTACCTGAGCCGAGAGGATTTCGAGCGAGCGCTCGTGGTCGCGATGCGCCTGCTCCCGGCGCGGCAGCGGGCCGTGCTGATCCTCAGGGAGGCGCTCGGCTTCTCCGCCCGGGAGACGGCTGGTCGGCTCGGCATCAGCGTCGCCGCGGCGAACAGCCACCTGCAGCGAGCCCGCGCGCGGATCGACGGCACGCTCGATGAGCAGCCGACCGATGAGACCGCGCTGTCGGTCGAGGACCTCCGGCTGCGCCGGATGGTCGAGCGGCACGCGGAGCTTTGGGAGCGCAAGGACGTAGACGGGCTGGTCGCGATGCTCGCGCGGGACGCCGAGGCTGAATAGCCAGGCCACGGCCGGGTCCACTACTCCCCGGCCGCGGAGGTCTCCGCGCCGCAGTGAGGGCGCCGAGGTCCCAATGCGCAATCAGCGCAGATCTTGTGCGCTGAAGTCACGCGCCGGCATCAGGACAGCCGCTTCCTGCGCTATTGGTGGGTAACGAGACTCATACATCCGTTGAGGAGGATCTGGATGAAACGGGGGATACAGGGGCGATCCGGTCTGGATGATCGGACGTTCGCGATTCGAACCGAGAGCAGCGAAGCCGTCGAACGAGTGCGGGTGCTGGGTGAGGGTCGATATCTCGGTGGTCGACGAGCTCGACACCGAGATGCGCCGAGCTGAGGCGACCCGGGCGAGCAGAATCGACCTCGATCTCGACCAGCTCGAGTTCCTCGACGCCTCGGGCGTCCGCCTGCTGCTCGAGCTCAGCCGGCGGTCGCTTGCGAACGGCAGACGGCTGAGGGTCAGGCCGGCCAGCTCGCCGCAGGTCCGCCGGGTCCTCGAGCTGACAGGGGTCGCGCCACTGCTGCCGCTCGAGCGCTGACGCAAGACGGCCCCCGGGCCGGGACGAAGCTGGCGAAGCGCGTCGAAACCCCCCGTAAGGTGTTCGTGGGGAAGGCGTGTCGTTCGTCCGTAGAAGCTCGATAACCGCCCTGATCGCTCTCACCGTGCTGGCCGTCGCCGGGATCGCGGTGCTGCCCGGCTCCGCCTCGGCGCTGAGCCGCAGCCAGGCCCATTACCTGGCGGCCGCGAACAAGGGCGTCAAGCAGGCCCACCGCTGGTGGAGTCCGAGGCTGCGCTGGTACCGCGCCGTGCTGGACCAGGGGAGGATCGCCTCGCTCTGGGGGATCGTGCCGCTGTTCGAGGCGGTCAATGGCCTGCAGATCGCGCAGCCGTCCAGGCGCCACCGGGCCCACCTGAACCGCTTCGCCCACGGGGCGGAGCGCTACCTGAACCGGACGCTCGAGCCGGTGCCGGGCTTCGGGCCGAAGCCCGGCCAGCGCAATCCC
Source organism: Solirubrobacterales bacterium (assembly GCA_036265435.1). Lineage (GTDB taxonomy): Bacteria > Actinomycetota > Thermoleophilia > Solirubrobacterales > 70-9 > DASUPK01. The sequence goes on along the minus strand of DATAPB010000034.1, from coordinate 21,810 downwards.
GGGAAGACGACGTGGTTCGACGACAACGGCTGGTGGGGCCTCGCCTTCCTGGACGCCTACCGGGCGACCGGTGACCCCCGCTACCTGAACGACGCGATGATCGCGCAGCGATTCATCAGTGTCTCCGGATGGGACACGACGCCGGGCCGGCCGGGCGGCATCTGGTGGAACACGAACCACAGCTTCTACGCCGGCGAGTCCCTCGCCGGAGGGACGCTGCTCTCGGCTCGGCTCTACGCGCTCACCCACCAGCAGAGCTATCTCGACGACGCGCTCAAGTTCATCGCCTGGGGCGACGTCTGGCTGACCGATCCGTCCACGGGCCTCTACGCGCGGCTCCGCAAGCCGAAGACCTACAAGACCGGCACCACCTCCGGTGGCGACGCCACCGCGCCCGGGTCGCCGGTCGCGGCCGCGGCCGCGGATCAGCGGGCGCTGATCGCGAACCCCGACGAGGCGGCGAAGCTCGAGGCCTCGGGGATGCCGGTTCCCGCTTCGGGCGAGGCGCAGTCGGCGTTCAACAACTACCCGCCGTTCGCCCCGTCGCCGATGCCGTACGTGAACGGGCCGATGATCCTCGCCCACCGGATCATCTGCGAGGCGACCGGCACGAAGTCGTTCTGCGACCGGGCAGCCGACCTCGCCGCGCGGACGCTTCAGGTCTACCAGCGGTTCTGGATGGGCCCGCAGTTCGACTTCTGGTACGTGCGGACGATGCTCGAGTACGCGCAGATGGACAACAGCTCCAACTGGTACGGGATCATCCAGCGAAACGCGCGCAGCGCCCTGCATCGAGCACGCGACCGGCACGGCCTCTACCTGCGCACCTGGTACGGGAAGAAGGCCGCGCATGCGAACGCGCCGAAGGGCAGCGTCCAGCTGCACTCCGCCAACGCGGCTCTGTTCGCCTGGATGGCGGCCCTCGGCCGCTAGGGCCGGGGGCGGTTGTGGCTCGGGGGCTACGGCCCCGTGCCGACGATCAGCAGCGCCACGACGGCCACCGCGATCCCGCAGATCGCTCCGATGCTGTAGGCGAGGACGAGCCGCCCGCCCTGGATTCGATCGCTCGCGAGATGATCGATCAACGTGGTCATGCCAACCTCTCTTTCTCGGGCCTACGGGGTTAGCTGACGGACTCGCGCTGAAAGAGTGCGCTACGGCTGCGCCGATTCGCCCACGGAGCCTCGGCTCCAACTGGTTCCCCCGCTCGCGCCGGACGTCAGACGACGACGCGATTCGGCAGGTGCATTGCCGGGCACCGTACCCGATTTCGTGGAACCACGTGAAAACGGAAAGGCCGGGGCCGAACGTTTGCTGGAGCTAAGCGGCGGCCTTGCGGAGCTTGCCGTCGCGCTCGAGCTCCTCGCGGACCTTGCGAACGTGGCCGGTGGAGCAGTTGGCGCGCTTCGCGATCACGCCGTCGGCCACTTCGGGGCTGCGGCGCAGCTCGAACTCGAGGAGCGCCTGGCGCCTGGAGGCCCAACCGTCACCCTTGGCGCCGATGGTCGCCTTCTCGACGGCCTTCTCGCGCTGGCAATGCAGGCAGAGCCACTCGCCACCCTTCCTGCTCCAGCCCTCGGGCCGACGGGGGACGGCGTTGCTGCCCGCGGCGTAACGCACGGTCACCTTGCAGCCGGCACAGGTCCAGCGGCGGGTGCGTGGCGCAGGGGTTCGGTTGTTGGCGGTTGTGGTCTTGGACATGAGTTACCTCCGCGGTCAAGAGCACTGCTTCGCGAAGGCTGCCGATAGGTGGAAGAACTGCGCGAAAGTGCTGCAAAAGCCGGGTTTCCATGACCCGGCGGGGCGTACATGTTAGCAGATGCTGAAATGCCTGCAAATCGGGCTTTTTGGCCGTCTTCACGCCCGGGTGACTCACAGGGACCGGCGTAACCGCTACGAATACCCGGCTCTTGACGCTCACGGACGGCAGACTCGCAGGCCGCTTCACCTCGCGGTCCACCTGGGCGCTGATCGGCGCCCTCATCGCCCTGGTCGGGGGGCTGGCACTCTGCCTGGACCGATTCCACAACGGAGACTTCTACCTCTCCCTGGTCAGCGGCCGGTTCATCGCCAATCACGGGTTCGTCGACCAGTACCCGTTCGCGACCGTCGCCAAGGGGGGGACCTGGCTCAACCAGCAATGGCTCTCCGAACTCGCCTTCTTCCGGATCGCACAGGTGCTCGGCCCGAGCGGGCTGACCGTGCTCTACGCGGTGCTGATCACGGCGCCGCTCGCGATCCTGCTCTGGCTCTGCCGCCGGAAGGGGTGGCACATGCTGATCGCCGTCACGGCGTTCTACTTCCCGGGTTTGCTCGCCGTGATCCATCCGCGCGCGGCGGGATTCACCGTCGTGATCTTCTCGCTGCTGGTGGCCCTGCTCGCGGGCGTCTGGCGGGTGCGCGCCGGCCCCGGCTCGGGGCGCCTGCCGCGCTGGTGGGCGGGGCTCGCGATCGTCGCCCTGTTCGCGCTCTGGGCCAACCTCCATGGAGGGTTCATCGCCGGCCTGATGCTGCTCGGCCTGCTGACGATCGGCTTCGCGATCGACCACTGGCGCGGGATCCCCGAGACCCTGCCGCTCTCCCGAATCGCCTCGCTCGGGCTCCTCGCGGTGCTCGCGGCCGTGACGGTGACCATCTCGACCCCGCTCGGTGCCGCGATCTGGTCCTACCTGCTGAGCTTCCAGAACCAGGCGATCACGCTGGCGAGCACAGAGTGGCAGTCCGCGTTCGCCGATCCGCTGGCCATCCTCTATCTCGGGCTCGCGACCGTATTCGCCGCCTGGATGTGGGTGAGCTCCCCGCGGCCCCGGCGGGCAACGACCCTGCTCGTCACGGCCGGCTTCCTGGTCTTCGCCGGGTACTCGATCCGGAACATCGTCTTCATCGGCCCGGTGCTGGCGCTCCAGGTCGCCTGGACAGCGCCCAACCGCAGCCCGGGGCCGATGCGCCTGCCGGTCGCGGTCGCCGGTTCGGTCGCCGCCGCGGCGGCGCTCGCCTGGGCCGCCGTGCTCGGGCCGCCCAGGGACGATCCGAGCCTCGGCTTCCCCGTCGCGGACTACGCGATCGCCCACCCACCGGAGAAGGGCCGGATCGTCACCTACGCGGGAGTCGGCTCCTACATCAACTGGCGCTCCCCCGAGACGCGCGTCGTCCTGAACGGCTGGCTCGAGCACTTCACCCCACAGGAGCTGCGGGACAACTACGGGGTGCTCCGCAACGGGGCGCCCGACCTGCGCGCCGCGCTCCACCGCCTCAAGGCGGGAGCGGTGATCGCCCACGTGCGGTCGGCGATTCGGGCACTCGAGGCCGCCGGCTTCCGGCCGGTGTACGCCACGCCCCAGGGGACCTATCTCGTCCGGTCCCGAATGGGAGCTGACTGAGGCGTTGCAGCCTTAGCCGTTGTTAGACATGGTCCCTACGATCCCCGCCGGCGATGGAGTCCACTTCCGCACCCGCTGACTCGGCGGTCGCGCCGGCGGCGGCCATCCGCCCCGCCCTGCCGGCGCTGCCCAGGCTGGAGGCTCGGCGCCGAGCCCTGATCGCCAACGCGATGCTCGGCGGGATGGTCGTGGCCGCCTTCCTGATGGCGGCCGGCGCGGCGGCGAAGCACTACGGCCCGACGCTCCACATCCATCATGGGCTGCCCGACTCGCTCCGGGGACCGCTCCATGGGCTCAACATCTCGCTGAGCGGCACCGAGTTCGGCGTCGTCTTCATCTTGCTCGGCCTCTGCTACCTGGGCGTGCTCGCCTTTGCGGACTCCGTGAAGGTCCGATTCGGCGTCGGGGCGATCGTGCTGCTGCACCTGATCTTCGTGATCGCGCCGCCGCTGCTCTCGAGCGACATCTTCAACTACGTCGGCTACGCCCGGCTCGACGCGGTGCACGGTCTCAACCCGTACGTGCACCCGCTCTCGGCCGCGCCCACCGATCCCTCCTACATATACGTGGGCTGGCCCCTCAATACCACGGCGTACGGGCCGCTCTTCACTCTCGGGAGCCTGCCGCTCGGGTGGATCAGCTTTCCGGCTGCGATCTGGGTCCTCAAGTCCGTCACCGCCCTGGCCAGCCTCGGCTGCGTCGCACTGGTCTGGGCCTGCGCGGTGCGGCTCGGTCGCTCGCCGCTGCCGGCGGCTCTCTTCTTCGGGCTCAATCCGGTGCTGCTCGCCTACGCGGTGGGCGGCGCCCACAACGATCTGCTCATGCTGGCCGCGGCGCTCGGCGGCATCTACCTGCTGCTCGGAGGACGGGAGTCGGGGATGGCGGCGCTGGTCGGGGCGGTGGCCGTGAAGAGCTCAGCGGTGGTGCTCCTGCCGTTCGCGCTGCTCGGCTCGAGGCGGCCTGGCCGGGCGCTGATCTGGGGTGGGCTGGCGGCGGTGGTCGTCGGCGCGATCACGGTGATCGCCTTCGGCACCCATGTCTCGAGCCTCCTCCACGTGCTGCAGAGGGACGCGCGGCTCGAGACGCCGAACGACGTCCCTGGCGTGATCAACGACGTGCTCGGCCTGGGCCTCGCCAACAGGACGCTCGGCCGCATCGGGATGCTCGTCCTGATCGTCGCGGTCGCTGCGCTGCTGGTCCGCGTCTACCGCGGCGGTGACTGGCTGGAGAACGCCGGATGGGCGACCTGCGCGGTGATCGTCACCACCACCTGGTTCTTGCCCTGGTATCTGATCTGGTTCCTGCCGCTCGCCGCGCTCGCGTTGCGGCCGTACCAGCGCCTGACGGCCCTGGCACTGACCGCACTCGCGATCGGCTTGCAGTTGCCGCTGATCTTCGGCAAATAGCTAGGCGGCCGGGTGCGGCTCGCGACCGTGGGTGATCCGGCGGGAGATCACGCCGGCGAAGCCACCGATGAGCCCGGCGGCGAGCGCTGCGATGGCCCAGATGACGCCGTGCAGGTCGAGGCCGAAGGCGCTGTCCAGCGACCAGGCACCGGCACCGATCCCCGACAGGGTGAAGACCACGGCCATCAGGGTGAGATTGAACTCGTAGCCCTGATTCGTGTTCCAGATGCCGTTCTTGCCGTGGACGGTCGCGATCGCTGCGGTCATCACGCCGATCAGCACCGCGGCGGCGAAGGGGGTGAAGAGGCCGAGGGCAATCAGGGCCCCGCCCAGGAATTCGGCGGTGCCGGCCAGTCTCGCGTGGAGCCAGCCGGGGCGGAGGCCGATGCTGTCGAACATTCCGGCGGTCGCCTCGAGGCCGCTCCCGCCGAAGACGCCGAACAGCTTCTGGGCGCCGTGGCCGACGAAGAGCAGCCCCACCACCAGGCGAAGAACGAGAAGTGCGAGGTCCATGTGGGGTCTCCTTGGAAGTCGGGTGGGTCTTTCCCAAAGATACTTGCCTACACAAATACTTCCTAAAGCTGGGTAGGCGGCTTTGAGCCCGCGCCGAATAAACTTGACTATCTCGGTAGAGATGCTTGTATAGCGCCACGTGACCCCGAGCCGCAGCTATCTCGTCTGTGCCACGCCGCGCAGCGGTAGCACCCTCGTCTGCCAGGCCCTCAAGGAGACGGGCGTCGCCGGCCGGCCGGAGGAGTACTTCGAGTCTCTCGAGCACAGCGGCCGCCCCCGCCGGCCGGAGGAGTACTTCAGCGGGGTCGACGACCCCTCGATCCTCAACCAGCTGCAGCGGCGCGGGATCGCCGACGAGCCGCGCCCGCGGTCGCCGCTCTGGAGCCGGACCGCGTACGACCGCTACCTGGAGTGGGCTATGGAGCAGGGGACCACACCGAACGGAGTCTTCGGGGCGAAGCTGATGTGGGGATACCTCGGCGACTTCGTCAGCCTCCTGCGGAACATCCCCGAGTACCGGGACCTGCCGCTCGCCGATCTGCTGCCGGCGGTCTTCCCCGAGCTCACCTTCGTCCGGGTCGTGCGGGCGAACAAGGTCCGGCAGGCCGTCTCGCTGTGGAAGGCGGTGCAGACCGCGACCTGGCGTCAGGAGGGCGAGAACGATCCCTTCGCCGCGGTGCCGGAGGACTCCGACGTGCCGCCGTACAAGAGCTTTCTGGACGAGCACCTCCCTGCGCTGCGCTTCAACTACAACGCGATCTCGCACCTGCTCGACGAGATCCTCCGCGACGAGGCCCGCTGGGACGCCTTCTTCGAGCACGTCCGGATCAAGCCCGTCCTCGTGCTCTACGAGAACTTCGCGGCGGACTACGAGCACAGCACCCTGAACGTCCTCGATCGCCTCGGGTTGAAGCCGCCGGAGGGCTTCAGCGTCGAGCCCCGGATGAAGAGCCAAACGGACGGGATCAACGATGACTGGGCGCGGCGCTACAGCGAGCTTCGGCTCGGCACCGAGTTCGACCTGGTGCCTACGGTGCCCTCGTCGGAGCCGGCGCCATCCAGCTGAGACAGCGCCACGGCCGCCTCGCGTAGGTGGCGGCGAGGTCGGGATCGAGGTAGTCGAAGCCGCAGACCCCGCAGTTGACCGAGGCGAGCTGCCAGAGATCCCTGACCTGAGCGGGCCGGAAGGCTCCGGCGAAGAGGACCTCCATCAGGAAGAAGCGCATGAAGATGCCGTGGCTGACGGCGATCGTGCTCTCGACCGCGTCGGAGACCAGGCGTGCCTGCAGGCCGCGGACGCGCTCGGTGATCTCGTTGAAGGACTCGCCGCCGCGGTAGGAGTGATCCGGGTCGTCGCCGTGCTCGGCCATCCACTCCGACCAGCGGCGCAGCCGCTGGTGGGGGAGCGAGAGCTCCCCGAACCCGTCGGACTCGCGCAGCTCGCGGAGCTCCTCGACCTCGGTGATCTCGAGGCCGAGACGCTCGGCGATCACCTCGGCCGTCTCGCGGGCCCGCCGCAGCGGGCTGGCGAGCACCCGCGTCGCGCCGGCATCGCCGAGCCGCTCGGCCACGGCGCGCGCCTGCTCGAAGCCCCTCTCGGTCAGCCGGTCTCCCCGGTCCAGCGGGAGCGCCATGCCGCCGGGTGCGGCATTGGAGGCGGACTCACCGTGTCGGACGAAGTACACGAGCATCGGGGCGCGCAAGCTTAGAATCGCCGGGATGCGTCAGCTGACCAGCCTCGACGCGCAGTTCCTCGCCCTGGAGAGCTCGAACCAGACCGGCCATGTCGCCGGGCTCGCGATCCTCGACCCAGCCAGCAAGGAGAGCGGCGAGCTCACCTTCGAGGACATCTGCCGCTTGATGGAGGAGCGCCTGCCGCTGTTGCCTCCGCTGCGCTGGCGCCTGGTCGAGGTGCCCTTCGGGCTCGACTATCCCTACTGGCTCGATGACCCGGACTTCGATCTCGACTTCCACGTCCGCGAGCTGGCGCTCCCGCCCGGCGCGACGAAGGACAAGCTGGCGGAGCAGGTGGCGCGCATCGTCTCCCGGCCGCTCGATCGCGCCCGTCCACTCTGGGAGCTCTACCTGATCCACGGGCTGGAGCACGGCCAGAAGGGGCTGCTCACCAAGATCCACCACGCCGTGATCGACGGGCTCTCCGGCGCGGAGATCATGGGCGTGCTCTTCGACCTGGCTCCGGAGGGCCGGGAGCTACCCGAGGCGGAGGTGAACGGGGTGGATCGCCGGCCGACCGAGTTGGAGATGCTCACGCGCGGCCTGATGGGGCTGCCCCGCTACCCGCTGCGGGTGCTGCGCTCGCTGCCGCGTGCCCTGCCCAACCTCGACGAGGCGCCCGTCTTCTCGACCCTCCCCGGCGCCGGCCTGGTGGCGAAGGTGACGGACCGCCTGACCCGCCCGATCTCGAACCGCGAGACTGGTGTGCTCGCGCATACGTCCTACAAGGCTCCGAAGACGCGCTTCAACGGGCGGATCTCGCCGCACCGCCGCTTCGTCTTCGGCCAGCTCGACCTCGACGAGGTGAAGGCCGTGAAGAACAAGCGCCGGTGCACGGTCAACGACGTGGTCGTCTCGATCTGCGCCGGAGCGGTCCGGAGCTGGCTGCTCGAGCACGATGAGCTGCCCGCCGATCCGCTGGTGGTGCAGGTCCCCGTCTCGGTCCGCACCGACGAGCAGATGGGCACCTACGGCAACCGGATCATGCTGATGAGCGCTCCCTTCTTCACCAACGAGCCGAACCCGGTTCGGCGCTTGGAGAAGACCCATCGAGCGCTGGCTGCGATGAAGGAGCACCACAGGGCCCTGCCGGCGGAGCTGCTCCAGGACACGAACCACTTCATCCCGCCGGCGGTGTTCGCCCGTGCCGCGCGCGCCACCTTCGCGATCTCCACCACCGGGGCGGGCCGTCCGACCTGGAACCTCGTCGTCTCCAACGTGCCGGGACCGCAGTTCCCGCTCTACTGCGCGGGGGCGAAGCTGGTCGCGCACTACCCCGTGTCGGTGATCACCGACGGGATGGGCCTGAACATGACCGTGATGAGCTACGACGGCCACATGGACTTCGGGATCGTCGCCGACCGCGACCAGATGCCCGACCTCTGGTCGCTGCTGGACCGGCTGCACGACTCGCTCGAGGAGCTCAAGTAACGACGGAGATCGTTGACTGGCCCGGAGGGCGCTCCTTCGAGCAGGCGATGCGCCCGGGGATCGCGGACGCCGACGGGTCGGGCCGCTGCCGGCTGGACGCGATGGCCCGGTGGCTGCAGGACATCGCCTATTCGGATCTCGTCGACGCCGGGTTCGAGGGGGAGGGGGCCTGGATCGTGCGACGCACCCGGATTCGTGTGGAGGCCTTCCCCCGCTTCGGGGAGGACCTCGAGCTCCGCACGTTCTGCAGTGGCATCGGCCGCTTCTCGGCCGAGCGCAGGACCTCGATCCGCGGTCAGAGCGCCGCCGTCGAGACGGTGGCGCTCTGGGTCTGCCTCGACCCCGAGCGCGGGCGGCCGCTGCGCTTCCCGCCCGAGTTCACCTCCATCTACGAGGAGAGCGCCGGCGGGCGGGACGCGAACGTGCGCCTGCGCCATCCCGATCCGCCGGAGGGCGTCGAGCGCACGTCGTGGAGCTTCCGCGCGGCCGAGATGGACCCCGCCGGCCACATCAACAACTCCCACTACTGGACGCCGCTCGAGGAGGAGCTGGCCGCGGGACCCGAGCCGGAGAGCATCGACGCCGAGGTGGAGTACCGCGACCCCGCCATGCCGGGCGAGGTGGCGCTGCTTCGCGAGGACTCGTCACTGTGGATCGCGAGCGGCGAGGGCACGGTGCACGCTTCCTTGGTCACGCGGTAGACGGCTTCGCCATCAGACCGCGGCCACAGGCGGCCGCCCTACATGACCGCTCGGGGCTGCGCCCCTCGCTCAGAGTCGAGCGGCCTGGTGGCCGCTCGCGCATGCTCGGTGATCGCGTCGATGATCTGCGGCCAGGCGCCCCGCGGCAGGTCGTGGCCCATGCCCTCGATCATCAGCAGCCGGGCGCCCGGGATCGCCCTCGCGGTGGCCCGTCCGCCGGAAGGCCGCACCATCTTGTCGACGGTCCCGTGGATCACCAGCGTCGGCGCCTGAATGCTCTTCAGGGCCTTGGTGCGGTCGCCCGAGGCGACGATGGCGCCCAGCTGGCGGCCGCCGGCGCGGACGTCGAAGCCGCGGTCGAAGCTGCGCGCCGCGCGCTCGCGGATGTACTGCTCGTCGCGCTCGAAGCCGGTCGAGCCGACCAGGCCGAAGACCTCGGCGGTTCGCTGGATGTAGCCGTCGCGGTCGCGAGGCGGCGGCCGCAGCAGGTAGCGATAGACCGCCAGGGCCGGCTGTCCGTGGATCCGGCTGCCCGTCGTCGACATGATCGAGGTGAGCGAGCGGACCACCTCCGGATGCTCGGCGGCGAGCATCTGGCCGATCATGCCGCCCATCGAGGCGCCGACCACGTGGGCGGGCGCCAGGCCGAGCTTCTGAAGCAGGACGGCCGAGTCCTCCGCCATGTCCGAAAGCGTGTACTGCTCGGGCGGGAGGCGCCGGGTGAGCATCTGCTTGAGGCTCGGAGGGGAGAAGTCGAAGTGGGTCGAGCGGCCGATGTCGCGGTTGTCGAAGCGGACGACGTAGAAGCCGCGCTCGGCGAGCTCGTCGCAGAAATCCTCGGGCCAGGCGATCATCTGCGTCGCCAGGCCCATGATCAACAGGATCGGCGTGGCGTCGGGATCCCCGAACGCCTCGTAGCAGAGCGTGACGCCCCGCCCGACATCGCAGAACTCCTCGGCCATCGAGCGATCGTAGATCAACGGCTCGCGCCGCCGATCCCGCCCGCGGTGGGCGAGCGCCTGAACCGCTACCTCGCTGCTCCGTGCCTGCATCGACGCGTCGCTCGGTACTCCTGCCTGGCGCAACGGATCTTGCAGGCGTGTTAAGGACCGCTCACACAAACGCCGCGGCTGGATAGCCTGACCGACTCCCCGTGCGGCACACGTGTCGCACCCCTTCGGATGCCTAGTCCCACGACCAACAGAGGGCGCACCACCCGGCGGCGGCGCCTCGCCGTGCTCCCGTTCCTGCTGCTGCTGGGGCTCGTGATCGCCGCGGTCATCGGACAGAGCGCCAGCGGCGACCCGGCCTCGAAGATCGCGCAGAAGCAGAACGAGCTCGACCGCATCCAGTCGGTGGAGGGCCCGCTGCGCTCTCAGATCGACCAGATGAACGCCGAGGTCGACCGTCTGATCGGGGAGGAGTCGCGCCTGCGCCAGGAGCAGGCGGCGGCGCAGCACGAGCTGGAGCAGAAGCAGGCGGAGCTGGATCAGGCGACCGCGCAGCTCAACGCGGAGAAGGCCGAGCTCGCCCGCGTCCGGGCGAAGCTGCAGTCGGCCGTAGCCGCGCTGGAGGAGCTGCTGGTGAACATGTACAAGTCGAACGACCCCGACCTGACGGCGGTCGTGATGCAGTCGGCCAGCTGGTCGGACCTGCTCACCCGCACCGAGTACATCGACCACATCCAGCAGTACGACAACGAGGTCGTCGCTCGGGTCCGCGGCCTGCGCGATCAGATCACCGCCCTGGTCAACCAGCTCCAAGCCACTCGTGACCGGATCCTGGCCGCCCGCGACGCGGTCGCCGCGAAGGAGCGGCAGATCGCGAGCCAGCACGCGCAGATCTCCCAGCGGCAGTCGCAGCTCGCGGCCGCCCGTAACTCAAGGCAGGCGGCGCTGAACGAGCTGCTCAGCAAGGAGCGCCAGATCCAGGCCGATCTCTCCGAGATCCCCGCGCCGGCCGGCCACGCGACCATCGACTCCAATGGCGACGCGATCCCGCCGGCGAACGCTCCGCTCGCCGTGCGCGGCGCGATCGCTGCCGCCAACCAGATCGACGACCTGCCCTACATCTGGGGAGGTGGCCACGGCTCCTTCACCTCGAGCGGCTACGACTGCTCGGGCGCGGTCAGCTACATGCTCCACGGCGGCGGCTTCCTCTCCAGCCCGCTCGACTCGACCGGCCTCGAGGTCTGGGGCGACTCCGGCGGCGGCAACTGGATCACCGTCTTCGCCAACAGCGGCCATGCCTGGGCGTATGTCGCCGGTCTGCGCTGGGACACCGGCGGCCCGGGGGGCGGCAATGGGCCCCGGTGGTCGACCGTGATGCGCGACGACGCCTCGTCCTTCGTCGCGCGCCACCCCTCCGGCTACTGAGCATCCGCTGAGCACTCGGGAGGCCGGTGGGGACCCGGGCTTACCTCAAACTCGGTGTATCCCCATTAAGCCGATTGAGAAACCGGCAAAGCTGCTACCTTTCCGCTCTCCTTAGTTGATCAAAACAATCAACAAAGCGGGAAAGGAACTCGAAAGCTGATGAGACTCAAGACTCTGGCGGTCGCGGCGGGGATGCTGATTGCCCTCGCGGCACCGGCCTCGGCGGCCGCCACGACCCTGATCGGGTCCGGCTCGGTCGCGGCGGAGCCGGTACTCAGGCCGCTCTTCTCGAAGTACCAGAAGGTCACCCACGGCAAGGTGCACTTCCTCTACACGGCCAACGGCGGCAACGCCGGCGTCGCGGACGTGCAGTCGGGCAAGAGCCAGTTCGCCGGACAGGCCCGTCCTCCGCTGCCGAGCGATGCGGGCACGACCTACATCAAGCTCTACCTCGACGGCCTCTGCGTCGACGTTCACCCCAGCAACTCGGTGAGCAATCTGTCGATTCCGCAGGTCGCCGACATCTACCACGCGGTCACGACCAACTGGAGCCAGGTCCCTGGATCGAACAGGAACGAGACGATCCACCCCTACGGCCGTGACACGAACGGAGGAACGTTCAACTTCTTCCTCCAGGGCGTGCTCAACAACCAGCCCGCCGCGTCGAACGTCACCGCGCTGACGGCCGATGGGCTGGTGAAGAACGCGGTCGCCGGGGACCCGAACGGGATCGGCTACTTCGGCCTCGCCTGGCAGGGCAAGGGCGTCAAGTCGGTGAGCCTGAACGGCGTTCCCTGCTCGGCGAAGAACGTCAAGAAGCTCCGCTACCCGCTCTCGAGGTTCATCTTCCTCGTGCTGCCCACGGCCAGTGCCAACCGGCAGGTCCAGAAGTTCGCCGACTGGGTGAGGACCAGCCCGATCGCCGGGAAGATCATCTCCAAGTCTGGCGGCGTGCCGGCGTTCAACCGCAGCGGGAAGAGGAAGAAGTAGAGGCGAGTTGGCCACCGAGGCTTACTCCCTCGACCTAGAGGAGGAATTCCTCTCCGCGGAAGAGGTTCCGCGGTGGTCCGACCGGCGCGCCGAGCTCATGCTCGGCGCGCTGGTTGTGGCCGTCGTCGGCCTCCTGGTGGCGATGATCGTCTTCGTCTTCGTCCGCGGCTGGCCGTCCTTCCAGCACAACGGGCTCTCCTGGTTCACCGCGGGGGGCAGCGTCGACAACCAGCTGCAGACCATCTTCCAGTCGGGCGAAACGCCAGGGGCGCAGCCCGTCTACACCCTGCACGCCTGGCCGCTGATCTGGAGCACCTTCCTGATCACCGGCGCGGCAGTCTTCATCGCCTTCACCTGCTCCCTCTTCGTCTCGGTCTTCATCGTCGAGTTCGCGCCGGAGTGGATGCGCAACATCCTCCAGCCGGTCGTCCGGCTGCTGGCCAGCGTCCCCTCGGTCGTCTACGGGCTGATCGGGGTGTTGGTGCTGGTCCCCTTCGTCAACAACAACCTGATCACCGAGTCGAGCCGGGCCTCGGTCGACCACATCATCTCCTTGACCGGCTACGGGCTGGGAACGGCCGTGGTGATCCTGACCGTGATGATCGCCCCGCTGATGATCTCGATCTTCTGCGACGGCCTGAACGCCGTCCGGAAGAGCTGGCTCGAGGGCTCACTCGCCGCCGGGGTCAACCGCTGGCGCACGTTCTGGAAGATCGCGGTGCGGACCGCCCGTCCCGCCCTGGTTGCCGGGACCGTGATCGCGACGGCCCGCGCGATCGGCGAGGCGATCATGCTCGGGATGGTCTCGGGCGGGGTGAGCTTCACGCCGAACCCGTTCGACGGCGCGATCTTCCTCGTCGAGCCCTCACGGCCGATCGCGCCGACCGTCATCGCCAACATCGACGGGCTCACCTCGGCTCCCTCCAAGGCGACGCTCTTCGCCTTTGCCTCGCTCCTGCTCTTCTCGGCGGCGATGCTCTCGCTCGCCGGCTGGGCCGCCCGTCAATCGATGAAGAAGTACACGGCCCACGTATGAGCACGAACGAGGAGAAGGAGGGGATCACCGTGGAGGCCGGCGCCGGCACCGCGACGCCGCCCACGCCGGAGCGATTCGGCGCCGTCGAGTCCGCAGCGGCCTGGAGGCTCTCGGACCGGATCGGCCTCGCGTTCTGCTGGTTCCTCGGCCTGCTCTTCTGCGCGATCGCCGCGGCGATCGTCCTCTACATGTTCGTCAAGGGCATCCAGTACGTCAGGCCGCAGCTCCTCACCGAGTCGCCGAAGACCGGCTTCACCCAGGCCGAGACCGGAGGCTTCCTCGATCCGCTGATCGGCACCTTCATGGTGGCGGCGATCGGAATCGCGATCGCCCTCCCGCTCGGCATTGCGATCGCCGTCTGGCTGAGCGAGTTCGGAAGGCCGTTCGCCCTCGCCAGGGTCGTCGAGTCCACCGTGGAGATGATCGCCGGCACCCCCTCGATCGTGCTCGCGCTGTTCGGGACGGTGATCTTCTCCAGCACCGCTCTCGCCTTTCTCAGCCGGACGTCGGATGGGGTGGTCTTCGGCCGCTCCTTCTTCGCCGCGGGGGCGATGCTCTCCCTGGTGGCGCTGCCTCTTGTTGTGAGCGCTACGCGCGAGGGGCTGCAGGCGATTCCCTCGCATGTCCGAGAAGCGTCCTACGCGGTGGGCAAGACCAAGATCGCGACCACCCGGCGGATCCTGCTGCCGGCGGCGCGCCCGTCCGTCGCAACCGGCGCGATGCTCGGCCTCGGCCGGGTCATCGGGGACACGGCGATCATCGTCGTGCTCCTCGGCGCTCTCCAGAACTTCGAGCCGACCGGCTCTGCGTTCCCTCTCGACTACCTCCAGGGTGCCGGCAGCACCCTCACGAACTACGTCTACTCCAACGCCCCCACCGGGGAGTTGAACAACCCGCAGAAGGCGTACGCGGCCGCGTTCGTCCTGCTGGTGCTCGTCCTGTTCCTCAACGCGGCGGTCGACGTCGTCCATCGCCGCTCTCGAAAGGCAGGCTCATGGAATTCCTGAAGCCACCGCCCGTCCGCCGCCTCGACCTCGAAAACGCACCGGAGGTGCGCGAGGCGCCTGAGCGAGGCGACCGACATTCGAACGGCAACGGCAATGGCAACGGCTCGGCGCCCGCCGGGTTCACGGGGGCCAGGCGCCGGCGAATCGGCGCCCCGCAGGTCTCGATCCCGCGGATGGAGATCGATCACCTCTCCGTCGCCTACGACGGCAAGCTCGCGGTGAAGGAGGTCGAGCTGCCGGTCCGCCAGGGGGAGGTGCTCGCCCTGATCGGCCCGTCCGGCTGCGGCAAGACCACGCTATTGCGCTCGCTCAACCGGTTGACGGAGCTCACGCGCTCGGCCTCGCTGAGCGGCCGGGTGACGCTCGACGGCGTCGACATCCAGTCGATGGAGCCGACGGCGCTGCGCCGTCGGGTGACGATGGTCTTCCAGCAGCCGAACCCGTTCCCGATGAGCGTGTTCGACAACCTCGCCTATGTCCTGCGGGAGCAGGGCTCGCGGCGCGGCAGCCGTCGCTCGCTCGAGGCGCCGGTCTGTGAAGCGCTCGAGCGGGCCGGCCTCTTCGAGGAGGTGAAAGACAATCTCTCTCATCCCGCCCTGAAGCTCTCGGGCGGACAGCAGCAGCGCCTCTGCATCGCGCGGGCTCTGGTGGCCAAGCCGGAGGTACTGCTCCTCGACGAGCCGTGCTCGGCGCTCGACCCTCAGTCGACCGAGAAGATCGAGGAGCTGATCGTGAAGCTGCGGGAGGACGTGGCGGTGGTGATCGTCACGCACAACCTCCAGCAGGCCTACCGAGTCGCCGACTACGTCGGCTTCATGTACCTCGGCGATCTCGTCGAGTACGGGGGCGCCAAGAAGGTCTTCGGCGAGCCCGACCAGGACCGGACCAGGGACTACATCAGCGGTGAGTTCGGCTAGTCCCATCCTGCTCCCCGTTGCCGCCTCGCTCGTGGCCCTCGCCACGGCCGTCTCGGGCTGCGCCACCACCCAGGACGCCAACAAGCGCGCCTCGATACAGGCCGACCGCACGCTCGCGAGCCGCAAGCCGCTGGTGCTGCGGGGAACGGATCGGGACGTGCAGGTCGTTCGCACCTCGGTCGTGTCGGGCAAGGACGGCTCCGCGATCGTGGTCGTGCTCCGCAACCGGGGCGACGCCCCCGTGAACGACCTGCCGATCGAGGTGGGGAAACGCGGGGGGGACCCCCTCAACGCTCGGCCGAACGTGCCGTACTTCCAGTCGCACGCACCGGCGATCGCGCCGGGAGCGGAGGCGACCTGGGTCTACGTGACCAAGGAGAAGATCGGCTCGGGGCCCGTCTACGCGCGGCTCGGCGCCCCTCCGGCCATCGCTCCGAAGGCGAGCGACGTGCCCGAGCTCCACGTGAGCGACGGGGGTGCGCACAGCGACAAGGGGGGGAGCAGCGTCGTGGCCGAGGTGTCCAACGGCACCGGGATCCCGCAGTTCGGCCTCGACGTGTACGCCGTGGCGCGCCGGGGTGGCCGGTACGTGGCCGCGGGCCGTGCCTCGCTCACCCACCTCGGCGTGGACCAGAGCACCGAGCTGACGATGGACCTGATCGGCGACGCCAAGGGATCGCGGATCCAGATCTATGCCCCTCCAACCCTCTTCGAGTGAGGAGTTCCTGATGGCAACGACCCAGAAACCACCCAGCACGGCGTCGGAGGCGAAGACCGCCGCCGGATCCTCCGCCGAGGAGAGCGCCGAGTACGCGCACTGCGAGGAATGCGGCGCGCCGCTCGATGAGAATCAGCGGTACTGCGTGAGCTGCGGCGCGCGGCGCCGCGATGCGAGCGGGCCCACCTCGCGCTACTTCGCCACCACTGCACGGCGGACACGGCGCGGGTCCGGCAAGCCCGGAGGCCCCTCGGGAGCGCGTGCCGCCGCGGTCCTCTTCTTCGTCGTCCTGCCGATCGCGGTGGCGATCGGTGTCCTGGTTGGAAAGGGCAACGGGGGCGGCAACAACGATGCGGACCTGGCGGCCGCCATCAAGAGCCTGGAGGCGAACGGCGGCACCGGCACGGCGCTCGCCTCGACCGCGGCGGCGACGCCGATCACCAGCGATTTCACCCTCGACAAGGGCTACACGGTCGAGCTCAAGACCCTGCCGATCGACGGCACCGATCAGGCCGCGGTCGATGTGGCCAAGAAGGCGGCCACCGATCAGGGCGCGGCCGACGTCGGGATCATCAACACCTCCGAGTTCTCGGTGACGCCGGCGCCGCCCGCCAACACCTACGTCCTCTACTCGGGTCAGTTCAAGACCAAGGGTGAGGCGACGAAGGCGCTGGGCAAGCTCAAGGGCAAGTTCTCCGACGCCGAAGTGGTCACCGTCAAGAGGAACACCGGCGGCGGCGAGGGTCAGCTGGTCGACAAGACCGCCTACGGCGACGTCCACAAGGTCGAGGGCTTCACGCCGAGCGCGCAGAAGGTCGCCTCGGACACGGCGCTGGTCCAGCAGCAGGCCCAGAAGGTCGGCAAGAACTACGTCGACTCGCAGCGGGACCTGCCCGATGTGATCGTCGTCGGCGGCAGCGGCGGCGGGTCGAGCAACCCGGCCGGCCAGGGGAACGGTGACTGAGATGCCGAAAGTCCCCAGACCAACCGTCCGATTGCGGGCGCCGAAGGTCAAGGTGCCGAAGGTCCAGGCGCCTCGGCTGGGGCGCCCCGGCGGCGCGACTCACAACGGCCACTCCGGGCGGAAGCCCAGCCCTGAGGAGCCGGTCAACCGGGAGCTGATCGCAGAGCGGGACCGGCTGCTCGAGAAGTTCACTGTGATGCAGACTGATCTGGGGGGCGCCTTCTACGAGATGGCGATCCGGGACCACGTCAAGCTCGACGTCCTCACCCGCAAGGCTGCCGAGCTGCAGCGGGTGGACATCGAGCTCGGCCAGATCGAGGAGGCCCTCGACCGGCTGGGAGCCGACGCCACCGGCGAGTGCGCGCGGTGTGGCACGCCGTACGACCCGGGGGCGCGGTTCTGCTCGCGGTGCGGAAACGAGCTGGCGTGATTCGGCGGCGTAGTTTGTGGCCGCCGCGTGTGCGGACTCACGCCGTTCAGTGGGTGATCGACACTGCGGGGAGTGTCACGGCGACGCGCTTCCGCCTGATCGTGGCGTCCTCGAGCGTGGCCACGGCGCTGATCATCGGCAGCAGCCTCGCCTCGGGCGGGGACAGCGGTCTGGCTTCGCAACTGCGGGCGGCGCTTGCGGCGCTGGGCGGCGGCTCGTCTCCCGCGCCGGCAGCCACCACACCGGTGGCGGCCGTTCCCGCCGCCGCTCCGGCCAAGAGCGCGGCGCCCACGATCACCGCCCCGGCGATCACGCCGGTCGCGCCCACACCAGTCGCGCCGCTGCCCAAGACCCCGAAGGCGAAGACGCCGAAGGCGGGCCGGGTCAAGCACGTCTTCGTGATCACGCTCTCCAGCCCCGGCTACGACAACGCGTTCGGGACGAACTCGAAGATGCCGTACCTCGCGAACACGCTGCGGCCGCAGGGGCAGCTGCTCACCGGCTACTCGCTGCTTACCGATTCCGGCCTGCCCAACTACATCGGGATGGTCGGGGGGCAGGCGCCCAACTCCCTTACCTCCGGCGACTGCTCGACCTACACCGAGTTCCCGGCGAGCGCGCAGCCGGACAACAGCGGCAACGTCGCCGGCAACGGCTGCGTGTATCCGGCGCAGGCGATCAACGTCGCCGACCAGCTGTTCAGCGCCCGGTTCACCTGGGGCGCCTACATGGAGGACATGGGGAGGCCGGAGCCGGTCGCCCAGGGGGGGACCGCTCCGGCCAGTCTCCCGCAGACATGCGTGCATCCGAGCTCCGGGGCCGCGGACACGACCCATGACGCCCGCAAGGCAGATCCGGCCAGCGGCTACGCCGGCAGCGGGTACGCCGCCCGCCACAACCCCTTCGTCTACTTCCACTCGCTCCTCGACCTGGGGAGCTGCCAGCAGCGCGATGTCCCGCTCGACCGCCTGGACGCCGCCCTTCAGAGCGGCACGCCCAACTTCAGCTTCGTCTCGCCCAATCTCTGCAACACCGGCGAGCCGACCCAGTGCGACGACTCGGTCACCGATCCCGGCGCGGCCCAGGCCGACAAGTTCCTCCAGACCTGGGTTCCGAAGATCCTCGGCTCGCCGGCCTATCAGCGCGACGGCGTCCTGATCGTCACCTTCGGCGAGGCGACACCGGGCGTCAACGGGGCACCGGTGGGGACGCTCCTGATCTCGAAGTTCCTCGCTCCCGGCTCGACCAACGCCGGCGCCTTCAACCCGTACTCCATCTTCCGCACCGTCGAGGACCTCTTCGGCCTGCAGCACCTCGCAGCCGCGACTCGCACGGGCACCACCTCCTTCGCCTCGGACCTACTCGGTTCGAAGAAGAAGCAGAAGAAAGAAGAAGTGACTCGAAAGCTAGGGAAAGGAACCTGATGAGAAAGGTGTATGCCGCCGCCGCGCTGGGCGCGGTAGCGATCGTCGCGGTTGCCGCGGCGAGCGGGGCTGCGGCCAAGGGGCCCCTCAGGATCAATGGAAAGCTGAGCGTCGCCGCTACGCCGATCAACGCCGTCGACTCGAAGGGCAAGGCCAAGACGACCTCGGTCACGGTGACCGGGAAGGTCAAGGCCAAGAGCGCCTGCCTGAGCGGCCGGAAGATCACCTTCATCGAGGTGACCCCGTCCGGCAGCTACCCGCAGAGCGTGACCGTGAAGAGCAACAGCAAGGGAGCGTTCACGGCGACCCTGCCCTTCAACTCGACGGGGCTGACCTCCAAGGCGAACGGAACCGCGGTGACGATCTCCGCGACCGGGACCCAGGTATCCCGCAAGGACAAGGAGAGCGGGGACAAGGTCAAGTGTCTCGAGGCCAGCGGCATCAACGATTTCGCCGCTGCGGTCTGAGCTGCGGCCGGCTGGGGGCTGACTAGCCCCTGGCCGGCCGGCAGTTGGTCGGGCGCAGCGACCGTGCGTGGGCACAATCACACTCCCGTACAACTGTGTAGTTGTATTCTGCCGGCATGGCGAAGAAATTCGAGGTCCCGCACCCACTGCCCGCTCCACTGGTGGAGCGCATCGCGGAGCGCTTCCGGGTGCTGGGCGAGCCGATGCGGATCCGGCTGCTCGAGGCCATGCTCGAGGGGGAGAGGAGCGTTACGGAGTTGCAGGAGCTCACCGGCGCCTCGCAGCAGAACGTCTCGCAGCATCTCGGGGTCCTGCTTCGCGCACGGATCATCGAGCGCCGCAAGCAGGGGAACTTCTCCTTCTACTCGATCTCGGACCCCGTGGTCTGGGCGTTGTGCGAGCAGGTCAGTGAAGGGTTGCGCGAGGAGATCGAGCGGTTCGAGAGCCTGCTCGAAGGAGTTCGACGGTGACCGACGTCGGTCCGATCGGGAGACTGGGGCGCTACACGGCCACTCACTTCCGAGTCGTGGTCATCGGCTGGGCCGTGATCGCCCTCGGCCTGGGCCTCCTCGCCCCGAGGGTCGAGAAGGCGCTCTCCGGAGCCGGCTGGGAGGCGAGCGGGTCCGAGTCCGTTCAGGCCCGGCACCTGATCAACGAGAACTTCAAGGGGCTCTCGAGCTACGGACTGACGGTCGTGGTCCACTCGCCCAGCGGGACCGTCGGCGATACGAGCTTCGCAGCGACCCTCGGAGCGGTCGAACGGAAGCTGCGAGCAGACCAGGCGGTCCGCACTGTGGTCCCACCTCGCCCCGGCGCCTCGATCTCTCCAGACGGGCACACCGCGATCGTGCAGGCCGGAGCAGCGAAGGACTCGAACGCCATGGTGAAGGCGGCGGAGGACCTGAAGGGCCCGCTCGCCGCACTCGGTCGCGACGGCGTGCAGGTGCACCTGACCGGCGCCGCAGGGATGTGGTCGGACTTCAATGCCGCAAACAAGAGCGCGATGCTGCGCTCGGAGGTGATCTCCTGGCCGGTGACACTCGCCATCATGCTGATTGCGTTCGGCTCGCTGGTAGCCGCCGGCTTGCCGCTGATGCTGACCATGGTCGGGCTGATCGCCGCGGCCGGATCCCTTTACCTGGGGACTCAGATCCTGCCGATCTCGATCTGGGCGATGAACTTCGCGCTGATGTTCGCCCTCGCCCTCGGGATCGACTATGCGCTCTTCGTCGTCCACCGCTTCCGCGGAGCGGTGTTCGGCTCGAAGCTGTCGCCGGAGGAGGCGGTTGCCCAGGCAATGGACACGGCCGGGAAAGCGGTGCTCTTCTCGGGGATGACCGTACTCGTCTCGTTGGGCGCCGTGATGCTCGTGCCGAGCCCCGCTTTCCGCTCAGTGAGCCTGGGAATCATGCTGGCTGTGGTCTTCGTCCTCGGGGCGACCCTGACCCTGCTGCCCGCGGTGCTGGCCAAGCTGGGATCGCGGGTCGACAGGCTCTCGCTGCCCTGGGTTCATTCGGGCGAGCATCGCTCGCCTCGATCCGCCGCCTGGGGCGAGCGTCTCTGGCGCCATCCGCTCAGGTACGGGGTGCCCGCGTTCGCGGCGCTGGCCCTGCTGATCGTCCCGGTCACGCAGCTCGATACCGCGATGCCCTCGATCAAGGTCGTCCCGTCGAGCGACTCCTCTCGCGTGGGGTATCAGCAGGTGCAGGCTGCCTTCGGTCCGGGAGCGACCGGTCCCCTGCAGGTGGTCACACCAGCCCAGGACACAGGGCGAGTTGCGGCCACTGCCCAGAGCGATCCCGGCATCGGTCACGTCATGCCCGCGGCCCGCTCGGGTGACCTCGCCTTGATCCGGGCCGTTCCCAAGCAGGACCCCTCGAGCCGAACTGTCGGAGCCACGATCGATCGCCTACGGGCCGAGCTACCGGAGGGGGCTCTGGTGGGCGGTGCAGTCGCCGAAAGCTACGACCTGCAATCGGCCCTCTCGGCCAAGACGCCGCTGGTGATCGGCGTGGTCCTAGCCCTCGGGTTCGCACTCCTGGTTTTCGCGCTCCAAGCGCCGCTGGTGGCTGCGGTCGCCGTGCTCGCCAACCTGTTGGCCACGGGCGCCGCCTTCGGCGTCGCCAAGTGGATCTTCCAGGATGGTTCATTCCACTCACTGCTCGGCTTCGAGCCGCAGGGCTTCTTGGATGCCTGGGGCCCGGTCTTCTTCTTCGCGATGATCTTCGCGATCTCGATGGACTACACGGTCTTCTTGCTCTCCTCGGCCAAGGAACAGTGGGACCGCACGGGCAACGCCAAGGATGCGATGGTCGGC
>DATAPB010000033.1:0-11590 GCA_036265435.1 Solirubrobacterales bacterium | reverse complement strand
GTTTCCCTGCGACACGAGCTCGAAGACGGTGCTCGCGGCCGACCCCGACCTCGTCTTCCTCGCCAATGGGCCCGGCGACCCGGCGGCGCTCGACTACGTCGTCGACAACGTCCGCGGCGTGGTCGGCAAGAAGCCTGTCGTCGGCATCTGCCTGGGCCACCAGCTGCTCTGCCGGGCGGTCGGCCTGGAGACCTTCAAGCTTCCGTTCGGGCACCGCGGCGCCAATCACCCGGTCAAGGATCTGGAGACCGGTCGCATCGACATCACCTCTCAGAACCACGGTTTCGCGGTCGTCGGTCCTGACGGCGGCCGCACGATCGACGGCGACGAGCCGGTCCGCTGGCAGACGGACTTCGGCGAGGCCGAGCTCTCCCATCTCAACCTGTACGACCGCACTGTCGAGGGCCTGGTGCTGAAGGACGTCGCCGGATGCACCGTCCAGTACCACCCCGAGGCGGGACCTGGGCCGCACGACGCTCGCTACCTCTTCGACCGCTTCCTGGAGCTGGCGAAGTGACCGATCCGACGACACAGATCGAGGCGGTGCGGCGCACCTGGGATGCGGTGGAGCGGGGAGACCGGGAGGGGCTCCGGGCGCTCGCAGCTGAGGCGGTTCACCCGGACTGCGAGTGGACTCCGCTGCTCGCCGGTGTGGACGGCAGGACCTACCACGGCCCCGACGGCATGGTCGAGTTCTTCGAGGAATGGCTCGAATCGTTCTCCCCCCGTTACGAGAATCGCGAGTACGAGCAGCTTTCGGATGACGTGGTTCTGGCCAGCTGCCGCATGTGGATCGAGAGTCGCGAGACCGGGGTGGAGATGGAGCGTGAGATCGCCGTGCTCACGCAGTTCGAGGACGGCCTGCTGCGCAGCGGCAAGGCGTACGACTCCCGTGGAGAGGCGATCGAGGCCGCCAAGGGGCTGCTCAATGCCTAGGCGCGACGACATCGAGAAGATCCTCTTGATCGGCTCCGGGCCGATCGTGATCGGGCAGGCGGCCGAGTTCGACTACTCCGGCGTGCAGGCGTGCAAGGTGCTGTTGGAGGAGGGCTACGAAGTCGTGCTGGTCAACTCGAACCCGGCGACGATCATGACCGACCCGGAATTCGCGGACCGGACCTACATCGAGCCGCTGCTGCCCGGGCCCGTCGCGAAGGTGATCGAGCGCGAGCGGCCCGACGCGCTGCTCCCGACCCTGGGAGGCCAGACCGCCCTCAACCTCGCCAAGGCGCTCCACGACGACGGCACCCTCGCCAAGTTCGACGTCGAGCTGATCGGGGCGGACTACGAGGCGATCCACCGCGCCGAGGACCGCGAAGCCTTCAGGCGGACGATGGAGGAGGCGGGGCTCCGCGTGCCCTGGTCGCAGATCGTCACCTCGGTGGCCGAGGCGGAGGCCGGCGTCGCGAACGGCACCATCAGCCTGCCGGCGATCGTCCGCCCGGCCTTCACCCTTGGCGGACACGGCGGCGGCGTCGGCAACACCCAGACCGAGCTCGCCCAGGTCGTCTCCGAGGGCCTCGCGGCCAGCCCGATCAACCAGGTCCTGGTCGAGGAGTCGGTGCTCGGCTGGGGCGAGTTCGAGCTCGAGGTGATGCGCGATCGCAACGACAACGTCGTGATCATCTGCTCGATCGAGAACGTGGACCCGATGGGCGTCCACACTGGCGACTCGGTGACCATCGCGCCGGCCCAGACCCTGACCGACTCGCTCTACCAGGAGCTTCGGGACCAAGCGATCCGCGTGATCCGGGCCGTCGGCGTGGAGACCGGCGGCTCCAACATCCAATTCGCGGTCAATCCCGAGAGCGGCGAGGTCGTCGTGATCGAGATGAACCCTCGCGTCTCGCGCTCCTCGGCGCTCGCCTCTAAGGCGACCGGCTTCCCGATCGCCAAGATGGCGGCGAAGCTCGCGGTCGGTTACGCGCTCGAGGAGATCCCGAACGACATCACCCGGGCGACGCCGGCCTCATTCGAACCGACCATCGACTACGTCGTCACGAAGGTGCCCCGCTTCGCCTTCGAGAAGTTCCCAGGCGCCGAGGGGCAGCTCACCACTCACATGAAGTCGGTCGGGGAGTGCATGGCGATCGGGCGGACGTTCCGCGAGTCCTTCGCCAAGGCGATGCGATCTCGCGAACTGGATACCGAGCCGGACATCCCGGCCTCGACGGGCGAGCTGCTGGAGCGGCTCGCGACCCCCTCGCCGGACCGCTTCGACCTGATCCACGCCGGCTTCGAGCGCGGGGTGGAGCTCGAGAGGATCCAGGAGGCGACGATGATCGATCCCTGGTTCCTGCGGGAGCTTCGCGTGCTCGCCACTGACGGAGACGGCACCGACTGCCTCGAGCGCACCTACCGCTCCGTCGACACCTGCGCGGCCGAGTTCGAGGCGCGGACGCCCTACTTCTACAGCGCCCACGAGAGGGGATCGAACGGCGCGGGGGAGATCGAGCGGGGGGACCGGGACTCCGTGGTGATCCTCGGCTCGGGGCCGAACCGGATCGGCCAGGGGATCGAGTTCGACTACTGCTGCGTCCACGCCGCGATGACCGCGCGCGAGCTGGACCGGGACGCGGTGATGGTCAACTGCAACCCAGAGACCGTCTCCACCGACTACGACACCTCGGACCGGCTCTACTTCGAGCCGCTGACGGCCGAGGACGTGCTGGCGGTCTGCGCGATCGAGCGGCCGGAGGGAGTGATCGTGCAGTTCGGCGGTCAGACCCCGCTCCGCCTGGCGAAGTCGCTGGAGGAGGCTGGGGTGCCGCTGTTGGGCACGCCCGTGGACGCGATCGACCTCGCCGAGGACCGCGGCCGGTTCGGTGCGCTCCTGCGACGGCTCGAGATCAAGCATCCGCCCTACGGCACGGCCCTCTCCGCCGACGAGGCGGTCGCGATCGCGGAGGACGTCGGCTTCCCGCTGCTCGTGCGCCCCTCCTACGTCCTCGGCGGCCGCGCGATGGAGATCTGTTACTCGGCCGACCAGCTCGCGGCGTACCTCGAGCAGAACGTGAAGGCGGACCAGGAGCACCCGCTGCTCCTGGACCGGTTCCTCGAGAACGCGATCGAGGTCGATGTGGACGCACTCGCGGATGGCGAGCAGTGCTACATCGCCGGGGTCATGCAGCACGTGGAGGAGGCAGGGGTGCACTCCGGGGATTCGGCCTGCGTGATCCCGCCGATGAGCCTTGGCGAGGAGATGCTCGAGGAGATTCGCGAGACGACCCGCAAGATCGCCCTGGAGCTGGGAGTGATCGGTCTGATCAACGTCCAGTACGCGGTCGCGGAGGGAGAGCTGTTCGTGATCGAGGCGAACCCGCGCGCCTCGCGGACCGTGCCGTTCGTCAGCAAGGCGATCGGCGCGCCCCTCGCGAAGGTCGCCTGCCGCCTGATGCTCGGGGAGTCGCTCGCCGACCAGGATCTCCCCAGCGAGGCCCCGACCCACGTCAGCGTCAAGGAGGCGGTCCTGCCCTTCGCCCGCTTCGCCGGTGCCGATGCGGTGCTCGGGCCGGAGATGCGGAGCACCGGGGAGGTGATGGGCATCGCCCACGACTTCCCGACCGCCTTTGGCAAGGCCCAGGCCGCCGCCGGCGTCTCCCTGCCCGAGAAGGGGACGATCTTCATCAGCGTCACCGACTCGGACAAGCCGGCCGCGACCCAGCTCGCAACCCGCTTCCACGACCTCGGTTTCGAGGTGATCGCCACCTCGGGCACCGCCGAGGCGATCTCGCGGATGGGCGTCCCCGTCCGCAAGATCAAGAAGATCGGCGAGGGCTCGCCGAACGTCGTCGACTGCATCCGCAGCGGCGAGGTGGACCTCGTGATCAACACGCCCACGGGCTCGGGCGCCCGAACCGACGGCTACGAGATCCGTACCGAGTCGGTTCGCCACGGGGTTCCGTGCGTGACCACCATGACCGGCGCCTCCGCGGCGTCGCGGGCCATCTTTGCCGCAGCGCGGGAGGTCGCGCCGGTGCGCTCCCTGCAGGAGCTCCACGAGGGGCAGGAGCGCGAGCCATCGAGCAGGTGACCGCCCACCGCGCTCCGCGGCTCGGCGAGCGGGTCGTTGCCCCCTTCGGCAGGCGCCGCTGCGAGGTGACCCGCAACCTGGCCTCGGGCGGCTACCGGATCTTCTCCGCCCTCGACACGGCCGGCCCACTGCCGGCGGCCGGGCAGTTCTACATGCTGGCCACGGAGTCCGGCTGGGGCGGCGACGGGGGCCGTCCGTATCTGGCCAGGGCCTTCTCGGTCGCCGACGTGACGCCCGATGACGGCGGCGTCCGCCTGGACTTCCTCGTCCAGGCCATCGGACCAGGGACATCGAGACTCGCCGCAGTGGAGGCGGGGGAGGGTCTCTGGGTCCATGGCCCGCTCGGGCGGCCCTTCTCGGCTCCCAGGGACGTGGCCGAGGATGCGGCGGGGGCGGTCCTCGTGGGCGGTGGGATCGGCATCGCCCCGCTCGCGATCTGGCGTCGGCAGCTGCTCGCCGCCGGCATCCCCGCCCGCGTGCTGCTCGGCTTCCGCGACGAGCCCAACTCCGGGGGCCTGGACCTCTTCGATTGCTCGGAGATCCGACTGGCGAGCGAGGACGGCCACACCGGCCATCGCGGCTTCGTGACCGACCTGCTCGCCGTGCTCCTGGAGGGGGACGACGCGCGCAGCGCCGCGGTCTACGCCTGCGGACCGCCGGCGATGCTCGAGGCCGTTCGGGGCATGTGCGCGGAGCGCGATGTGGTCTGCGAGCTCGCCCTGGAGGCGCCGATGGCCTGTGGCTTCGGCGCCTGTTTCGGCTGCGCCATCCCCCTTGCTGGCGGCGGCTATATGCGCCTCTGCGTCGACGGCCCGGTCGTCCGCGGCGATGAGATCGAGACGATTCATGAAACGGGTGGCTCCTCGGCTTCGCCTGCGGAGCCCCCTCGCACCTCTGGGTCGGGGCACTGATGCCGGGCAACGGGACGGCCATGGCGGAGCTTGATCTCTCAACCGAGTTCTGCGGAATCCCGCTCCGCCATCCGGTGATCAACGGCTCTGGGACCTTCGACGCGATCGCCGCACGCCAGGCCTTCGGCGATCAGCTGCTCGACGAGTTCCCCTTCTCGGCCTTCGTCTCCAAGACGATCACCCCCGAGCCGCGCGCCGGCAACCCGCCGCCGCGTCTCTGGGAGACGCCGTCCGGGCTGATCAATTCGATCGGGCTTCCCAACAAGGGCCTCGAGGGCTTCCTCGAAGCCGACCTGCCGCAACTGGCGGAGCTGCCGGTCCCCCTGATCGTCTCCGTGATGGCGACGAGTCACGACGACTTCGCCCGATTGGTGGACGACGTCGGCGGCAGGGACGAGGTCGCGGCTCTCGAGCTGAACGTCTCCTGCCCCAATGTGGAGTCCGGTCTGATCGTCGGCGAGTCGCCGGATGAGGCTCATTCACTGCTGCAGCGACTGCGCCCGCTGACGCAAAAACCCCTGCTGGTGAAGCTGACTCCGAACGTCGCGGACCCCGTCCCGGTGGCCGAGGGGGCGGTCCAGGGCGGGGCGGACGCGGTCTCACTGATCAACACTCTCCGCGCCACGGCGCTGGCGCCGGGCTCGCGCGATCCCTGGCTCGGTGGCGGGACCGGAGGCCTCTCCGGGCCGGCTGTCCGCGCGGTGGCGCTGACCCAGACCGCGGCGGTGGCGGCCGCGGTCTCGGCCCCGGTGGTCGCGATGGGAGGAATCTCGACCGGTCGCGACGCCGCGGAGATGCTCGGGGCGGGGGCGACGATCGTTGCGGTTGGCACGGAGAGCTTCCGCGACCCGGCCGCCGGATCGAGGATCGCCGGGGAGCTGGCCGGAGAGCTGTCACGGATCTCCGGTTAGACGGGGGTTTTTTTCACAAACGCCCGAAAGGGGTTTCCGCGCCCGGTGGCCGGGGATATACTGCCGCCCCGATGCAGGCCCCGGTCCAGTCCTCCAACGCCGCCCCCGAGAGATCACTGGACCAGCGGATGGAAGCTCTCCGCCGGGCGAACGACATCCGCTCGAAGCGCGCTCAGCTGAAGCGCGACCTCAAGGCCAACAAGGTCAAGATCCAGACTCTGCTGATGGATCCGCCGGAGTATGTCCAGACGGCGAAGGTGATCGACATGCTGATGGCGGTTCCGAAGTACGGCCGGGTCAAGACCAACCGGATCCTCAACCAGTGCAGGATCTCGCCGTCGAAGACGATCGGCGGCCTCTCCGAGCGCCAGCGCGCGGAACTCGTCGCCCAACTGCGCAAGTAGCGCGGCATTCCAGGGCTTTTTCGCGGCCGTCGCTGCGGTCATGATCCCCGCAGTGGGGAAGGTCTTCGTCATCACGGGCCCCTCCGGTGTGGGAAAGGGCACGCTGATCGAGCAGCTGCTCGAGCGCATTCCGGAGCTCGAGCTCTCGACCTCGGCAACCACGCGGGAGCCCCGTCCCGGCGAGGTCGATGGACGCGACTACCACTTCCTGTCGCCCGAGGAGTTTCGTCGCCGGCTCGAGGCCGGCGACTTCCTGGAGCACGCGAGCTACAGCGGCAACTACTACGGGACCCTCCGAGACGAGGTCGAGGGACGGGTCCGGAGATGCCACTCGGTCGTGCTCGAGATCGAGGTGCAGGGAGCTCGCCAGGTCCGGGACGCGTTGGGGGCTGATGCCGTCCTCATCTTCATCGCGCCGCCGGATGAGGCGGTCCTGCGGGAGCGACTCGAGATGAGGGGAACCGACTCCCGCGAGGACATCGAGCAGCGCCTGCGGACCGCGGAGGTCGAGCTCGCCGCCCGCTCGGAATTTCCCCTCGAGGTCGTGAACGACGACCTGCAGAAAGCCGCTTCCGACCTCGAGGGGCTCGTCCGCGACCAGCTCGCTCTACACTGATCCGCCCATGTCAATGATCAGACCCAGAGTCGACAAGCTTCTCGAGCACACGGACACGCATTACGCCGCCGTTCTGGTCGCGGCGAAGCGCGCCCGTCAGATCAACGCCTACTACCACTCTCTCTCCGAGGGCGCCTACGGCGAGTACACGCCGCCGATGGTCGAGGTCCCCAGTGGGAACTACCTCACCATCGCCCTGGAGGAGACGGCAGCCGGCAAGCTCAAGTACGAGTACAAGTCCTAGTCCCTAGGAGGGCTCGTGGCCCGCATCCTGCTCGGGGTGAGCGGCGGCATAGCCGCCTACAAAGCGCTTGAGCTGGCGCGCCTCGCCACCAAGGAGGGGCACTCCGTCCGCGTGCTGATGACGCCGACGGCGGAGCGCTTCGTCGGCAAGGCGTCCTTCGAGGGCATCGTCGGCGCGCCCGTGCTCGTCGACGAGTTCGAGCGCGACCCCACGCGTGGGGCATTCCCCGGGGACCCGGTCCCGGAGCACGATCCGATCGGGCACCTCGAGGTGGTCGCAAACGCAGACGCCTGCCTGATCGCGCCCGCATCGGCGAACACGATCGCGAAGCTCGCCGCCGGGATCGCCGACTCAATGGTCACCACCTCCTTCCTCGCCTGTACCGCGCCGAGGCTCGTCGCGCCGGCGATGAACGACCGCATGTACCGGGACCCGGCGACTCAGGCGAACCTCGCGACGCTCCACCGCCGCGGGATCACCGTGATCGAGCCGCAGGAGGGTGCGCTCGCCTCCCGCGGCGAGCAGGGCGTCGGCAGATTGCCGGAACCGCGGTCGCTCCTCGATGCGATCGAGGCGGCGACGCCGCGCCCGAGCGGTCCGTGGGACGGGCTCCGCGTCCTGGTCTCGGCGGGCGGGACCCGGGAGCCGATCGACCCGGTGCGCTTCATCGGCAATCGCTCTTCCGGTCGGATGGGGTTCGCCCTGGCCGAGCGCGCCGCCCGTCGCGGAGCGGAGGTGACCCTGGTCGCGGCGAACGTCTCGCGGCCGGCGCCGCCCGGCGTCCGAAGGGTCAACGTCGAGACCGCCGCCGAGCTTGCCGACGCCCTCGGCCGCGAGTTCGACTCAGCCGACGTCCTGGTGATGGCGGCCGCCCCCGCCGACTTCCGGCCCAAGCACGCCGCCGGAGAGAAGATTCACCGCGAGGGTACGGCCGGCATCGAGCTCGACCTGGAGGCGACCGAGGACATCCTTGCCACGCTCTCGGCGCACCGGCGCGAGGGGCAGACGATCGTCGGTTTCGCCGCGGAGACGGACGCCGGCCTGGAGCGCGCCCGCGAGAAGCTCGAGCGCAAGGGCGCCGACGCGATCGTGCTCAACGACGTCTCCCGCTCGGAGATCGGCTTCGAGAGCGCCCAGAACGAGGTCGTGATCGTCGAGCGCGGGGGGGAGCGACACGTTCCCCTCGCCTCCAAGGAGCAGGTCGCGGACGCGATCCTCGACCGGGTCGAGGCCCTCCGCTCCGAGCGGCGCGCCCGGCCCACAGAGCCGAGCGAGTAGCCCCGCGAGACCTGCTTCGCGCTCCTCCTACACTGGGTGCGTGGCCCAGAACGAGCACCCCCAGGCAAGCGAGTCGCTCTACTCGCTCTATCGGCGCGGCATGGAGCTGCTCGAGGACGGGGACTTCGAGGAGGCCACGGTGCCCCTCAAGGAGGCGGCCCGCCAGGCGCCAGAGAAGAGCTCGGTGCGCGAGGCGCTCGGCCGTGCTCTCTTCCGCACCCGCCACTACGCCGAGGCCGCGACCGAGTTCGAGGCGGTCGTGGAGACCCACCCGGTGAACGACTACGCACACTTCTGCCTCGGCCGCGCGCTGAGCAAGACCGGCGAGACACGCCGGGCCCGCCATCACCTGGCGCTCGCCTCCAACCTGCGCCCGGAGCGGCGGGATTACCGGATCTACCGGGAGCGACTTGCGGCGGGCACCTAACGCCGACGAATGACCGAGATTCGGCTCGTCACCATTCCCTACGAAGTGGGCGCGGTGCGCATGGGGGTCGGCAATGGACCGGAGCGGTTGCTTGACGCCGGGGCCGAAGCCGTGCTCGGGAGTCGGGGCGCCGAGGTGGCTCATGAGACGGTCGAGCTTCGCGATCACCGCCGGGACGAAAGCGGCGCGAGCGAGGCCGGCGCGGCATTCGAGCTGATCGGGCTCGTCGCAGCTCGCGTCAGGCAGGCGATCGCGGATGGCGCGTTTCCCGTGGTGCTGTCCGGCAGCTGCCTCGCGGGTCTCGGCGTCGTCTCAGGGCTGGGGGAGAGCTCTCCCGGCGTCGTCTGGTTCGATGCCCACGGCGACTTCAACACGCCGGAGTCGACGATCGACGGCTATTTCGACGGCATGCCGCTCGCGATCCTCACCGGCGGCGCCTGGCCCAACCTCGTCGATCGCGTCGGCGCCACGACGGTCCCCGAGTCCGCTGTCGTCCTGGCCGGCGCGCGTGACTTCGATCCTCTCGAGGAGCGGCGCCTCGAGTCGTCGGACGTCGTCCAACTGCCTCCCGGGACGATCAAGGCGGACGACGTCGTCGCTCGGTCGGTCGACGAAATGGATCCCGCCCCCAGCGGCCTCTACCTGCACGTCGATTTGGACGTCCTCGACTCGGAGGAGGCCAAGGTGAACATCTACAGCGCTCCCGACGGCCTCACCGTGGCGGAGCTGGAGTCGCAGGTTCGGTCGCTGCTCGCATCACGGCCGGTTCGAGCCTTCTCACTGACCGCCTACGACCCGGGAGTCGATGCAGAGGCCCTCGTTCCGCCGATCGCGATGGCCCTCCTGCAGAGCGTCGCGGACCACCTGGCCGAATCGCCATGAGGGCGCTGGTCCAGCGCGTCAGCCAGGCGGCGGTCGACGTCGAGGGCGAGAGGGTCGCCCAGATCGGGCCGGGCCTGCTCGTGCTGCTCGGCGTCTCGCGCGACGACACCGAGGCGGAGGCCGACCGGCTCGCGGAGAAGGTCCGGGCCCTGCGCATCTTCGACGACTCCGAGGGGAAGATGAACGAGCCGCTCGGCGAGCGCGAGATCCTCTGCGTCAGCCAGTTCACCCTCTACGGCGATACGACCAAGGGCACGCGGCCAAGCTACGTGCAGGCCGCTCCCGGCGACCAGGCCGAGCCGCTCTACGACCGCTTCTGCGAGCGGGCCGGAGCGAAGAAGGGCGTCTTCGGCGCCTGCATGGGCGTCGCGCTGATCAACGACGGGCCGGTCACGGTGCTGCTCGAGGTCTGAAATCACGCTGCTTGCGCGTGCGTGAGGCGAGGCTATACTCGGCGAGGAACCTTTTTTCGCACCGAACCGCGTGTCGAAAGGTGGGCGAGCGCCCGCCTTTTTTTGGGCCTAGAAATGGATACTGAGCTTCAGCAACTACAGGAAATCATCGAGTCACGGCTCCGCGATCAGGCGCCGGACGTCGAGCTGCTCGCGCTCGAGCGCTCCGCTTCCGAGCGCCTTCTGCTCGTGATCGACCGGCAGGGCGGGGTCGACATCGCCCTCTGTGAGCGGGTGACAGATTTGCTCCGCGACCTGCTGGAGTCGTACTCGCTCGAGGTCTCCTCGCCCGGCCCCGAGCGCCCGCTGACGAAGCCGGAGCACTTCCGTCGCTTCCTCGGCCGGCGCGTGCGCGTTCGAACCCGCGAGGAGGTCGCCGGCCACAAGAGCTTCACGGGCCGGCTCACGGACGCCGACGACGAGAGCGTCAGTGTCGACTCGGGCGATGGTCCCGTGGCGATTCCGCTCGACGCGGTGCGCCGCTCGAATCTGCTGTCAGACGGAGTCACTAATGGAGGTGTGGGCGCATGACCCAGGAGATCGTCGACGCCGTACGGATGCTTGAGCAGGAGAAGGGGATCGCGGCTGACACCCTGATGGACGCCCTTCAGGACGCCCTCCTCTCGGCCTACAAGAAGACCCCCGGCGCCGCCAAGTACGCGAAGGTCGAGCTGGACCACGGGACGGCGGACTTCCGCGTCTACGAGCTGATGGTCCCGGAGGACCTCGAGCAGCGCCTGCTCGACGAGCAGTTCGAGGAGCAGCTGCAGGCGGCTGAGGCCGCGGAGGCGGCGGGTGAGCCGATCCCCGAGATCGAGATCAACCGCCCGACCGTGGACCCGGAGACCGGCGAGCGCCGGGAGGCCACCGAGCCCGAGGTCGAGCCCGAGCGGCTCGAGCCCTACATGGATCAGATCAAGACCCAGGACGTGACGCCGGATGACTTCGGCCGCATCGCCGCCCAGACCGCCAAGCAGGTGATCCTGCAGCGGATTCGCGAGGCCGAGCGCGGCATGATGTTCGAGGAGTACAAGGACCGCGTCGGCGAGCTGGTCACAGGGATCATCCAGCAGTCCGACAACCGCTACACGCTGGTCCAGCTGCGCGAGCGCGTCGAGGCGCTGCTGCCGCGCTCCGAGCAGGTCTACAACGAGCGCTACGACCACGGCATGCGCGTCAAGGCCGTGATCACCGACGTCTCGGCCGACACCAAGGGGCCGAGCATCGTGGTCTCCCGCCGGAATCCCGAGCTGATCAAGAAGCTCTTCGAGCTGGAGGTCCCGGAGATCGCCGACAAGCTGGTGGAGATCACCGGCGTCGCGCGCGAGCCGGGCTGGCGCTCCAAGATCGCAGTGGTCTCGCACGCGGACGGCGTCGATCCGGTCGGTGCCTGCGTCGGGCCACGAGGCTCGCGGGTGCGCATGGTCGTCTC
>DATAPB010000032.1:0-5651 GCA_036265435.1 Solirubrobacterales bacterium | reverse complement strand
GGGGCTAGGGCGCGACCCAGCGGCCCTCGCCGCTGGTGGCGAAGAGGTCGATCCGAGCGAGCTTCGCGAAGACGGCGTAGCGGTGGGCCGCGCTGTACGGGGGGTGGCAGGCGGTCAGCACGAGCTGGTTGAAGCCGACCGGCCGCAGGATCCCGACGTCGCTCGGATCGACGACCTCGTGGCGCTGCATGACGTAGGTGAAGGCGGCGTATGGCATCTCGACCCGGATCTCGTCGCCCGGATTGATCTCGTCGATGTGGCGGAAGGGGGCCAGGTAGGTGGTCCGATGTCCGGCGATCGCGACTGTCCCGGGCTGGCCCGGGAGCGGCGTGTTCTTGTAGTGGCCGGGCCCCTTCTGCAGGGAGGAGGTGTCGGTCCCCTGAACGACCACCATGTCGAGGCCGATCCGGTCGATCTTGATCCGGCCGATCGCGTGACCCTCCTGGAGGTGCGGCTCGAACCGATCCGCCAGGATGCGCGCCTTCGCGACGCTGCCGTTGACGCCCGCGATCGCCGCCAGGTCCGCGGCGCTCGGGTACTGGGCCTCGAGGTCGTTGAGCTGGTCCTCGGCCTTGCCCTGCTCGAGCGAGCCATACGCAGCCGAGAGTGGCTCCTGCCAGACGAGCGTCAGGCCGGCGTCGGCCAGCACGACGATCCCCGCCGTGATCAGCATGGTCGAGACGATCCGTACCGCCCGCTGCACCGTTTCCGGATTCTCGCAGCGCCCCCCGGACAAACCCGCCACACTTCCCGCCTCAATGAAGGAGCAGGCACCCCGAATCGCGTCCTACCAGGCGGATCCGGCCGAGGTCGGTCGCGTGCTGCTGCTCTACTCGGGTGGCCTGGACACCAGCGTGATGCTGAAGTGGATCCAGGAGCGCTACGGGGCCGAGATCGTCACCCTCACCGTCAACCTCGGCCAGCCCGGCGAGGACTGGGACGTCGTCACGGGCAAGGCGAAACAGCTCGGTGCCGTGGAGACGGTGCTGGTCGACGCGCGGGAGGAGTTCGCCGACGACTACGTCCTGCGGGCGATCAAGGCAAACGCGCTCTACGGCGGTGGCTACCCGCTCTTCACCGCGCTCGGCCGTCCTCTGATCGGCGGGCTGGCGGTCGAGACCGCGCGCGAGCACGGCTGCGACACGATCGCCCACGGCTGCACGGGGAAGGGGAATGACCAGGTCCGGATCGAGGCGACGATCGCGACTCTCGACCCGGATCTCCGGATCCTCGCCCCGGTGCGGGAGTGGCAGATGGGCCGGGAGGAGGAGATCGAGTACGCGCGCGAGCAAGGCATCCCGGTGAAGGGAGGGACCGAGGTCTCCCCGTACTCCATCGACGACAACCTCTGGGGCCGCTCCTCGGAGGGGCGGACAATCGAGGACCTGGATGAGGCGGCCCCCGACGACGTCTTCCAGCTCGTCACGCGGCCCGAGGAGGCCGCGGATGACCCGCAGGTCGTCACGGTCGGGTTCGAGCAGGGCCGTCCGGTCTCACTCGACGGCGAGCAGCTCGGGCTCGTCCAGCTGCTCGAGCGCGCGGCGGAGATCGGCGAGCGGCACGGCGTCGGCATCGTCGACCACATCGAGGACCGGGTCGTCGGGCTCAAGGTGCGCGACGTCTACGAGGTGCCCGCGGCCGCGATCATCCTGACCGCCCACCGCGAGCTGGAGAAGCTCGTCTCGACGATCCACCAGAACAACTTCAAGGGCGCGCTCGAGAGCCAGTGGGCCTACCTCTGCTACGCCGGCCTCTGGCTCGAGCCCCTGCGGCGGGACCTCGACGCCTACATGGATTCCGTCAACGAGTTCGTCACCGGGGAGGTCGCGCTGAAGCTCTACCGCGGCTCGGTCACGCCCGTTCGCCGGAGGTCGCCCTACGCGCTCTACGACCGCTCGCTTGCATCTTTCGGCGAATCCGGGGGAGAGTTCTCACAACACGCGAGCCCTGGGTTCATCGAGCTCTTCACGCTGCAGAGCCGGTTGGCCCACAGGATCAGAGAGGAGGCTGAAGAGTGACTTGGATCTACGAGTTGATCGGCCGAATCGTTGTGAGCGCGATTCGCTTGCGCTACGGCCGTGAGATCCGGATTGCGGCCGGCGCCGGCCTGGTGCTGGCAGCGCTCGGCATCGGCGCTTATATCGCCACGCGCGAGGACGAAGACGAGACGGCCTGAGCCGGGCGCCGCTTGAGTCCCGGCCCCTAGAAGCCCCGCGACCGCGGGAGGAGGTGCGTGTGCTCCGAGCCGGGCACGTAGGGTGTTGAGGCTCCGCTCTCACGGAGCGCATGTGCGCGACGAGCGCGCTGCTGCCGCCGGTCGCGGACGTTGGCTCGGAGGCTGGTCAGCCAGGTGCTGGCGCCGCGCCCCGTGCGCCGCCTGGTCCTGATCCCGATGGTTCCCGCATAGGCCTCCCTTGCCGCTCCTCTCGCTCGTTTCTCGATGAGACCGGACATCGCACCGCCGCTCATCGGATTCCCTCGGAAGCGGTGGTCGTCGGCGCGGAGATGTCGGTGGTCAGGCGGTGGCGCAGGCCGCTGAGCAACCCACGGCCACGGCCGCGATGCAGCTGACCGGCCCGCTCCGCGAGCAGCGCCCGGACCTCGGCGGTGCGCCGGAAGGGATCGGCGATCGACTCGCCCGACGCCAGGGAATGAGCCGCGACTAGGCGGCCGTCCACGATCCCGCCGAGCAGCGGTGAGGGCGGGGGAGCGGCGGTGTCGAGCTGCGCCAGCCGGTTGACGGCGGCGCCGTCCTCCAGGCCGAGAATCCTGATCTCAATGGTGTTTGCGTCGGTCATGTTTGCTCCCCTTTTGGCGTTCACTGATGGAACGAGTCGATGGTCCCCGACGTGAGGTATCAGCGCAACATGGATTCCTTCTCGACCTGATAAGTTGCGCTTATGCTCGATGTCAGGCGTCTCAGAGTCCTACGTGAGGTGATCGCGCGGGGTTCGTTCTCGGCGGCCGCCGACTCCTTGCATTTGTCACAGAGCGCCGTCAGCCAGCAGATCGCTGTGCTCGAGCGCGAGGTCGGCATCCCCCTGCTCGACCGAACGAGCAACGGCCCGAAGCTGACCTCCGCCGGTGAGGCGCTGATGGAGCACGGGGACGCCGTGATCTGCCGCCTCGAGGAGGCCGAGCGGGAGCTGGCCCAGATCGCCGGCCTCGAGGGCGGCCGGCTCCGGCTGGCATGCTTCCCGAGCGCCAGCGCGACCCTGGTGACCCGGGCCCTCGCCCTCTTCCGCGCGCGATTCCCGAACGTGGACCTGGAGTTCTCGGAGCAGGAGCCGGAGGACTCGTTCCCCGCCCTCAAACGCGGCGAGGTCGACCTGATCGTCGTCTTCGACTACCCGGACTTCCCGCTGGAGTTCGACCGCGACACCGAAGCCGAGATGATCTACGAGGAGCCGATGTGGGTCGCGCTGCCCCCCGGCCATCCCCTTGCCGCGGCGAAGTCGGTCAGGATCGAGGATCTCGCCGACGAGGACTGGCTGTGCGGGGCACGCCCGAGCTCCTGCCGGACCAAGGTGCTCCAGTTCGGCCGGCAGGCCGGATTCGAACCTCGGATCGCCTTCGAGAGCGAGGACTACAACGTTCTGCAGGGCTTCGTCGCAGGCGGACTCGGCGTCACGGTCCTCCCTGAGCTGGCCGCGGATCATCCGGAGATCGAGCTCCGAGAGGTCAGGGGGGCCAAGCCGACCAGGCGCGTTTGGGCGGTGACCCGCGAGAGCCAGTCCCGCTCACCCGCCGCCGAGGAGATGGCGGGGATGTTGCGCCAAGTCTGCCGTACCTACCGCACGGAGCGCAAGCTCCGAGTCGCCGCGTAGGCACCCGACTGCACGATTCCTTGCAGCAGGCGGGGGCTGTCTGACGGGCCCGACGTGCGTCGAGGCGCTGTGCGAGCGTTCGCTACGGTTCCGGGCTCGATAGAGCCGAATCCCCGGCACGGACAGAGCCCGGGGAGCGGGGGACCCAGGGGCGGCACTCGACGTAGCCGCCAGGGGCGAATCGCCGGCGATGCAGCTCCGGCGTAACGCGACTCCTTTCAGCGTGAGCCCGTCAGCTAACCCCGCAGGCGACGAAGGAATGAAGGCAGCGCAGACATCCCGAACGAACGGCCCACGCGGCCGGTTCACCCTTGCCGCTGAGAGGCGACGCGCCGTGCTGGCGCTGGCGTCCGCGGCCTGCATCGTGGTGGCGCTCGGCGTCAACCTCGCCGGGGCCGAGCCATCGCTCAAGGACCAGATTGACTCGGCCAAGTCGAACGCGGGCCAGCTCTCGGACCGCGTCACCGCGCAGACGACGCGAATCGTGTCCCTGACGGAGCAGGCGCACCAGGCCGGGGCGCAGGCGATGGTCGTCGCCGCGCAGGTGGAGCGGACCCAGGCGCGCGCACGCGAGCTCGCGGCCGAGCTTCGGGCGGCCGAGGCGAAGCTCGACAGGCTGCGCGCCGAATACGCCGCCGCGGTCAAGCAGCTGGAGCAGCGTCTGGTCGCGATCTACGAGAGCGACACCCCCGATGAGGTCACGGTCCTCCTCAACGCCAACGGCTTCGACGATCTCGCCACTCGCTCGGCCTATCTCGACGCGCTCCACGATGCCGACCGGCGCGTGGCCGCCCAGGTGGCGTCGCTGCGCGATCAGGTCGCCGAGCACGTCCATCAGGTGGCGGAGCTGAAGCAGCAGGCGGATGCGGAGGCCCAGCAGCTGAGCGCCGAGCGCGCCAACCTCGAGGCGAGCCAGGAGGCCGCGAACCAGGCGGCCACCGCGGTCGCGACGGCGCGGGCCCAGACCGAGGCATCCCTCTCCAATGCCAGGGGCCAGGTCGCCGACCTCGAGAAGCAGCTTGCCGAGCAGCAGGCCTCCGCCGGGGCGGGCAATCCCGCCTACCTCGGCGGCCCCTACGCGATCCCGACCTACATCGTCATGTGCGAGTCGGGCGGCAACTACCACGCGCTCAACTCCTCGAGCGGGGCCGGCGGCGCCTACCAGATCCTCCCCTCGACCTGGCGCGCCTATGGCGGGCAGGGCGCCCCGCAGGACGCCCCGAAGGCCGAGCAGGACCGGATCGCGGCCATGATCTGGCGCGATTCCGGCCCGAGCGCGTGGGCCTGCGCCTAGAGCAGGAATTCCTCGAGCTGGGGGGCGATCGCCTCGGGTCCCGCCGCGTGACCCTGGCCCTCGAGCGTGCGGTAGCAGACGTCCGGCAGTAGGCCGACCAGTGCGCGGGCCGCGCTGTGGAGCCACGCCGGGCTGTTGCCGCCGTCCATCACCAGGCAGGGCACGGTCACCGAATCGCGCCACTCGCGCGGCAGCGGCCCGCCGCTCATGCTGCCCCGGAGCATCACCCGCCCGTCGTAGGCGACCGTGTGGGCCACCGGCTCCATCGATGCGCTCATCGGCGTGTCCGCCAGCTGCTCGGCCATCTCGCGCGGCATCCCGACGGCCTCGGTCATGAAGTAGGTGACGACCTCGCGGCGCTGCCGGGCGGCAACGAGCGCCTCGAGGTGCTCGATGTAGTCGTCCGCCAGGGGCGGTCGGCTGTCGTCGACGATGTAGGGAGGCTCGTACATTGCGAGCCTGGAGACCGTGACGCTCCGCGCCGTGGTCTCGAGGGCCAGCGCCCCGCCCGATGAGTGGCCGAACAGGGC
>DATAPB010000031.1:0-19449 GCA_036265435.1 Solirubrobacterales bacterium | reverse complement strand
CCCAAGGTCTCGCGGCTCGTCAAGACCCTGCGCGAGCGGAGCGGAGGGGGACACGAGCTGCTCGCCTACCGCAATGGCACCGAATGGCGGGACGTCCGCTCGACCGAGATCAACGACTACATCCAGGAGACCGTCGGCAGGGAGCACAGCGCCAAGGACTTCCGCACCTGGAACGCGACGGTGCTCGCGGCGGTCGTTCTCGCCTCCTCGGCGCGCGAGCGCGACATGAGCACGAAGGGTGGACGCAATCGCGCCAAGCGCGACGCCGTCAAACAGGTATCGCATTACCTCGGCAACACGCCGGCCGTCTGCCGCGCCTCCTACATCGATCCATGCGTGTTCGACCGCTTCGACGGTGGCCTCACGGTCGGAGGCGTGTTTGAGCGACTGCCGGATGACCCGGCGGACTGGCCCGAGATTCAGAGGCCGATCGAAGAGGCCGTGCTCGACCTCATCGACCAGCGTGAATCGTCACCCGCGATCGAGCGGGTGGAGTGAGGGTGGAGATGCGCACCCGCGGGTTCCGAGAGATGGACTGCACGGGAACGCGGATTATGTGAAGTCGACTCGGGAACGCCTCCAACGATCCGGGGGTTTACCTGTTATTCGGCGGTGCGGATCTACGATGAGTGCATGCCGCCCAGGAATCGGGAGCTGATCACACCTGCGCCGACGCTGGCCAGTCTCCAGGAGATTTCGAGACCGGCGCTGATCGCGATGCTTCTCGCCACGGCGATCGTCGTGGTCGACGCGGTCGTCGGCGGCTCGCTGGTGTTCATCGGGCTACTCGCGATCCCGCCGGTGATCGCCGCCACGAGCGCGTCCCTGCCCGAGACCGCAGTCGTGGCTGTCTTCACCGTGGTCCTCGCGCTCCTCTCGCCGCTCTGGGGCGGCATCGACGATGGGCAGCGCTGGGTTTCGGCCTCCGTGGTCCTTGCCGGCGCGGCCTGTGGGATCTGGGTCGCCGGCCTGCGGGCCCGGCTGGACCGCGAGACCGCCGCTTCCGAGCTGCTCGCCGAGGCCGGAGGGCTGATGGAGGACGCCCTGAATCAGAAACAGCGTGCCCAGCACCTGGCCCGCCTCTCCGTCCCGACCCTCGGTGACGTTGCGATGGTCGACATCGTCACGCCCGACGGCGCGATCGAGCGCCTCGCGGCGCAGAGCGCCGGCAGCGAGGTGGCCGAGGTGATGGTCAACCTCCGGCACGACTCCCCGATCGATCCGCATGGGCCGCACCCGGTGGCCGAGGTGATCCGCACGGGGCGCACCAAGTACCTCGATCAGCTCAGCGACGAGCAGATCGACGAGATCACCACGCGCGAGAACGAGCGGCAGACGCTCCGGAGGTACCGCTTCAAGTCGTGTGTCGTGCTGCCGCTCGGCGCTCGCGGTTCCGTGCTGGGCGCCCTCACCCTCTGGATCATGCGACCCGCGAAGGCATTCGACGAGACCGCGCAGCGCACCGCGAAACGCCTCGCAGATCGTGCGGCCCTGGCACTGGACAACGCCCGGCTGCACGAGCAGCAGAGCCACATCGCCACGGTCCTCCAGCACAGCCTGCTCCCGCGCTCGCTGCCCGAGATCGCCGGCTTCGAGGCGTCCTCCCGCTTCCTGGCCGCCGGCGAGGCGTATGAGGTCGGCGGAGACTTCTACGACGTCTTCCCGAGTGGCTCACGGAGCTGGACGGCGGTGATCGGCGACGTCTGCGGCAAGGGCCCTGAGGCGGCCTCCCTGACCGCCCTGGCCCGGTACACGGTCCGGACGGCCACGTCTCCCGACAACACCCCGAGCGACGTCCTGAGGGCGCTGCACAACTCGATCGACGCGGAGCGCAGCGACTTCCGCTTCTGCACCGCGGCGCTTGCCCGGATTCAGGCACCGGCGAACGGGAAGGACGAGGCGCGCGTGACCGTCTCGCTCGGCGGTCACCCACTGCCCATCATCCTGCGCCAGAACGGCCAGGTCGAGTCGATCGGCGAGCCCGGAACCATTCTGGGGGTCCTTCCCTCTCCCACGCTGGCCGACGTCGATGGCACCCTCGCGATCGGGGACTCGTTGATCCTCTACACGGACGGGGTGCTCGACATCGCCAACCGTGCCAAGCGGGGCGATCCGGACTGGTTCAAGGACCAGGTCGCCGTCTCCACCGGCAAGAGCGCCGACGAGATCGCCGAGAGGCTCGCCCAGGCCGCGATCGAGCGTCACGGCAGCGAGCTGCGGGACGACATCGCGATCCTGGTCCTGCACCGCAGCGAGTAGTTGTGCTGCGAGGGTGCCCCGCAGGCGAAGCCGAGGGGCAACCCGTTTGAGGCAGGCGCACGTCGGCTGTTCGGGTTGGGTCTACCCGCACTGGCGGGAGCGCTTCTACCCGAAGGGCGTGCCCCAGCGGCGCTGGCTCAGCTACTACGCCCAGCACTTCGACACCGTCGAGATCAACAGCACCTTCTACCGGCTCGCCTCGCCGGCAGCGGTACAGAGCTGGCTCGAGCAGAGTCCCGAAGGCTTCTGCTTCGCGGTGAAGATGAGCCGCTACATCACGCACATCAAGCGGCTCACCATGGTCGACGAGGGCACCCGGCGCTTCTATGAGGCGCTCGACGGCCTCACCGACACCGACAAGCTCGGCCCCGTCCTCTGGCAGTTCCCCCCGAACTTTCACCGCGACGACGACCGCCTCGCGGACTCCCTCCCGAAACTGCCCCCGGGCCGCCATGCCTTCGAGTTCCGGCACGAGAGCTGGTTCGCAAAGGATGTCTACTCGCAGCTCAGGAAGCACGGGGTCGCCCTGGTGATCGGCGACGAATCGTCTCGCTGGGTGAAGACACCGCACGTTCGAACCACGGACTGGACCTACATCCGCTTCCATCACGGCAGCCGCGGCCGGCATGGCAACTACTCGGCTGCCGAGATCGAGACCTGGGCTCGCCGAATCGCCCGGTGGCGCCGCGACACGGAGGTCTTCGCCTACTTCAACAACGACTGGGAGGGCTACGCCATCCGCAACGCCAGGCTCCTCAAGAAGGCCCTGGGCCTCTAGCGGCGCCGCCAGCTCCCGCCGAGCAGCTTGCCCAGGCGCCCGGTCCGCCGGGGAGTGAAGTTCGGCGAGGCTTTCTCCGGCGGCGGCAGCTGGGCGGCGGCGGCAGCGCCGATCGAGAGGCGGACGGCCCGCTCGGCCGTCCTCGCCACCTCCGGGGCGTCCACGAATCGAAGCTTGCCGTCTGTCCCGTCGATGACGATGCCGTCAAGGATGTGCTCCCTGTAGTTGTCGACGACCTCGTCGACCACCCCGACCCGCTCACCGTCCGAGGCGTACACGGGCGTCCCGCGCTTCACGGCCGAGTAGTGGATCGGAAAGCCGTCGTCCTGGCTCATGCCCCGCAATATACGTTGGCGGCATGGCCGGCTACTCGGGCACGGCACTGGCCAAGAAGCTCGGCATCAAGGAGGGCCACCGCGTCGCCTTCCCGTCCGCCCCGGACGGGTTTCGAGAGCTGCTCGGCGAGCTGCCCGACGACGTGACCGTCAGGTCGCGTGCGGCCGGCCCGCTCGACGTCATCGTCTTCTTCACCAAGAGCCGCGGTGAGCTCGAGCGCCGTCTGCCCGCTCTCCGCCGCGCGATGGACCCCGCCGCCGGCCTCTGGATCACTTGGCCCAAGCGCACCTCCGGTGTCGAAACCGACATGACCGAGGACGTCGCGCGAGAGCTCGGCCTCGCCA
Source organism: Solirubrobacterales bacterium (assembly GCA_036265435.1). Taxonomy (GTDB): domain Bacteria; phylum Actinomycetota; class Thermoleophilia; order Solirubrobacterales; family 70-9; genus DASUPK01. Next base: position 15,732 of record DATAPB010000031.1, on the reverse strand, counting down.
ACCGCCTCGTCGACAACAAGGTCGCCGCGATCGACGAGACCTGGTCGGGACTGCGCCTCGTGATCCGAGTGAAGGACCGCCTGAGCTAGGCCAGCGGCGCCGGCGCATCGGCGAACCAGCGCTCGAGCCGCTCCATGCTCATCAACTTGGACGGCTCGACCGTACGGGCGAGGCAATCTCGTAGGTCCTGCCCGGCGTCGGGGTCCGACGCCCAGCCGCGGAAGAGGGGCTCCGCGCTCTCCGGCTTGGGGAAGCGCCCCCACGCGAACGACCAGTCGTAGTGCTCCGCCGCCTTTGCGTCACGCCAAGCCTCGTAGTCGCGCAGGCTCGGGGTCGAGCTCGAGAGGGAGTCCGCGACATAGAGCGCCTGCTCGACGGCGTCGCCGATGCCCTGCGCAGTGCCGGGATGCTTGAAGTAGCAGGCGTCGCCGACGAGAGCCCACCCCGGCCCCGTCGGCTTGCGGAAGAACCCCCGCATCATCGTCTCCGGCGCGACGGTCACATCGGTCACCATCTCGGCGTCGTCGAGCAGCTTCAGGTCGAAGGTCTCGGGAAATCGCCTGATCGCCTCCATGTACTTGCGCTCTCTCTCTTCCTTCGATCCCTGCGCCAGATCCGGCCGGCCGTTGGCGATCAGCATGTAAAGGCCGTCCTCAACCGGCCCGTGGTAGAGCATCTCGTCGAGGTTGACCTGGAGGGTCGAGACGTCCTCGCGTCGCCGGATGCCCCTCCAGTAGGAGTAGGAGAAGGCCAGCTCGCCGCGCTGGGCTCGCTCCTTTCGGATGCCGAGCTTCCCGGCGACCAGCGAGCCGCGCCCGTCCGCACCGAAGACCCAATTCGCCTCGATCCTCCTTCCGTCGGAGAGGATCACGCCGCGCACCGGATCCTCGTCCGTGCCCGCGCCGATCAGGTCGACGACGCGGGCGCCGAAGATGCCCGTCGCGCCGGCAGCCAGCGCCGTATCGACACCCGCTTTGTCGAGTGCGATCCGGCGCGGGGCCAGAGCCAGGTCGAAGCCGTCGATCGGTGTGTAGCGGCCGGCGATCTCGTGTCCGAGGGCGACCAGTCTGTGGGAGACGAAGGTCAGCTCGTGCGCCGAGTCCAACCTGTCCAGCACCCCGATCCGCTCGAGCCTGGCCAGCGTGTTCGGGTAGATCAGATGCGTGGACACCGTCGTGCTCGGGAAGGTGTCGCGATCGATCAATGCCACGTCCCAGCCCTGTTGGGCCAGGGCGATCGCCAGCGTCGAGCCGGCGGGGCGGGCGCCAACGATCACCGCGTCCTTTACCTCCATACAAAGCAGCCTACGTGCGGCGCATGCGGAGGGTCGTGAATCCGTTCACACGACGACCCGCATCCATTCGGGCTGTCGATGCCGGAGCGACGCAGAATTCAGCCCAGCCGCCGCTTCACCTGGGGCTCCTCGATGAAGTCCGCAATCACGCGCGAGAGGCGCCCGCCCTGCCAGGCGAGAGGCGATTTGCCCGGCTCCTCGCTGACCAGACGGGCCTGGGGCAGTCGTTCCGCCCAGGCTTCGGCGATCGCGTAGGGATGGCCGGGATCGGCCTCGTCGTAGCTGGCGACCACGAGAGCCGGCACGTTGAGCGTCTCCAGCTCGGAGAGCCCGTCGAAGGCCAATGAACGGGATACGTCCCGCAGCGCCTGGGCAACCGCCGCCGGATGGCGGTGGCGCTTCATGCGCTCCATGGTGATCCGGAGCGCAGTGTCCCGCCACTCGGGGGCGGCTTCCAAACTCGACTCGTAGGCCTTCATGAACCCCTCGACGCCGCCGCTCTCCAAGCCATCGGCGAGCCGGTCCCAGTAGGCGAGCCTGTCCTCGGTCGCCGGCAGGCCGAGCGCCACCGGACCGGCCAGCACCAGCGCAGCCGTCTCGTCCTGGTGGTTGAGCGCATACGAGACGGCGGTGTGGCAGCCCATCGAGTGGCCGGTGAGGACCGGGCTCTCATCGGGGCAGCGGTCCGCGAGGACCGCCGCCAGGTCGCTCGTCAGCTCCGGGTATCCATAACCCTCTCCCTCCGGGGCGGGCGAGGACTCACCGTGACCCCGTGCGTCGTAGGAGATCAACCGATATCCGCGCCGCGCAAGCGCGAGGGAGCCATGGAGGACGTAACGCCGGGTCGCCGTCAGCCCATGCAGCAGGACGATGGCAGGCCCCTCTCCCACCTCCTCGCCGGCGATCCGCACCCCGTCGGAGTCGACCTCGAATGGGCGAGGCTCGAGAGCCTTCCGGTCCGCCGACATCAATTCCCCCTGATCCTGACCCGCCGGATCACGACCGCAGCCTTCGGCGCCCCGGTCGGGGTCCCCAGCTGCTCGATCCGCTGGACCACGTCGAAGCCGCGGCTCACCCTGCCGACCAGCGCGTAGTCGGGGGTGAGCCCGGCATCCGGCACGGTGACGACGAAGAACTGGCTCCCCGATCGCCCGGGGGGCTCCGCTGAGGTCTTCGCCATCGCGACGATCCCACGCGTGTACGCGAGGTTGCGCGGCGGCGGCTCATCGACGAAGTACCCGGGCCCGCCGCTGCCGGTCTGAGTCGGATCGCCGCCCTGGATGACGAAGCCCGGCACGATCCGATGGAAGATCGTGTTGTCGTAGACGCCCTGGCGCGCCAGGTAGGCGAATGAGGATGCCGTCTTCGGCGCCCTCGCCACATCGAGCGCGATCGTGAAGCTTCCACAGCTCGTCTCAACGGTCGCCGTAGCGGGCCCGTGCAGGATCGCGCTCGGGCGCGCCAGATGGACGTCCTTGGGCGGAGGCGCCGCCACCCGGCTGCAGCCGGGTGGCAGTGCCGCCGTGGTCGAGCTCTCCCCTCCCCCGCCACCGCAGCCCGCCACCAGCAACACCACGAGGGCCGCGACCGCTGTCCGCGCCGTCAACAAGGCGCGGCGAAGGCTACTCGGGGGTCCCTGCGATGATCGCGGCATGCCGCCGGAGCCCGCCGCCGACCCCTCACCACCGCCGAGGCGCGTTCGGCTCCTCGGCCGGCTCATCAGTGTCGTCATCTCGAGGGCACCCATCCTGTGGCCTCTGCTGAGGGGCTCGAGCCATCGCTTTTGGGAGAGCGCCGCGCCGACGTGGGACCAGCGGGTCGATCGATCCGGCCCTGACCACCTCGCCCCGCTGGCAGCCGCCCTGCTCCATGTCCGGCCGGAGCCCGAGCGCGCGCTCGACATCGGAACCGGCCTCGGCGACGGAGCGCTCCTCATCGCCAGAGAGTTCCCACACGCGCGGGTCCGGGGCGTCGACCTCTCCGAGGAGATGGTCCGCCGCGCCCAGGGGCGCATCGGACTCGATCCCGAGGGGCGGGTCGCCTTCAAGGTGGCGGACGGCTCGAAACTCCCGTTCGAGGACGACTCGTTCGACCTGGTCGCACAGCTCAACATGCCGCCCTTCTTCTCGGAGATCGCCCGCGTCCTCCGCCCCGGCGGATTCGTAGTCATCGCGACGAGCTGGGGACCAAGCACACCCTTCTACACGCCGGACTCGGTCCTGCGGCGCGGCTTCGGCAAGCGCGGGATCGAGCCGCTCGAGAGCGGCGAGGCTGCCCAGGGCACTTACTTCGTCGGCCGTCGCCCACACGGCTCGCCTGAATAGATTCACCGCATCGATTCGGAGCGCTCCCACCTCCTCCTGGTCAACCCGCACTCAGCCGGCGGGCGGACTCTCGGGTTGCTTCCACAGGTCGAGAGCGAGCTGCGGGGGCGCGGAATCCCCTATCGCGTGGTGCGCACGCAGAGCCTCGAGCACGGGATCGGCGAGGCCCGGCGAGCCGCGGAGGCCGGTGAGATCCCCGTGGTGATGAGCGGCGACGGGCTGGTCGGCCAGGTCGGTGGCGCCCTGGCCGAGACCGACGCCACATTGGGGATCATCCCCGGGGGTCGTGGCAACGACCTCGCCCGCGTCCTCGGGATCCCTTCGGACCCGGACGGAGCGGTGGCGGTTCTGGCCGACGGCAAGACCAGGAGCATCGACGTCGGCGAGGCGAACGGGCAGCGGTTCCTCGGAGTCGCCTCCTGTGGCTTCGACTCCGACGCGAACCGGATCGCCAATGAAGCCCGGCTCGTCAAGGGCAATCTGGTCTATGCGTACGCCGCCATCCGCGCACTGATCGCCTGGCGGCCCGCGAGCTTCACGCTCGTCCTCGACGACGGCGACCCGATCACCTACCGGGGCTATTCGGTGGCCGCGGGCAACAGCCGCGCCTTCGGCGGGGGCATGTTCGTCGCTCCCCACGCAGAGCTCGACGACGGGATGCTCGACGTGATCACGGTCAGCGACGTCAGCAAGCTCCGCTACGTCCGAGGCCTGCCGAAGGCCTTCAAGGGAACTCACCTGCTGAACGAGGAGGTCACCGAGCGAAGAGCGGCCAAGGTCGAGATCCGCGCCGACCGCGACTTCGCCGTCTATGCCGACGGTGAGCACCTCACCGACCTGCCGGCGACCGTCAGCGTGCTGCCGCAGGCGCTCCGGGTGATCGCTCCCCCCGGCCCGCTCGTCGGCCCTCCCAGCTGAGGCGGGGCCACGCCTCCCGGCCCCTAACCTCCGGCCGCGATGAGCGCCATGTTCACCGCAAAGCGCAGCGTCGCCCGGGCCGTGGGGGCACTGAGCCGTCGCAGCGGCCGCGGCGGCGGCACGACCCTGCCCGGCCGCCTGCTGGTGCGGATGGAGCCCGATGCGATAGAGCGGCTCGCCGGTCAGCTTCGCCGCGGGTCGATCGTGGTCAGCTCGACCAACGGCAAGACGACGACGGCGGGGATGATCTCGGGCATCCTGCGGGCGGACGGGCGCTCCCCGGTCCACAACCGGGCCGGCTCGAACATGCACTGGGGGGTGGCCACCGCCCTCCTCGAGCAGGCGGGCGACGAGGGTCTCTTCGAGCTCGACGAGGCCTGGCTCCCGCGGGTGGCGCCGCAGCTCCATCCCCGCCTGCTCGTCCTCGGGAACCTCTTCCGCGACCAGCTCGACCGCTACGGCGAGCTCGAGCGGCTGGCGGACGAATGGGCGGAGCTGGTCGAGCGTCTCGAGGGATCGTGCGAGTTCGCCCTCAACGCCGACGACCCGCTGATCGCGGACCTCGGACGCGACGGGGAGCTCCGCCGGCGGCCCGGAGTCACCTACTTCGGCATCGAGGACGAGAGCCAGGCGCTGCCCGAGCTCCAGCACGCCCACGACGCCAAGCACTGCCGCCGCTGCGGAGCCCCGTACGTCTACGACCGCGCCTTCGTCGGCCACCTCGGCCACTACACCTGCCCGAACTGCGACGCCGACCGCCCAGCGCCGGACGTGGCGGCCACCAGGATCGCGCTGCATGGCATCTCGGGATCGAGCGTCCACATGACCACGCCGGACGGCGATCTCGACCTCGAGCTCCCCCTCCCCGGCCTCTACAACGTCTACAACGCCCTCGCGGCGGTCACCGCCGGGCTGCGGTCGGGCGTCTCCCTCGAGCGGATCCGCGAAGGGCTCGAGTCGATGCGTGCGGTATTCGGGCGCGTCGAGACAATCGAGGTCGCGGACAAGCTCGTCTCCATCTTGCTGATCAAGAACCCGGCCGGGGCCAATGAGGTGCTCCGGACCCTGCGGCTCGAGTCGGCGGATGGGGGTATCGACCTCTGGCTCGCGCTCAACGACCGGATCGCCGACGGCCGGGATGTCTCCTGGATCTGGGACGCCGACTTCGAGCTGCTCACCGACAGCGTGCGGCGGGTCGTCTGCGCCGGAACCCGTGCGCCCGAGATGGCGCTGCGGCTCAAGTACGCCGGCTGGGCGCAGGAGTCGATCGAGGTCATCGGGCCGATCGAGGCATCGTTCGACACAGCGGTCTCGAGCTCGCCCGGCCGGCTCTTCGCCCTCCCCACCTATACCGCCCTGCTCGAGCTGCGCACACTGTTGGCTCACCGCGGCCTGGCGCCGGAGTACTGGCAGTGACGCCGTGGCGCGAGAGCGGGGACCTGGGCCCCGAGGAGGCGACGATCTGGCAGCAGGTCGAGTTCGGTTCCTACACCGCGGACATCGCCCTCTGGGATGAGCTGGCCGACACCGCCGATGGCCCCGTACTCGAGCTGGGCTCGGGCGCCGGGCGAGTCGCCCTGCACCTCGCCGCGCGGGGGTCGGAGGTGATCTCGGTGGATCGCGACGCCGGCCTCGCTGCCCAGCTCGATGCCTCGGCGGCCGAGCGCGGAGTCGCCTTGACGATTCTGACCGCGGACCTGGCTTCGCCCGGCGAGCTCTCGCCACCAGCGAAGCCCGCCCTCGCGATCGGTCCGCTGCACGTGATCCAGGTCCTCGACGGCGCCTCCCGGCCCGCCCTCTTCAGCCGCCTGGCCGAGGTGATGAAGCCGGGTGCCACGATCGCCCTGACCGTCGTCGACGAGTCGACGCTGCTCAGCGCCGGAGCCGCAGCCGCCCAGATACTCCCGGATATGCGCGAGATCGATGGCTGGGTCTACTCCAGCGAACCTCTCTGGGTGCAGGTGGGCGACGACGTGCTCACCGTCCGGCGCGTCCGTGAACGGGTCTCGCCCGATGGGCGGATCGAGCGCGCGGTCCAGGACGAGGTGCTCCACCGCGTCAGCCCGGATCGCCTGGGGCTAGAGGCCGAGGAGGCGGGTCTGCGGGTGGCCGGCCGTCGCCAGATCCGCTCCGGTCCCGACGAGGCCGACTCGACCGTCGTGATCCTCGAGGTGCCCGGATGAGCGAGACCGGACTTCGCCTGCTCGCTCTCTACCCCGAGCAGATGAACATCTACGCGGACCGCGGCAACATCCTCTTTCTGCAGCGGCGCTGCGAGTGGCGGGGGATCCCATTCGACTACTCGGCCGCCGGCCCCGGCGACGGTTTCGACCCGGCGGAACACGACCTGATCTATATCGGTGGCGGCCAGGATCGCGATCAGGTGCTCGTCGCTCAGGACATGCTCGAGACCAAGCGGGACGCGATCGCCTCGGCAGTCGACGCTGGCGCCGCCCTACTGGCCGTCTGCGGCGGCTATCAGCTGCTCGGCCACCGTTACCAGCTCGGCGAGCAATCAATCGCCGGCCTCGGCATCGCCGACCTCGAGACCGTGCGCGACCCGGGACCGCGCCTCATTGGCAACGTCTCGATCGAGGTGGATCTCGGCGAGGGCCCCCAGGTGCTGGCCGGGTTCGAGAACCACGGCGGGCGCACGCACCTCGGCTCAACGGCGGAGCCACTCGGCCGCGTCCTCCACGGCCACGGCAACAACGGGCGCGACGGCTACGAGGGCGTCAGGCGTCTCAACATGATCGGCACCTACCTGCACGGGCCACTCCTACCCAAGAACGCCTGGCTGGCGGACCGTCTGATCGCCCTCGCCATCGGCCGTCGAACGGGCTCCGAGCCGGAGCTCGAGCCGCTGGCAGACGGGCTCGAGGCGGCCTCGCACGCCTCCGCGCTGCGGGCGGCCGAGTCCGGCTAGCGGGGCCGGCGCCCCGGCAGCCGCTAGCATCCCCTCCCCATGGTCATCGTGATCATCATCGTCGCGCTCCTGCTCCTGGCCGGGCTCATCTACGTCCTGGTCCGCAACAGCCTGGTCAGCCTCAACCAGCGCGTCGGCGAGTCGTGGAGCGGGATCGACGTGCAGCTCAAGCGGCGGCACGACCTCGTGCCGAACCTGGTCGAGACGGTCAAGGGCTACGCCACGCATGAGTCCGAGACCTTCGAGAAGGTCACCCAGGCACGCGCCGCAGCGATGCAGGCGAGCGGTCCCGCCGAGGCCGGCCAGGCGGAGGGGCAGCTGACCGCGGCCCTCGGCGGCCTCCGGGTCGTGGCCGAGCAGTACCCGCAGCTGCGTGCCACTGAGAACTTCCAGCAGCTGCAGCGGCAGCTGTCCGAGCTCGAGGACGAGATCCAGGCCTCGCGCCGGATCTACAACTCGAACGTGCAGCAGTTCAACACGCGCATCCAGCAGTTCCCATCCTCGATCGTCGCCAACCAGATGAGCTACACCGAGAAGCAGTACTTCTCGATCGAGGAGCCGAGCGAGCGCGAGACCCCGCAGGTCTCCTTCAGCTCCCCGGAAAGCGCCCCCGAGCAATCGGCCGGCTGACTTCCTTCGCGACCGCTTAGAGCGTCAGACCTCCGTGTAGCGGCGCAATCGCTAGCGCCGCTGACTAGAAGCCGCTCGAGCCGAAGCCGCCCTCGCCGCGCGTCGAGTCGTCGAGCGCGTCGGCCAGCCGCGGGACGGCATGGGAAACCGGAACTAGGAGAAGCTGCGCGATCCGGTCCCCGGGCGAGATCTGGAACTCGAGTGTGCGATCCGTGTTGAGCAGGAGCACGCGCACCTCCCCGCGATAGCCGGGATCGATCAGGCCGGGCGAATTGACCAGCGTCACCCCGTGCTTGATCGCCATCCCGGAGCGCGGGAGGACGAGACCGCCGATGCCATCGGGGATCCGGACCGCCAGCCCCGTGCCGACGCTCACCCGCGCACCCGGCGCCAGGCGAGCGGACTCGGCGGCGTAGAGGTCGAGACCAGCGTCGTCGTCGTGTGCCCGGGTGGGCAGCGTGGCCTCGTGGTTGAGCCTGACGAACTTCAGGTCCCCGTGGGGCTCGCCGAAGGACTCCTCCTGGGCGATGGCCACGGCGATCGCCCCGCCGTCGGCCGGTGGCTCAGTCTCCGGCGCGAACGCCGTCCCGCGATCGTCCGCCGCGGCCGTTGACGTCGAGGTCGGCGAACCGATCGGCGAGCGCGGCAGGAAGCTGCGCGCGAACGAGAACCCCGTCCGGGCGATCCTCACGCTCGAGGTCGCCAGCGATCTGGTGAAGCTCCGAAAGCCGGTCACCGGCATCAAAGGGTACGAGCAGCTCCACACGGGAAAGTGTCGCCCTGATCGATTCGGCGATCGTCGACCTGAGCTCGTGGAGTCCCTCGCCCGTCTCCGCCGACACCAGCACTGCATCCGGGTGGCGTAGGCGCAGCTCGCGCCGCTCCTCCTCGTCGAGCAGGTCGATCTTGTTCATCACCAGGAGCCGGGGTGACTCGCCGGCGCCGATCTCCTCGAGAGCGGCCTCCGCGGCGGCGATCGAATCGATGCGCTCGGGCTCGGGCTCGGAACCATCCACCACGTGGAGGACCAGATCCGCAAGGACGGTCTCCTCGAGGGTGGCCTTGAAGGCCTCCACCAGCTGATGCGGCAGCTTGCGGATGAAGCCGACCGTGTCGGTGAGCAGGTAGCGACGCCCCTCGTAGGTGAATGCGCGTGTGGTCGGATCGAGGGTGTGGAAGAGCCTCTCCCCCACCCCCACGCCCGCGCCAGTGAGGGCGTTGAGCAGCGTCGACTTGCCGGCGTTCGTGTAGCCGGCCAGGGCCACCGATGGAAGCGCCGCCCGCTCCCGCTCGGCGCGCATCACCGCGCGGTTCCGCTCCACCCCCTGCAGCCTGCGCCGCAGGGCCGTGATCCGATCGCGAGCGAGGCGACGATCCGTCTCGATCTGCGACTCGCCGGGGCCTCGGGTCCCGATACCGCCGTCGATACGACCGGCCCCCAGGCGCTCGAGGTGCGTCCACAGGCCCCTCATCCGCGCGAGGTTGTACTCGAGCTGTGCCAGCTCGACCTGAAGCTTGCCCTCAGCGGTATGAGCGTGGTCCGCGAAGATGTCCAGGATCACCGCCGTCCGGTCGATCACGGGGACGCCCAGCTCCTGCTCGAGGTTGCGCTCCTGTCGTGGGACGAGCTCGTCGTCACAGGCGACCAGGTTCGCGTCGGCGGCCACGATCTCGCGCTTCAGCTCCGCGAGCTTCCCCCGCCCGAAGTAGCGGTCCGGGTCCGGCGCCTCTCGGGCCTGGGTCATCTCCCCCGCGGTCGCCACGCCCGCGGTCCGCAGCAGCTCCTTCAGCTCCGCCAGCGGGTCCTTCGGGTGCTCGCCGTCGCGGACCACGCCGATCGCGAACGCACGCTGGCGGGCGCGCGGGTTGACCACACCGGCCGTCTCGCCGCCGTAGCGACTCTCGTTCAACCGTCCGTTGCGGCTTCTCTGCACTCCCCTGATGGTAGGGGCAGCGCCCCCGTCGGCTCTGGGAGCGTGTCAGGCCGCCGGCTGCGCCGCGACCCGCGGCTCGCCGGTCTTCTCCGGCACCAGCGGCAGCAGCGCAGCCGCCGCGATCACCGCCACGAACGCCAGGCAGCGGGCGACGACGTCGAGCGCGTCCGACCCCAACGGGTCACCGAAGACGAGGATCCCGCCGGTGATCGCTGCGAGCGTGGCGCTGGCGGAGAAAGCAACGATCACGGCAACCGGCTCACCCAGCTGGAGCCCGCGAGCGAGCGCCAGGAAACCGCCGATCCCGCCGATGATTGCAAGTGCTGTCCAGGGAGTCAGTAGGGCGAGCGGTGAGGCGGGCACCGTGACCGCCAGGGCCTTGATCGCCACGTCCGAGACCCCGATCGAGCTCCCCGCTGCGACCGCCAGCAGGATCCAGCCACGGCTGACCAGCCGGCGATGGGCGGACGCGAAGAGGAGGACGCCGACGAGGGCGAGCGTCCCGCCCTCGAAGGCCAGCATGGTCGAGCTCGTGAAGGTTTCGTTGTCGTGACCGTGGCCCGCGGTGAGCGCCAGGAAGCTGAGGCCGGCGGCGCAGAGGCCGAGACCGACAAGGTCGCGGGCCCCCACCGCGAGCCCGAACCAGCGACGCGCCGGAACGGCCAGGAGGGCGAGCCCGCCGGCGATCACCGCCTGGACGAGCGACAGCGGTGCCATCGAGAGAGCGACCACGTGCATGCCCCAGCCGAGGGTGGCGAGGCCGAAGCCGATCACCCACCACCTGGAGCGGAAGAGCGCCGCCGCACTCCGCAGAGGGCTTCGCATGGCGACATCGGGGGCCGCCATGGCCCCGCGGTGCTTGCAGAGCAACGCCACGCCCGAGAAGGCGGCGCATCCGAGTGCCAGTATCAGTCCGATCTCGCTCATTGGATGGTGGTTCGGCCGTCCAGGCTTTCGCCTTTAGCTGAGTGCCCGGTAAAGGCCGAATCGCCCCCCGGGTCCGTCCCCCGGGGCACGCTACGGAATCGTCGCTCGCCGCGCGCCGGTACCCGCTCCTACCCGCCCCGGGCCCGGGTCAACCAGCGGCGTTCGGGCTAGGGCGTCAAATGAACCCTCAGGCGCTCGACTGCCTCGGTGAGCAGCTCGTCGGGCGTGGTCAGGGAGATCCGGAAGAAGCCCTCGCCGCTCGGCCCGTACATCGAGCCGGGCGAGATCACCACCGCCGCCTCCTCGAGGACTCTCTCCGCGAAGGAGGTGGAGGTATGGCCCTCCGGCACCGGGGCCCAGATGTAGATCGTTCCCTTCGGCGCCTCCACCTCGACTCCGATGTCGCCGAGCGCGTCGACGACCAGGTCCCGGCGGCGCTGATAGATCCGGCACATCGCCTCGACGTCCTTGTGCGGCCCCCTCAGCGCCGCCGCACCGGCCAGCTGGACCGCCTCGAACAGGCCCGAGTCGATATTCGTCTTGAGCCGCCAGTAGGTCCTGATCGCCTCGGCGTTGCCGAGGATCGCTGCGCAGCGCCAGCCGGTCATGTTGTAGCCCTTGGAGAGGGAGAAGACCTCGACCCCGACCTCCTTGGCGCCAGGAGTGTCCAGGAAGCTCGGCGCGACGTAGCCGTCGTACGTCGTCTCCGAGTAGGCGTTGTCGTGGACGACCAGGAACTCGTGGCGACGCGCGAGCTCGGCGACGCGCTCGAAGAAGCCGTCGGGCACGACCGCTCCCGTCGGGTTGTTCGGGTAGTTGATGAACATCAGCCGCGCGGCGTCGAGCTTCTCCTCCGAGATCGCGTCCAGGTCGGGGGTGAAGCCGAGGTCCGCCCGCAGCGGGAGCAGGTGCGCTTCGGCCCCGGCGAGCACGGGGCCTCCGGTGTAGACGGGATAGCCCGGGTCCGAGGCGAGCGCGACATCGCCCGGATCCAGGAACGCGAAGCAGAGGTTGTAGATGCACTCCTTCGCACCGATCGCCGGGATCACCTCGTTGATCGCATCGATCTCGACGCCGAAGCGCCGCAGGTAGAAGTCGGCAAAGGCCTCGCGGAACTCGCGACGACCGCGGTTGCTGGGATACCGCTGAGCCTCCGGGTCACCGACGGCCTCCCGCATCGCCTCGACGATGTAACGGAACGTCGGGGTGTCCGGATCCCCGATGCCGAGGCTGATCACGTCGATCCCCTCGTCGCGCTTCGCCTCGATTCGCCGCTCGAGCTCGGCGAACATGTAGGGCGGGATCGCCTCGAGACGCTCGGACGGGGCCGTCAGCCCCTTCTTCTTGGTCGGTGCCGCCATCGGAAGCGAGAAGACTAGGGGTCGCTCTGGCTCGGCTGCGTGCCGCTCAGCCGAGCTCCTCGAGCACCCGTTGCAGCTCCGGGGAGAGCTCCCCGGCGAAGATCGGCTCGGCCCAGCCTGTCAGCCTGACTGCCAGGTCATCGCCGATTTCGACCTCGAGTTCGCCGCCGTCGAGCTCGACCCTGAGCGTGCTCGGCGCGCCGGCCAGGTGCGCGGCCACGGCCGCACCGGTCGCCCCCGTCCCGGACGCCAGGGTCTCCCCCACCCCGCGCTCGAAGATCCGGGCTCGGACCCTGTCGCCGTCGACCCGGTAGAAGCTCACGTTCGTTCGGTTCGGGAACAGCGGGCTGCTCTCGATCTCCGGGCCGATGGCGGTCAGCTCCAGGCCCTCGAGCTCGTCGCCGACTTCGATCGCGCACTGCGGGTTGCCGATCGAGACATGCTGGAACGGCCACGATCGCCCGGCGGCGACCACCTCGCCCCGTCCGTCGTCCGTACCGGACGGGTAGTCGTCCGACGACGTGCTCGCCCTTCCCATCTCGAGGGTCGCCTCGCGCTCAGATCGGATCGTCGGCGTGATCGGTCCCGCCTTGGTCAGGATCGTGAACTCCTCCGCGTCGGTCCACCCGGAGCGACGCAGGTAGAGCGCCGCCTCACGAGCCCCGTTGCCCGACAGCTCGGCCTCGGACCCATCCGGATTGAAGATGCGCAGCTCCGCGACGTAGGCCGGATCCTCGACGGGCGCGAGCAGCAGGAGCCCGTCCGAGCCGACGCCGAAGTGGGGATCACAGAGCCGCCTGGTCCGCTCGAGGCTCGGCTCCCAGGGCAGCGCGGCCGCCTCGACGATCAGGTAGTCGTTGCCCAGGGCGGTCCATTTCTCGAACTTCATCCGTTCGCCTCGGCGGTCGTACGGGCGCGCTCGCGGTCGAGGAAATAGGTCATCTTGAAGAGCCTTTCGTCATCGAACTCGCAGAGGATCGCGACTTCGACTTCGAGTGGTGCGCCACTCGCATCCCCTCGCAGGATCCAGCGGAGATATCCCAGCACGCGGTCGCCGATCGACTCGAGATCGACCACTTCGACTCGGTCCTCGGCCCAGGAGCCCTTGACCCGGCGCCACTGCTCGAGCATCGCCGGCCAGCCGCTGAACTCGCCGGACTCCGGCCAGCCCTCGGGCGAGACGATCGTCCCCTCCGGGCTCCAGATCGCTCTGAGCCGGTCCTCCCAGTCGTCGGCGTTCCAAGCGTCGATCGAACGGCGTACGAGCCTCTCACGCCCTGTGGAGTCCACTAGATGAGCTCCACGATCTCCGCCGCCACGTCCGTATCCTCGCGGTCCGTGCGGTCGATGACCGTAACGTCCTCCATGCGCCGCATCCAGGTGAGCTGGCGCCGCGCGTACTGACGATGTGCCCGCTTCATCGCGCGTGGATTCCCGTCGAGGAGATCTTCGAAGCCGAGTGCAGCCCGCGCGGTCCGCGACGCGCCGGCGGCAGCGGCTCGCCTCGCCTCGTCGGCAGCCGCGGAGGCGACCATCTCATCCACGCGCTCGTCGATCCGCTCCCCCAGCCGGCCGCGAGCCATCGACAGTCCGACGAGCATCGTCGGGTGGCGCAACTCGGCCGTCCAGAGACGCTCAGAGCTCCGGGCGGGATCGATCCCGGCCCGCGTGAGCTCGGTCAGGCGCGCGATCCGCTTGCGGTCGTTCGGGTCAACCCCGGCCGCGAGCTCTGGATCGAGTTCGGCATGCAGGGCAGCGGAGCCGCGCTCAGTGAGCTCTCGCTCCACCTCAGCGCGGACCTCGTCGGGCACCGGTGGGCGCAGATCCAGATCAGCCAGCGCCGCGCGCAGGTAAAGGCCGGTGCCGCCGACCACGATCGGGCGCCTCCCCTCCGCCAGTAGCGAGTCGATCTCGGCGTGAGCGAGCTCCGCATAGCGGCCGGCGCTGAACTCCTCGCTCGGGTCGACGAAGGAGAGCAGCCGATGCTCGAGGCGCTCCTGCTGCTCGGCGTCAGGGGCCGCGCTCAGGACCTCGAGCCCGCGATAGACCTGGATCGAGTCGCAGTTGACCGCCACCGGGTCCTCGCCCCGCTCCCGCAGTCGCTCCGCCACGGCGATCGCCACCCCGGTCTTCCCCACGGCCGTCGGGCCGAAGAGCGCGAGGATCTTCAAGCGGCGCGGCTGAGCAGCCGCTCTGACCCGCTCAGCGTGGTCGAGGTGGCGCTTTCGATCTCGACGTCGACCAGCTCACCGGGAGTGGCGATGCCATCGAAGTTGACGGTCTTGTTGTGCCGCGTGCGGCCGCGGAGGCGGCTCGGATCGGTGCGGCTGGGGCCCTCCACCAACACGTCCATCGTGCGCCCGATGAAACGCTCGGCGCGCTCGCGCGCCCGCCCCTGGACGAGCTCGACGAGGCGCCCCATCCGGTCCCGCTTCACCGAGTGGGGCAACTGGTCGTCGAGATCGGCCGCCTCTGTGCCGCGTCGCGGCGAGAAGATGAAGGTGAAGGCGCTGTCGTAGCCGACCTCCTCGACGACCTCGAGCGTCTCCTCGAAGTCGGCGTCGGTCTCCCCCGGGAAGCCGACGATGATGTCCGTGGTGATCGCGCAGTCCGGCACGTGCTCGCGGATCAGGGCGACCCGGTCCATGTAGCGCTCACGGTCGTAGGTTCGGCGCATCCGCTTCAGAACGGTGCTCGATCCCGACTGGAGCGGCAGGTGGATGTGCTCGCAGACCGACGCGAGCTCGGCGTGCGCGCGGATCACCTCCTCGCGTGTGTCCTTGGGGTGAGGGCTCGTGTAGCGGATGCGGTCGATGCCGTCGATCGCGTCGACCCGCGCGAGCAGGTCGGCGAACCCGACCCGGCGCTCCTTCGGCAGGTCTCTGCCGTAGCTGTTCACATTCTGGCCCAGAAGCGTCACCTCGCGCACACCGTCCGCGGCGAGTCGCTCCACCTCGGCCAGCAGCTCCTCCGGATCGCGACTGACCTCACGGCCGCGCACGGAGGGAACGATGCAGTACGTGCAGACGCAGTTGCAGCCCTGGGAGATCTGCACCCACGCCTGGAAGTCCCGCTCGCGCTTCATCGGCAGGTGGCCCGAGACGTCCTCGAACTCGAAGTAGCCCTGCGCCGTGAGCGAGTCGGAGGTCAGGAACTCCGCCAGGCGATGGATCTGGCCGGGGCCGAAGGCGACGTCGACGAACGGGAAGCGGCGGAAGACCTCTTCCTTCACCGACTGCGCCCAGCAGCCGCCGACGCCCACCACCCGCGCCGGATCCTCCGACTTGAGCCTCTTGGCCTCGCCCAGGTGAGCGATGAAGCGGTTGTCCGCCGACTCGCGGATCGAGCAGGTGTTGAAGAGGATCAGGTCGGCGCCCTCGCGGTCGGGGGACTCGACATAGCCGAGCGAGTCCAGCAT
>DATAPB010000030.1:0-5102 GCA_036265435.1 Solirubrobacterales bacterium | reverse complement strand
TCCAAGAGCGCGCTCTCGACCCTGCGCGACGACCTGATCCCCGCGGCCTTTGCCGGCACCGGGGCCACGGTCGACGTCAGCGGGGATACGGCGTCCAACGTCGACTGGCAGAACTCCCTGAAGGAGCACCTGCCGCTCGTGTTCGCGTTCGTGCTGACGCTGGCATTCCTGCTGTTGCTGGTGACGTTCAGGTCGGTCGTCGTGCCGATCACCTCGATCGCGCTGAACCTGCTGTCGGTCGGGGCGGCCTACGGGATCCTCGTGCTGGTCTTCCAGCACGGGTTCGCGCAGGATCTGCTCGGCGTGCACAGCGACGGGGTGACCAGCTGGCTGCCGCTGTTCCTGTTCGTGGTCCTGTTCGGCCTCTCGATGGACTACCACGTGTTCATCCTCAGCCGGATCAAGGAGCTCGTGGACCGCGGCATGCCGACCGAGAAGGCGATCGAGCGCGGCATCGGCTCGACCGCGGGCACCGTGACGAGCGCGGCCATCGTGATGGTGGCGGTGTTCTCGATCTTCGCCACGCTCAGCTTCATCGACTTCAAGCAGATGGGAGTCGGGCTGGCGGCGGCGATCCTGATAGACGCCACGGTCATCAGGGGCGTTCTGCTCCCGGCGACGATGAAGTTGCTGGGCGACCGCAACTGGTACCTGCCGAGCTGGCTCGAGTGGCTGCCGAAGCGGCGACCGACCGATCACTCGGCGGCGCCCACTCCGCCGGCGGTTCCGGAGCCGGCGAGGGCGTAGCCCGCCAGGAACACCGAGGTTGTCGCGGGCCCGGCGTGAGCCGGGTCCGCGGCGTGCTTGACATCCACCGGGTACGGCAAGAGACTCCGCCCACCGTCGAGCCCCGAGGAGTCGTGATGGCCTGGAACCTGAAAGGAAGCTTCATCGAGACGTGTTCTTGCGACCTCATGTGTCCATGCAACATGTCGTTCGATCACGGCGCCACCTACGACTTCTGCGGCGTCACGCTCGTTTTCGTCATCAAGGAGGGCGAGATCGAGGGCACCGACGTCGGTGGCCTCACGGTTGCCGCGATCGTGGACAGCCCAAAGGTCATGACCGATGGGAACTGGCGCCTCGGCATGTTCGTGGACGATCGCGCCAGCGATGAGCAGATGGAGAAGCTCACCGCGGTGTTCGGCGGACAGAAGGGCGGTCCGATGGAAGCGATAATGCCTCTCGTCGGCGAGGTGCTCGGGGTCGAGCGCGCGCCGATCGAGGTCGTTGAGGACGGGCTGAGCCACAGCGTCAGGATCGGTGACGCCATCGATTTCGAGATCGAGGACATCGTCCCCTTTGGAGTCGAGACGGGGCAGCCGGTGCGGCTCGTGGGCGTATTTCATCCGGCCTCGTCGGAGTTCAACGCGGCCGAGGCCAAGCGCTCGAGCATCAACGCCTTCGGCATCGAGTACGAAGGCAAGACGGGCATCTCGACCTCCGAGTTCTCCTGGGCCGCCTGACGGCGCCAGCGTCGCTGCGTTGATCCCCACGTAGGCCGACCGGAACGGTTGCCTACGATCTGAGGCCACCGGAATTCGAGAGAAAGGGGGCTCAGATTGAGGATCGGAATCGTCGGAGCGGGAAGGATCGGCGGCAACTGCGCGGTCCAGCTCGCCAAGGGCGGCCACGAGGTGAGGTTGAGCTCCCGAGACCCGTCGCAGCTCGAGCCGCTCGCGGCCGAGATCGGTGAGCGTGCCAGCGTCGGCACCGTGCCCGAGGCGGCGGAGTTCGGCGAGGTTGTGGTCTTCGCGGTTCCCTGGGACGGGTTCGACGCCGCCGTCCAGGCGGCCGGATCCATCGACGGCAAGATCGTCATCGACACGACCAACCAGTACGGCAGCTCCGAGATGCCGGCCGAAGGCCAGACGGCCGCCAGCTTTCACGCCGCTCGCGTCGACGGCGCCCGCTACACGAAGAGCTTCAACACCATCACCGCTGCGTTTCAAGCCGAGGCGGCCTTCCGGCCGGAGGATGAGCGGATGGTCCAGTGGGTGTGCGGCGACGACGTCGCCGCCAAGCAGGTCGTGATGGGCCTGATCGCCGATGCCGGCTACGCCCCGATCGACCTGGGGCGGAACGAGGACGCCGGGGCGATGGAGGCGCCGCGACGGCCGGGCGCCGTGTACGGGGAGGAGTACCGATTGCCCGACGCGGCGAAGGTGGTCCAGGCCGTTCAGGCTGGCGAAGAGATCCCGCCGGCGCCGAGTTACTCGTGAGCACCAAGCTCATCGCGCGGGACTTGTGCCTGGCGCCGGAGCGGGTCGGCGACTCGGTCTACGGGGGTCGCTACCGCCGGCTGTTCGAGAACCTCCCGCCGCTGGACTCCGAGGACGAGGCGCTCCACGCCCTCGGCAGCCCGGGTGGCATCTGCGACGACGACGCCGATCGGTCCACCGACGGAGAGATGGCCGCCGGCTGGCCCTTCTTCGGCCAGTTCGTCGCCCACGACATCACGGCCGATCGGTCGCCGCTCGGCCATCACGCGGACCCGGATCGCGTCAAGAACTTCCGGACGCCGCGCGCCAACCTCGAGGGCATGTACGGGGCCGGGCCGACCGGATCGCCCTACCTCTTCCAGAAGGACGACCCGGCGAAACTCCTGCTCGGCGAGGGTGATCACGACGTGCCCCGCAACCACGAGGGGATCGCCCTGGTCGGGGATCAGCGCAACGACACGCACCTGTTCATGAACCAGATGCAGGTCGGCTTCATCAGGACCCACAACCTGATCGTCGATCGGCTCCGCGAGGACGGGGTGGAGGAGGCCGACGTCTTCGACGATGCCCGGCGAGCCACGACCTGGCACTACCAGTGGGTGATCCTCATGGAGTTCCTGCCGCTGCTGGTCGGGGCCGAGCTGATGGCCGAACTGCTGGATGGCGGAGCCAAGGTCTTCCGGCCCGGCGATGACCCGTTCATCCCCTTCGAGTTCGCTGACGCGGCGTACCGCTACGGCCACAGCCAGGTCCGCGACGCGTATCGGGTGAACCGGGACTTCGGGCCGGTCCCGGTCTTTCCCGACCTGATGGGCTTCGACGCCGTGCCCGTCGGTCATGCGATCGACTGGACGCTGCAGTTCGATTTCCCCGGCCTCGAGCCCGCTCAGCGCTCGAAGAAGATCGACGGGAAGCTGCCCCGGTCGTTGATCTCGCTGCCTCGCCAGATCAGCGGCGAGGACGAGGGCTCGGCGTACTCGTCCCTCGCCAACCGCGACCTGCAGCGGGGGCAGGGAGTCGGGCTCCCCTCCGGCGAGGCGGTCGCCCGCGAGCTCGGGGTCGAGCCGCTCTCGCCGGACCAGGTCGGCCTTGCGGAGGCGGGCTGGGAGCAGGAGACACCGCTCTGGCTGTACCTGCTGAAGGAGGCCGAGGCCCTCGAGGACGGAGATCGGTTGGGCCCGGTGGGCGGCCGGATCGTGGGCGAGGTGCTCGTCGGCATCATCGACGCGGACCCGGAGTCGTTCCGGTCGGTGGACCCATCGTGGCGGCCGACCCTGCCGTCCCACGACGCGGGCGTCTTCGGGATCGCGGACCTGCTCGTCCCGGTGCAGTAGCCGCTACTTGACCAGCTGGTAGATGAAATAGACGATCACGACGAGGTTGACCACCCAGGCGTTCGTCGTCAGCCAGTCGCGGATGCCGGGCATCGCCTGCCGCGCCCGGCGACCGAGCAGCAGGTAGGCGAGGATCGGCAAGGCCATCAGCAGCGTGGTGGCGGCCACGAGAGGCCAGCCGTGCAGGAGGTTGTCGTGGTTGTCATGAAGCCAGTGGACCGTCGAGATGACAGCGACGATGTCGGTCGGCATCAACAGGATCAGCAGGAAGGCCAGGGTGAACGCCCGCTTCGGCTCTGCCTCCTGGAGGGCGGTCATCCACTTGGGGACGCTGGCCTCATGCCGGCCGAGGAAGGTGTGGATCCCGGCAAGCGCCAGCAGGCCCGCAACCACGTAGTCCGCGGTGCTCGGCCCTGACCCCGAGCGGGGCTTGATGTTGAGCACGTCATAGAGCCCGAACCAGATCGCGAGGCTGAGCGTTGCCGCAACCACCACCCCGACGATCATCGCGGCCGAGTTCTTCACCGGCTCATGGCTCGTCACGAGGAAGATCGCGGTCAGGATCTGAGGGCCCATCACCATGATGAGCGCCAGCGGGAGTATCTGGAGCTGAGTCGAGTCCATCGAGGCAGTCGCGGAGCGGGACCAGGGCGGCCGCTGCCGCGCCCAGATCCTATGCGCCATTACGATTCGGGTGATGGCAGCTCGACCGGATGCCGATCAGCTCGCCGCTCAGGCGGCGGAAGCGGTCAAGCAGGTGATCGCCGAGGCGGAGTCTCGTGCCGCCGAGATCATTCGCGACGCCGAGGCCAAGGCGGCGAGCATTCGCGAGCAGGCCGAGGCCGAGGCGGTGCAGGTCCGTGAGCGGGCCGAGGGCGACGCTCGCGCCCAGATCGAGGCCGCGAAGCGCGCACTCGACGAGCTCGGAGGCACCCTGGCGGCCGCTGCATCGGCCGCGATCCCAAACGCTGAGTCCGAGCCTTCGGAGACCGAGACCGACAAGGAGCGGCCGTCGGGTCCGCACCCTGATCCCGAGCCCGAGCAGGCCACCGCACCGACCGAGAACGGTGACGACGCCACCGAACGATTGGTGGCGATGAAGCTTGCGGTCGACGGACAGGACCGAGCCGCGATCGAAGCGGAGCTCGTTGACAAGTTCGGGCCCCGCGACCGCTCGGCGCTGCTCGACGACGTGCTCACCCGAGTTGCCCGCTAGACCTCGGTCGAGCTGCGGACCCTTCTGGGTCGCCAGAGGCTGACCAGCCCGGCGACGAGGGTCACCAGGAAGATCTGCCCGATCAGCATCTCGAGGCCCGCGAACATCTTGCCGGGCTGGGCTGCCGGAACGAGGTTGCCGTAGCCCGTCGTGGTCAGGGTCGTGAAGCTGAAGAAGAGGGTGTCGCCTCCGCTGGCAGCGGCTCCGTTGGCGAAGAAGGCGCCGTCCTGGATCTTGTCCAGGAACGCGTAGAGGAACGTGAAAAGCAGTCCGAACGTCATATAGACGCTGAGCGCCCCGAGGATGGTGCGAAAGTCGACCTCGGGGGCG
>DATAPB010000029.1:0-1779 GCA_036265435.1 Solirubrobacterales bacterium | reverse complement strand
GGCTCCCGCGCCTGGGCGAAGGTGACCAGGCGTTCGCGATCCTCGTCCCAGAGCTTGAGGCGCACCGCGCGCAGGCCGTCCCACAGCGTCAGCGTCGGCACCTCGCGGAAGGCCTGGTTCTCGTCGTGGGCGCGCTGGAGGTTGTAGTTGGGGATCCGGGTGGAGAGGTGGTGGACGTGATGGAGGCCGATGTTGCCGGTGAAGAACTGAAGCACCCGGGGCAGCTTCAGGTAGGAGCTGCCGCGAAGCGCGGCGTCGGCATAGGCCCAGCGCTCGGAGGTCTGCCAGTAGGTGTCCTCGAACTGATGCTGGACGTAGAAGAGCCAGACCCCGGTGGCGCCGGCAAGCCAGGCGGTCGGCGCCTGGACCAGCAGGTACTCACGCCAGCCGACCGCCCAGCAGAGCCCGGCGATCAGCGCCGCGAGCGCGATATCGGTGGCGATGACGTTGCGTCGGATCCGCTTTCTGGCGCTCGGCGACGGCCACCGCGGCGAGAGGATCATCGCGTAGGCCGGGCCGAGGCCGAACATCACCAGCGGGTTGCGGAAGAGCCGGTACTTGAGCCGGCCGAACCACCCCAGCGCCGCGTACTCGGCGACGGTCAGGGTGAGGACGTCGCCGACCCCGCGACGATCGAGGTCGCCGGCGGTCGCATGGTGGACGGCGTGCTCGTGGCGCCAGCTGTGAAAGGGCGTGAACACGAGCAGCCCGCAGAGCGATCCGATCCAGGCGTTGGCGCGCCGCGATCGCATGAACGAGCCGTGGCCGCAATCGTGGAGGACGATGTAGGTGCGGACGAGAAACCCGGCGGCGGGGAGGGCGAGGGCGAGCGCGAGCAGGTAGGAGAGCTCGAGCGCGAAGTACATCAGCACCGACAGGCCGAGGTAGGGGAGGACCGAGGTCGCCAGATCGAGCAGGCTGCGGCCGCGGTCAGGCCGCGCGTAGCGGGCCAGCACCGCCGGTCCGACGGCCGTTGAATCGTTGCCGGGCGCCGGCCCGGGTGCGGTCGGTTTCGCGACTTCGCTCATGCTCCTCCTGAGATCTCGGGCCTTCCTCACGGGAGGCATTTGGTCAGGCGGAGCCGAGCAACCGGCAAGGCAGGTGCTGGCTGTCTAGTCAGGCCGTTCAGCGCCCGTCTGACTATCCAACCCGGAGGAGACTACTCCTCTTGCCCGGTTGGCAGAACCGGAGCTCAGCCACTGCAGCGCGAGCTCAATCCAAATATCCATCGTCCGTCGAGGCGAGTGGCTCCCAGTCGGCCTTCGCCCGATCGAGCCGCATCTTGGCCAGCATTGACCTTCGCTCGAGCTCTCGTAGGCGCCCCGCACTCGTCAGACGCGAGCCGTAGGCCTTCGCCTTGTAGAGCTGGTAGCGATCGCGGGCGTACCGCTCCTCCGCCTCGAGCTCGACGAGCCTTGCGCTCGCGGCTTTTCCCGCTGTTGGCTTGTCGAAGGTCATCGCAATTGGTCCGGTCCTCAAAGGCGCGGCGAGGATCGCTTTCGCACTGTTCCTGGACACACACGTTACTATGTATTCATGAATTTCTCTTCTAGAAACCAAGAGCCAGCGTCAGCTTCTGGGACATCCGGCTGGGACTTCCTCACCAACCACGCCCACGTCCTCAGCTGCGTGGCCGATGACCCCGGAATCCGACTGCGCGACATCGCCGCCGCGGTCGGGATCACCGAACGCGCCGCCCACCGGATCCTCTCCGAGCTGGTCGAGGCTGGCTACGTGCTGCGGGAGCGAGAGGGACGGCGCAACCGCTACCAGGTCGTA
>DATAPB010000028.1:0-4866 GCA_036265435.1 Solirubrobacterales bacterium | reverse complement strand
AGTCGTGCCGACCAAGGATCAGATAACCGAGAAGCTGACTCAGGTGATCGACCCCGAGCTGCGCCGCTCGATCGTCGAGCTCGGCATGGTTCGCTCGATCGACATCCGCGACGACGGTCGCGTCGAGGTCGTCGTCTCGCTGACGACGCCGGGCTGTCCGATCCGCTCGCACTTCCAGCAGGCAGTCGTCAAGAACGTCGGCGAGCTCGAGGGCGTCAACTCCGTGGAGGTCGGGTTCGATGTTCTCTCCGAGGGCGAGAAGTCGGACCTCCAGCAGAAGCTCGGCCGTCCGAAGCTGCCGGAGGGCGCCCTCGCCCAGGTCAAGAACGTCATCTGCGTCGCCTCCGGCAAGGGCGGAGTCGGCAAGTCCACGATGACCGCGAACCTCGCCGCGGCCCTCCACGCAGAGGGCCACAAGACCGGCGCGCTCGACTGCGACGTCTACGGCTACTCGATCCCGCGCATGCTCGGGATCAACCAGAAGCCCGAGGTCTCGCCCGAGCGAAAGATCATTCCGCCGGTCTCGCCGGCGGGGCCGAGCGTCATGTCGATCGGCTTCTTCGTCGAGGAGAACGCCGCCGTCGTCTGGCGCGGGCCGATGCTCCACAAGGCGATTCAGCAGTTTCTCGAGGACGTCGCCTGGGATGAGCTCGACTATCTCCTGCTCGACCTTCCGCCCGGGACCGGCGACGTCTCGATGACGCTCGCCCAGCTGCTGCCACAGGCGAAGATCCTGATCGTCACCACCCCGCAGCCGGCGGCCCAGAGCGTCGCCAGCCGGGCCGCCCAGATGGCCTCGAAGGTGGATCTCGAGATGCTCGGTGTGATCGAGAACATGTCGGCCTTCACCGGCCCCGATGGCGAGCGTGTCGCGATCTTCGGCGAAGGGGGCGGCCAGCTGCTCGCCGACGAGCTCGATGTGCCGCTGCTAGCCAAGGTTCCGCTCTCGGCCGAGCTGCGGGAGCACGCCGACGTTGGCAGGCCGCTGGTGATCGAGGATCCGGACGCGCCCGCTTCCCAGATGATCCGCGAGGCGGCGCGGGGCATCATCGCCGCCACCCCGGTGGAGCTGCCGGTGATGCAGGTCGCCCAGATGGAGGCGGCCGCGGCGCCGAATGGCGGGGTCAGCGGCACCGAGCTCCCGATGGTGCAGTAGGCGGATGCCTCTCCGCTGGCGGGCGACCGCCGCGGCTCTCGTCTGCGCTCTTCATCTGGCTCTTTTCGTCCCCACGATCGGGGACTGGTCATCGATCCTGGTCAACGACTTCGCGCCCCAGGCGAAGGCGATCAAGGACGGTGAGCTGCCCTACCGGGACCAGCGGATCGAGTACCCGCCCCTCTCCATCCCGGTCCTGATCGCGCCCGCTTACTTCGACGACAGCACCCAGGGCTTCGTCGAAGGCTTCATGTGGGAGATGCTCGCCTTCGACCTGGCGATCGTCGTGGTCATCGGCCTTGGCCTGCCGGGAGAGGGACGGCGCGTCCTCTCGGCGTTGGGGGTGTACACGGTCGGCGTGGTCGCGCTCTCCGGCGTCGTGCTGGACCGCTCGCTGATCGACTACGGGCCCCTGGCGCTCGATCGCTTCGACCTCGTGCCCACGTTATTCGTGCTGGCCGCGGTGCTCGCGCGCGACAGGGGCCGCTCCGCCACCTGGTCGGGTTTGCTCTCGATCGGGGTGGCGATCAAGGCGTTTCCGGTCTTCCTCTACCCGGCATTGCTCCGCGGCGAGCGGAACCTGAGGCGCGTCGTCGTCGCCGGTGCGATCCCGCTGCTTCTCTGCGCAGCAGCGGTGATCGTGATGGGGGACGAGTTCGGATCGGCCATCACGTACCACACGGAGCGAACGCTTCAGGTCGAGAGTCTGGGCGCGAGCGTCTTCGAGGTCGCTCACGTCCTGGGCGCGTCCGGGATCGCGACGGGCGTCGGCCATGGCGGATTCGAGATCTCCACCTCCGGAGCCACGGCCGCGCGCTGGCTCTCGGTCGTGCTGGGGGCGGCCGGCTACCTCTGGCTCGTCGGGGCCGGTTGGCGATCGCGGGCGACCAACTTCGAGCTCGTCTGTGCTCTGCTCGCGGTGCTCGTCGTCTTCGCGCCTGTCCTCTCGCCGCAGTTCCTGCTCTGGCTGTTGCCCGTTTCGGCCTGCGCCTACGGGCTCCGCAAGGAGAACCTCGTCCTGCTGCTCGCGATCGTCTTCACGCAGATCGAGCTGCAGAACTACGACGGCGTCGACACCCTGGCCGGCAGCTTCGTCTGGCCGCTGGCGATCCGCAACGTCCTGCTGCTCGTGTACCTGGCGCTGGTGGCGGCGCCGATTGTCTCCGGGCGCCCCGAGGCCTCGCGCGGCCGCGAGGAAGAAGACAAGTCCCTCGCGACCGCTGCGGCCCCGGTGTAATCCCCGCCAGGGTCCCCCAAGCTCGGCCCTTCGGATCTGCTCACGAAGGTAACCCGGGCAGGCCGGGGACGCAACGCCTTCTCAGTGCGATAAATGTCGAGACTCGGATCTGGGGCGGGCTGGATAAAGCCCTGCAAATAGCCGATTTCCGCGAAATTCACTGCGGGGAACGAGAGGTCAGGATCCGCGGGAAAGGCGCGGTCCTACGACATTCGTCTGGCCGCCTACCGGAAATTGGACGAGCCGGCCTGCCAGCCCAGTGTCAAGCCTTGGACTTGTAGTACTCGAGGTTGATCTGCGTGTACTTCTGCCACTCCTCCGGGAGCTGGTCCTCGGCGAAGCAGGCGTCGACCGGGCAGGCCTCAACGCACGCGTCGCAATCGATGCACTCGTCCGGATCGATATAGAGCTGCGGCGCGTCGTCGTAGCCGGCCTCGTCCGGCGTCGGATGGATGCAGTCGACGGGGCAAACCTCTACGCAGGAGTTGTCCTTCTCACCGATGCAGGGCTCTGCGATGACGTACGCCACAGGTGGCTGGTCCTTTCCCAAGTCTCGATTGCGATTGCGGCGCCCATCGGGCGCCGCGGGACGCGCCATTTTAGGCTAGGCGCCGCCTCGGTGGGTGCCGATGTGGGTGGCTACAGTCCGCGTCGTGATCCTCCTCACGGGAGCCACCGGCGTGGTCGGCGGAGAGCTCCTGCCGATTCTGCTCGCCGACGGCCAGGATGTGCGGACCCTTGTCCGCGATCCCCGCAAGCTCGGCGAGCACCGGGTCGACGTCCAGATCTCCCTCGGCGACATCGGCGACCCGTTCTCCCTGCGCCACGCGATGCGAGGCGTGGACACCGTCATCCACCTGGCGGCGACCATCCGCGACCAGCCCGGCGGCACGATCGAGGAGCTCAACGGGCTCGCCACTGTCCGCCTGCTGCGCGCCGCCGAGCGGGCCGGGGTGGAGCGCTTCCTCTTCTTCTCGGCGATGGGGGCGACCGCGTTCCAGCGGACGCGCTTCTTCCGCTCCAAGGCGCTGGCAGAGCACGCCGTGGAGGACTCCCCCCTCGAGACCACGGTCTTCGCGCCGTCGATCATCTACCGACCGGGAGACCCGTGGATCACGCTGCTCCAACGCTTCAGCCTGCTGCCCGCCGTGCCGGTCTCGGGCTCGGGCCAGGCCCTCTACCAGCCGATCTGGGCTCGCGACGTGGCCCGCTGCGTTGCCGGCTCGCTCGACGGGAGCGGGTCGAACCCCGGCTCCAGCGGTCGCTTCGAGCTGGCCGGCCCCGAGCTGCTCTCCTACGACGACATCGTCGAGGTCGTCATCGAGGCGACCGGCCGCGAGCGCCCGCTGCTACACGTGCCGCTGCCTCTCGTGCACACGGGGCTGCGAGCGCTGGAGCTGCTGGCCGGGCCGTCGGTGTTCGCGACCTGGGAGGAAGCGGAGCTGATGGAGGTCCCGATGACGAGCCGACGGGGCTCGGCTGATGCCGAGCGTCTGGGCGTCGAGCCCCGGTCGATGGGAGACGTGCTCGGCGCTCGCGGCTAGGCCGAGCGGATTCGCTCGACGATCAGGACGGTCACGCCGGCCACCAGCTCGAGGATGCCTCCGATCAGCGAGACGTGGCCGATCAGGTCGAGGCTCCATTACGGTGGATCCTCCGGCACGTCGAGTCCCGAGAGCAGGTGCTCGTAGAGCCAGCGGTAGAGGTGCTCGGGGGCCTCGAGCGCGTGCAGGCCGAGGGTGATCGCCGCGCCACCGATCAGAAGCACGCCGGCCAGCCAGAGCTTGGACACGCCTCCAGAAAAGCAAGAGGCCCGGCGTGAGCCGGGCCTCTCTTGAAGTCGCCCGCGATTTGGTGCGGGCACTCGCCTGTTGGGGCGAGAGTAGCGGCGAAAGCCGCTTACATCATCCCGCCCATGTCGGGCATACCGCCGCCACCGGGCATGCCGGCGCCTTCCTTCTCGGGCGGCTCGGCGACGATCGCCTCGGTGGTGAGGATGTTCTTGGCGATCGACGCGGCGTTCTGCAGCGCCGAGCGAGTGACCATGGTCGGGTCGATGATGCCGGACTTGACCAGGTCCTCGACCTCGCCGGTCTCGACGTTGAGGCCGTTGCCCTTCGCGGCCTGACGGACCTTGTCGACGACGACGGAGCCCTCGAGGCCGGCGTTGTCAGCGAGCTGCCGCACCGGCTCCTCGAGCGCACGCACGATGATCTGTGCGCCCGTCCTCTCGTCGCCGTCGAGCTTGTCGACCTTGACGGCGTCGATCGCGTTCAGGAGCGCGACGCCACCGCCCGGGACGATGCCCTCCTCGAGGGCGGCCCGGGTGGCCTGCAGCGCGTCCTCGACGCGGTGCTTCTTCTCCTTCATCTCCGTCTCGGTGGCAGCGCCGACCTTGACGACGGCGACGCCGCCGGCCAGCTTCGCAAGACGCTCCTGGAGCTTCTCGCGGTCGAAGTCGGAGTCGGTGTTC
>DATAPB010000027.1:0-5265 GCA_036265435.1 Solirubrobacterales bacterium | reverse complement strand
GACGAGCGATCCGACCCTCCGTGCCCTCGCCGTCGAGGACACCGCGGCCCTGGTCGGGATCGCGCTGGCCGCCGGCGGCCTGCTCGTGCATGAGTTGGGCGGACCCGCCTCGAGCGACGCCATCGCATCGCTTCTGATCGGGGTCCTCCTGGGAGCGACTGCAGTCGGACTGGCCAGGCCGCTGGCCGACCTGCTGATCGGCAGGTCGGTGAGCCCGGAGAGGCTCGAGCTGGCCCGCCGGATCCTGTCGGCGTCACCGGCGGTCGACGAGGTGCGCCAGACCTACGCGGTTCACGTCGCGCCGCAGGACGTGGTTCTGGCCGCGAAGGTTCATCCGTCTTCGGAATTGAGCGCCGATGAGCTCGCCGGAGCGATGGACCAACTGGATGCACGCCTGCGCTCGGAGCTCCCCGAGATCGGGGAGGTGTTCATCGACGTCACCCAGCACAGCCGCCAGGACAGCGAGGAGGGCGCGCGGGACGCTTAGTCGCGTGCGGCGCCCTCAGGGCGAGCGGGCCGCTAGGCAGGAGCCTGTTCGATCTGACCGGCCTCCACACGCAGTGCCGGCAGGGCCGACCGGAGCTGCCTGCGCGAGCTGATCTGCAGCTTGCCGAACACCTTCCGCAGGTGCCACTCGACGGTGCGGGGGCTGAGGAAGAGCTGGGCGGCGATCTCCGGGTTCGTCAGCCCGTCGCGGGCGAGTCGGGCGATCTGCTCCTCCTGCGGGGTGAGCTCGTCGCGCGTCTCGTCGCGGCGGCTGCGCACCTTCTCGCCCGTGGCGAGCAGCTCGTGGCGGGCGCGCTCGGCGAAGGCGTCGGCGCCGATGGAGAGGAACCCCTCGTGAGCGATCCGCAGCTGCTCTCGAGCGTCGGCGCGCCGATTCTCCCGTCGCAACCACTCGCCGTAGAGCAGCCGCGCACGTGCGAGGTCCGGAAGAAGGCGGGTGCGCTCGAGGCGCTGGATGGCATCGCGGAACAGCACCTCGGCCTCCTCGCCACCGGCGAGCAGCGCGCTCGACCGTGCCTCGACCCCCAGCGCCCAGTCGCTGTCGTTCGCCTTCGTGTGCTCGCGCAGTCGGGCCAGAGCCCCCGCGGCGACCTCGGTGTCTCCGGTCCTGCTGGCCGCCTCGATCAGCTCGCTCAGCGACCACATGGCGACGAAGAGCTCCGGGGTGTCCTCGCTCGCCTCGATGGCGGCGGCCTGCGCTTCCTCGTAGCGGCCGAGGGAGTTCATCAGAGCCGCGTTGGCCCAGTGTGCGTACTGGACCGCGGTTCCCTGTCCCCCGGCGGTTGCCTCCCTGATGGTGGTGTCGATCAGATAGGAGGTCTCTCTCTCCTGGCCGCGGAAGGCCCCGAGTACGAGGGCGCCGTAGGGAGCGACACGCGTCCTGGTCGCCTGTGTGACCGCCTCCGCCTCGGCGATCAACATCGTGGTTCTCGCGAAGTCGCCGCCGAGCGCGGTCGCCTGTCCCATCACGTTCGCGCCGACCGCGAGCACCTCCAGCGCACCCAACTCGCGCGCCAGCTGAACCTCCCGGGTTGCGATCGCGAGGCAGCTGTCGTAGTCCCAGAGATAGACGGCGGCCGCGGTCGCGAGCCAGCCCCACCGGAGCACCTCCTCCACCGAGGCCCTGGTGCCCGCAAACGCCTCCGCCGCGCTCTGGAGGACCGGGGTTGCGGCACGGCGGCCCTTGGTGAACACCAGCGCGAATCCATCCAGAAGCAGGTCGGAGGCACGCGGCGGGTTCTCCGGCTTCGGCGCGGTCTCGACCGCCCGAGAGACCTCGTGCAGGTTGCCCGCGTTCGCCAGTCGACCCGCGAAAAGCGCCGCGCTCCAGGCGTCGAGATATGTCTCACGGGCGAGCCGGGGGTCGAGCTCCTTGAACTTCCTTGCGGCCTCGAGCAGCAATTGCGGAGCGTCGCTGCCGCGGTTCTGCGCGAAGGCGACCTCGGCCTGCAGCAGGTTCAACCTGGCCTCCCCGAGTGCGTCGAGCGGCCCGGCCTCGGCAGCCGCGAGCCGCCCGAGCGCTTCTTCGAACGCGCCGGCCTGCAGGTTGACCTGGGCGGCGGCCAGCATGCGCTCCGCGCGGCGGGCCGGGTCGTCGGTCAACTCCGCGGCCCGCCCCAAGAATGCCGCTGCGGCAGCGAGGCCGCCACGGGCCTGCGCTCGCTCCGCCGACTGCTCGAGCTCCTCGGCGACGTCGTCGTCCGGGCCCCGCGTCGCATGCGCACGGTGCCAGGCGCGGCGATCCGGCTCGAGCGCCGCGTCGGTCACATCGGCCAAGGCGTGATGCGCGGTCCTTCTGTCGAGATCCGAAGCCGACCGGTAGACGGTCGACCGCACCAGCGGATGCCGGAAGCGCACCTGCGCGCCGACGTCCAACAGCCCGGCCTGCGCCGCCGGCTCGACCGCCGTGCCGGGGATCCCGAGCCGCGTCGCCGCACGCCACATCAGGGCCGGCTCGCCCACGGGCTCCGCCGCCGCGACCAGGAGGAGGAGCCGGGTTTCGTCCGGCAGCTCCTCGATACGCCGGAGGAAGCTGTCCTCGATCCGGCCCGAGAGGGGAACCAGCTCGGGCACGCCGAACCCGCCGGCCAACTGGCTGGCGGGCAGCCCCCGTGGAAGCTCCAGCAGGGCCAGCGGATTGCCCCGGGTCTCGGCCACGATCCGGTCCCTGACGCGTTCATCGAGCCGTCCGGGGATGACCGTCTCGAGGAGCCCTCGCGCGTGCTCATCGTCCAAGCCGTCGAGCAGCAGCTCGGGCAGGCCGGCGAGCTCAACGTCCTGACTGGGCGAGCGGACGGCGAACACCATCGCCACCGGCTCCGCAAGAAGCCGTCGGGCGATGAACCCCAGGACCTGGCGCGAAGCGTCGTCGAGCCACTGCGCGTCATCGATGAAGCAGAGAAACGGTCGTTCCTCCGCGATTTCGGCGATCAGGGTGAGGGCCCCCAGCGCCACGAGGAAGCGATCGGGTGGATCGCCGGACGCCAGTCCCAGCGCCACCCGCAGGGCTTGCTCCTGGGGCGGGGGTAGGCCGTCGAGCCGGGCGAGCATCGGTGCACAGAGCTGGTGGAGGCCGGCAAAGGGCAGCTCCATCTCGGACTCCACTCCCGCGATCTGCGCGACCTGGAAACCGGACGCCTCGTCCACGACGGTTCGGAGCAGCGCCGACTTGCCAACGCCCGCCTCGCCCCGTACGACCAGGACCGCGCTGCGGCCGTTGCGCGCGTCATTCAGGAGTTTTTCGAGCGCCTCACGCTCAGTGAGCCGGTCGCGTAACCCCCTAGCCGGCGGGGATGTCATCTCGACCTAAACCATAAAGCCACTGGTAATCGGGACCAGGGGCGGGACCAGGGTGTTTCACGGGCGCGAGGCGCGAAGGAGGAGATCAGGGTAGGGACACTGCCAAGCGACGCCCACTCGCGGCTCCGAGGAGGGATACCCATGACCGACATCACCGATCTGCCGGTGGCCGAAGGCCGCGGCTCCGTCTCCGACGTTCCCGAGCTTCCGGAAGGATTCACAGACACGTTCACCAGTCGATACGTGGACGCCGGTGAGGTGCGATTGCACGCGGTCATTGGAGGCGAAGGCCCGCCGCTCCTGCTGATCCACGGTTGGCCCGAGACCTGGTACGCGTGGCGGATGGTGATGCCGGCACTGGCCCGGGACTTCGAGGTGGTCGCGGTCGACCAACGCGGCATCGGACTCTCCGACATAAGCGAGGACGGGTACGACCTGGGAACTCTCGCCGGGGACATGGCCGCCCTGATGGAAGTGCTCGGCCACCAGCGGTTCGCCTTGTACGGGACCGACACCGGCATGCCGATCGCCTATGCCCTGGCCGCGGACCAACCGGAGCGGATCGACCGCCTGGTGGTCTCCGAGGCCTTCATCCCGGGCATCTCCCCGTCGCCTCCGCTGGTCGCTCCGGGCCCCGTCAACGACAAGCTCTGGCACATCATGTTCAACCGGCTCGCCCCGGAGGTGAACGAAGAGATCGTCAGAGGGAAGGAAGACGTCTACTTCGCTGCCGAGTTCGCCGCCTCGGCAGGCAAGGAGCTCCCCGACCAAGCCGTCGCCTACTACATCGAAACGCTCACCTCGAGGCCGGATGCCCTCCGGGGCAGCTTCGGCTGGTATCGCGCGATCGACACCACCATCGCGCAAAACGAGGAGCGCAAGAACCGGCGCCTGGGCATGCCGGTCCTGGCGATGGGAGGAGCCCTGAGCGGCGGCGAAAATGCCGGGAACACGATGAAGCTCGTCGCTGACGACGTCCAGACCGTGGTCCTCCCCGACAGCGGTCACTGGGTGGCGGAGGAGGCACCCGAGGCGCTTCTCGAGGCGGTGACCAGGTTCCTGGCCCCGTACCGGGAGGGTGCCGGGGCGCCCTCAGCGCATGCCTGACGCACCCGAAGCCAGGGGCGGCGCGCGGCGCTGGTACCACCTCCGGCCGGACCCCCGCCGCCGCTCCGACCTCATGGGGTTCAACTCCGTCTACTGGATGGTGCTGATCTGGGCCCTCGTGATCGTCCTGGTCATCTCCCCCTGGCCGTGGTGGTGGTGATGGAAGCCATGACCGCGGATGGGGGAGAGGGGCAGACGACGGCCGAGAACCTGACGGTCGACGCGGAGAACGGGGTCACGTACGCGTATCGGCGGTTCGGCACTCCGCGCCAGGGTGCGGATCTTCCCGACGCCGGCCACAGCTTCCTCTTTCAGTGGCCGGTGCAGTTCGCCGAGGTGGTCACCACCTTCGTCGACGCGTGACCAGGGGGTCGACCAGGGTGTTTGACAGGCGCGAGCGAAGGGTCGTCGCGCGAGTCTGCTTGCCGACGCTCAACCGCTAGGAGCCGAGAATGGAAGCCACAGCCTCTTCCAGATCAGCCAACGCTGAAGACGTTCGCTCGTTCGCGGCCGACGTCTCCGCCGAACAGCTCGACGATCTCCGCGGTCGCGTTCAGGCGACGCGGATGCCGAGGAAGGAGACCGTCGATGACATCAGTCAGGGCGTACAGCTGGCGACGATCCAGGAGCTCACGCGCTACTTGGCCGGCGAGTACGAGATGGGCAGGCTCGAGGAGAGGCTGAACGCATTCCCGCAGTTCGTGACGGAGATCGACGGCCTCGACATCCACTTCATCCACGTGAAGTCGCCCCAGGAGAACGCCCTGCCGCTGATCCTCACGCATGGCTGGCCCGGCTCGATCGTCGAGATGCTCGACGTCATCGGCCCGCTGTCCGATCCGACCGCGCACG
>DATAPB010000026.1:0-13378 GCA_036265435.1 Solirubrobacterales bacterium | reverse complement strand
GAAGGTGAAGGTCGTCTTCTTCAAGGCGCGCGTGATCTCGGACGGGTTCCTCACCCCGGGCCAGTCCGAAACCGTGGCCGTGACCCACATGCCGCGGAAGACCCGCTTCGAGATGGCGATCGAGCCGCCGCCGACGACCCTGCAGTGCGGGCAGTTCTTCTTCTGCGACATCGCACCGGTCACGCCCGCTCCCCTCTCGCCGCCGTTTCGGACCAACGGGAGGGGCCAGGCCCTCGCCACCTTCATCGTGCCGCCGACCTACAACATCGCGACCGACCCGTTCGACCCCTCGACCCGCTATCCGGTCGCCTGGGCCAACGGTCAGCGCGTCCACATCGACGTCCAGGGAGTGAAGCGGCTGCCGCACAAGCGGAAGCTCGGCTTCGGCTTCGGCAGGGCGGCCATCCAGACGAGTTAGAGCGCCTGCAGGCAGCCTGCTCGGTCGGAGCCTCGTATCCGAACTGGGTATTGCCAGTGGCCTTGGGGGGAGATGCAATTGTCGTCGCGTGGGGTTCCCGGGGAGAAGGGGCATCGGGGTCGCGGCGCTGTCCGCCCGCCATGACGGTCGTGCTGTGCAGCGCGACCGCGGCGCAGGCGGGAGTGTTCTCCGATCTCGACAAGGAGCTGCGCAAGATCAAGGGCAAGATCCACACCGACGGCACCCTCACGGTCGGACAGCAGGAGACGATCTCCGTTACGGGGCTGCCGGGGAAGTACCGGCTCGCCGGCTACATCTCGCCGGCTCCGACCGCCAACAGCTGCTTCGACTTCGACATCGACGCGTACTGCTTCCCGCAACCACTGTTCAGAGTCGCCGGGACGCCGAGGTTCAAGAGCTCGCGCAAGGGTCGAGCGACGCTGACCTTCGTCATGCCGCCGGGGTATGAGCTCGTCAGCTTCGAGGACCCCCTGAAGAGCCATCCCATCTATCTCGTGAACGGCCAGACCGTTCACGTCGAAGTCGACACGACACTCAAACGGCGGGTGCGCAACGGCGTCTTCAGCGTCACCGGTCCGATCGCTGAGGGCCATCGCCGTCGTCGAGGTCCCGCCCGCCCCCTAGCTGCGAGCGACCTTCCGCCGCCACGCGGACGCGTAGCTATCCTCGCGCGGCCATGATCACCAGCGTCGTCACCGGAGGGGCGGGGTTCCTGGGCTCGCATCTGTGTGAGCACCTGCTCGAGAAGGGGCACCGGGTGCATTGCATCGACAACCTGGACACCGGCACACTCGAGAACCTCGAGCACATCAACAACGAGAACTTCGTCTTCTCGAATCACGACATCACCGAGTTCGTCGAGATCGAGGAGCCGGTCGACTTCATCTACCACCTGGCCTCGCCGGCGAGCCCGATCGACTACCAGCGCCTGCCGCTGCACACACTCAAGGTCGGCTCCTACGGGACCCACCACATGCTGGGCGTGGCGAAGTTCAAGCGGGCGCGGATCCTGGTCGCCTCGACCTCCGAGGTCTACGGCGACCCCGAGATCCACCCCCAGCCCGAGGACTACTGGGGCAACGTCAACCCCATCGGCCCGCGCGGCGTCTACGACGAGGCCAAGCGCTACGCCGAGGCGATGACGATGGCCTACCACCGCCAGCAGGGGGTCAACACCTGCATCTCGCGGACCTTCAACACCTTCGGCCCGAGGATGAGGGCACACGACGGCCGCGCCATCCCGACCTTCCTCCGGCAGGCCCTCCAGGACAAACCGCTGACCGTCTTCGGCGACGGCAGCCAGACCAGGAGCTTCTGCTACGTCGACGACCAGATCCAGGGGATCATCGCCCTCGCCGAGTCCGAGGTCCACCTGCCGGTGAACATCGGAAACCAGGACGAGTACACGCTGCTGCAGCTCGCCGAGACGGTGATCGAGGTGGCCGGCTCGCGCTCGGAGATCGTCTTCGAGCCGCTGCCCGTCGACGACCCGAAGATCCGCCAGCCCGACATCAGCCGGGCGAAGGACCTGCTCGGCTGGGAGCCGAAGGTCTCGCTCCAGGAGGGGCTGAAGCGGACCATCGACGAGGCCGGCGTCGAGCGGCTCGTCGGCCAGCCGAGCTGACCGGGAGCCTTCGGATCCGTCAGTGCAAGAGGAAGCGGCACTAGCCGACCGCTTCCCCTCACAGCTATCGCGGTCTAGTTCTGGGGGACGATCTGCTGGAACGCCAGTCCGTTCCCATCGGGATCGTGGACGAACACGAAGCGGCCCCAGGGGAACTCCTGGACCTCGCCGACCTCGACGCCGCGCTCGGCCAGCTCGGCCCTGACCGCGTCGGCGTCGTCGATCACGAACTGAAGTCCCTCGAGGATCCCCGGTTCCATCTCGTGCGCCCCGGTGGTGAGCGCGATCGAGCAGGCCGAGCCGGGAGGGGTGAGTTGCACGAACCGCACCTCGTCGCTCACTCGGTGATCGTGGTCCGCGTTGAATCCGAGCTGATCGACGTAGAAGGACTTCGCCCGGTCGACGTCCGACACCGGCACCGCCACGAGCTCCAGTCGCATCTCGGTTGCCATCTCGTTCTCCTTTCGGTCGGCGAAGCGGTCTAAGCTTCCGCTTGCCTGCTGAGTTACTTACGTGCTAAACATCTTAGTAAATAAGGGATCTCCATGTCGTCCGCCCAAAACAAGAAAGACCTGATCGGCGAGCTGATCGGCGAGTTCCGGGCCGCCGGCAACCAGGACAGCGCCTTCGACAACATGGCGGCCGAGCGGCTCGGTCTCAACCGCACCG
The DNA here is from genome assembly GCA_036265435.1 of Solirubrobacterales bacterium. Lineage (GTDB taxonomy): Bacteria > Actinomycetota > Thermoleophilia > Solirubrobacterales > 70-9 > DASUPK01. Next base: position 10,646 of record DATAPB010000026.1, on the reverse strand, counting down.
ACCTCCATGCGATCAACATCATCGAGAACAGCGGGGGGCTCACTGCCGGCGAGCTAGCCGCGGCGGCCGGGCTCACGACCGGCGCGGTGACCGGGGTAGTCGACCGCCTGGAGCGAGCCGGGTACGCCCGTCGCGTCCCCGACCCCGAGGACCGGCGCCGGGTCAAGCTCGAGGTGACGCCGAAGTTCTATGCCCGGGCCGACGAGATCTGGGGTCCCGTGGCCGCCGACTGGGCCGCCCGCCTCGGCGGTCGCTTTACAGCAGAGGAACTCGAGAGGGTGATCGACTTTCTACGCATCACCAACGAGCTCTCCAGGGAGCACCTCGAGCGCCTGCGCGGGATGAAGCCCTAGCTTCTTGCGCGGGCCCGCGCGCCCTTCTTTGCGGCGTCGCTGCGCTTCTTCGCCTTGGCCTTCCGGGTCTGGGCCCCCTTCTTGGCTGCCTTCGAGCGCTTTCGCGAGCCGCCGCCGGCGCGCTCCCTGATCGTTTCCGCGGCCGCCGTCAACTGATCGGCGACGCGGTTCGCGCGGCGCGGCTTCTTCTGTCCCTTCGACGGGACGGCCTCGGCTGCCAGCTTGGCAACGCGCTTGCGGATGCCGCTGTCGCGCAAGCGGCCGTAGAGATCTTTCTCTTCCTTGGTCTTTGCCATTCCTCTCTCCTTTCCCTGCCGGAGCGATGTATGACTACCCGGGTTCGCAAGCATCGACACTCCCCTCCGCGTATAACCCTCGCGTGGCTCTGAATCAGGAAGGGAGGGGGGAGGCTTTCCGCGGGCTGCATACCGGCCCGGCGTTCGTGATTCCCAACCCGTGGGACGCGGGCAGCGCCAAGGTGCTGGCCGGGCTTGGCTTCAAGGCGCTGGCGACGACGAGCAGCGGCTTTGCCTTCACCCTCGGGCGCCCCGACGGGACGGTCAGTCTCGACGAGATCGCGGCCCACGTCTCCTCACTGAGCGAGGCGACCGACCTGCCCGTCTCGGTCGACCTCGAGAACGGCTACGGCCCGGCCCCCGAGGACGCCGCGCGGGCGGTCGGCCGCGTCGCGGAGGCGGGAGCCGTCGGTGGCTCGATCGAGGACTACGACCGCGACGAAGACGAGCTCTACGAGATCGAGCGGGCGGCGGAGCGGATCGCCGCGGCGGCCGAGGCGGCCGAAGCGCTCGACTTCCCCTTCACGCTCACCGCCCGTGCCGAGAACCACCTGCGCGGCAGGCCGGAGATCGAGGAGACGATCGCCCGCCTGCAGGCCTACGAGGGCGCGGGCGCCGACGTCCTCTACGCCCCGGGCCTGGTCACCGCCGAGGAGATCAAGACGGTCTGCGACGCGGTCTCGACGCCCGTCAACGTGCTCGCCTTCTCGCGACTCAACCTGACCTTCGACGAGATCGCCGAGGCCGGGGCGCAACGCCTGAGCGTCGGCGGCGGCCTCGCCTGGTCGGCTGTCAATGGGGCGATCGAGGCTGCCGAGCGGATCATCGACGATGGGGACTTCTCCGGCCTGGGCACGCCCGGCCGGGTGAAGGAGTGGCTCGGGCCCTAGGCGCCTACGACGGCGGTACGTCCGTCGGCATCTTCATCTGCCGGCCGGCGAGGCGATGGAACACTCGGTCCGGGAGCGTGCCCTTGAGGCGGGCGCCGATCTTCGCGTCGGTGCCGACCAGGTAGCGGTGGCGCGGCTTCTCCGAGGCGATCGCCTTGTGGACGACCTCGGCCACCTTTTCCGGCGGGATGCCGCGAGACGCGGTCTCGTTGATCACCTCGCCGAAGCGGGTGATCTGCTTGCCGTAGAGCCGCTGGGCGTCCTCCGGCATCGCGTCCACCTGCTCGCGCAGCTGATCGTTCCCCTTGCTCCAGATCTGAGTGTCGATCGACCCCGGCTCGACCACGGCCACGTCGATGCCCCAGGGGTGCAGCTCGTGCCGCAGCGACTCGCCCAGCGCCTCGATCGCGAACTTCGAGGTGTTGTACGGCGACATGAACGGGCTCGCGACGCGGCCGCCGATCGAGGCGATGAAGACGATCGTGCCCTTGCCCTTCCGAATCAGCGGGATGAATGCCTGGGTGACGGCCACCTGCCCGATCAGGTTGACCTCGAGGGTGCGGCGCAGCTCGTCGAGCGGCATGAACTCGATCGGACCGCCCCCGCCGACCCCGGCGTTGTTGACGAGCCCGACCAGCCCCTGCGCGGCGACTGCCTCGGCGACCTGCTCCCTCGCCGATTCGATCTGGTCGACATCCGTGACGTCGAGGGTCACCGGGGTGAGCCGGTCCGATGCTGCCTGTGCGAGCGCCTGCCCGTCCGCGTCCTTCCGAACTCCCGCGAAGACCCAATAGCCGTCGGCGTCGAGTCGGAGGGCCGTGGCGCGGCCGATGCCGGTCGAGGCTCCCGTGACCACGACGGAGCCACTTGCGTTGGCGGCCATGACCGGAAAGCTACTGCAGGCCGGTCGGCCCGATACGGTGCCGCGCTGTGAGTGCCTCAGTTCTCGCGGTCGTGGGGGCGCGGCCGAACTTCGTCAAGGCGGCGCCGGTGATCGCCGCGCTCCAGGACACCGACGGGATCTCCGTCCGGGTGCTCCACACCGGGCAGCACTACGATCGCGCGCTCTCGGGCGACTTCATCGAGCGGCTCGGGATGCGGGAGCCGGACGCCAACCTCGAGGTTGGCTCCGGCACCCACGCCGAGCAGACGGCCGGGGTGCTGATCGGGATCGAGAAGGACCTGCTCGAGCACCCCGCCGACATGGTCCTGGTGCCGGGCGACGTCAACTCGACGGCGGGGGCGGCGCTCGCGGCGACCAAGCTGCACGTCGGCGTCGCCCATATCGAGTCCGGGCTCCGCTCCCGCGATTGGGGGATGCCCGAGGAGGTGAACCGCGTCGTCACCGACCGGATCTCCGATCTCCTGCTCTGCACCTCCCAGGACGCAGTCGAGAACCTCGCGGCCGAGGGGATCACCGGAGACGGCGTCCAGCTGGTCGGCAACACGATGATCGACAGCCTCTTTCGCCTGCTGGAGGGGGTCGATCGCCCCGCCTTGCTCGAGCGAAACGGCCTCCTGGCACGCAACTTCGTGTTGGTCACCCTCCACCGCCCGGCGCTCGTCGACGACCCTGAGCTGCTCGGCCCGACGATGGACGTCCTCGGCGAGATCGGCGGCGACATGCCGGTGATCTTCCCCGTGCACCCCCGGACCAGGGCGCGCCTCGAGGGGATGGGGTATTCGCCCACCGGCAAGGTCACCCTGGCCGAGCCGATGGACTACACGGACTTCATCGGCCTCGAGGCCGAGGCCAGGCTGGTCGTCACCGACTCGGGCGGCGTCCAGGAGGAGACCAGCGTCCTCGGCACCCCCTGCCTCACCTACCGGACCACCACGGAGCGGCCGGTCACGATCGAGCTCGGGACCAACGAGCTGATCGGTGTCGATCCACAGGCCCTGCGCGAGGCGGCCGAGCGCGTGCTCGCCACCGAGGTCCCGGCAAGGCCGCCCGAGATCTCTCTCTGGGACGGCAAGGCCGGACCGCGGGCAGCGGCGGCCGTCGAGGCCTTTCTCGAACGACGCTGAGACCAGGGGAACTTGGGCGGCGATGGCAGAGGAGAACGTCGCCCCCGTCCGCACAGCGCTGACGCCCTCGACCGCCGCGACGTCGAGCTCGACCTCAGCGTCGCCTCTCCTGAGATCGAGCTGATCAATCCCGCATCACCCCTGGAGGGCCCGTCGATCGGTCATGAAGGGGTCCGGCAGTTCTTCGAAGAGGCGGAGGCGTTCGCCGAATCGAGCAGCGTCGAGGTCGACGAGATCACGGCCGTGGGGTCTCGTGTGTCCTCGCCCTATTCACCTTGACCACGGTAGGCAGAGTGAGCGGCACGGAGACGACCGTTGACCTCGCCGGCGTCTACTCGTTCGAGGACGCCAAGATCAGCCGCGCCCACATCTTCACCGATCGCAACGAGGCCCTCGAAGCCGCCCGCGCTCCGGAGTAGAACGGGCGGGATCTCTCATTTCGGATAAGTGGAAGGAGGCGCGCGGCGCCGGACGAATGCCCGCAGCATGGAGACTGCAAGCCGAACGCTGGTCATGTCCCCGCCCGAGCTCTGGGAGGTGATCGACCAGCCCGAGCGCATGCAGGGCCTGATGTGCGCCCTGATCGGACGGGCGACGGAGGTCACCGTCAACGAGCGGGAGCCCGAGTCGGTCCTTCGCTGGCAGGCGTCCGAGAACGGCGCCGACGCCTGGATCGAGGTTCAGCTCTCCGAGAAGGGCTGGGGCACCAACGTGAAGCTCAAGGCCGAGAACGGCGGCGAGCCGACCAAGCTCGAGGGCTGGCTCGACGCGGTCCTCGACGAGCTGGCGACGCCCCAGAAGCGGCCGTTCGAGAGCATGGATGCGCCGCCGCCCGAGCCGGCGGAGGAGCCCGCCCCCGCGCCGGTCCCGGCGCCGGTCGTCTCCCAGCCGCCCCTCATCGAGGCTCCGGAGCCTGAGCCCGTCCCACCTGCGGCAGAGACAGCGGAGCCGGAATCGCCCGAGCCCGGGACTCCCGAGCCAGAGACGAGCGAGCCCGAGCCCGCGAAGCAGGGCAAGCTGCGCCGCTTCCTCGGCCTCTAGCCCCGACGCCCCGGGCCTCTCGAAGCACCCCGATCTATCCTGTCGTCCATGGCCACGCGGCCAAAGGACGAGGCGAAGAGCGAGGGGGCGAACGGGACGGCGTCTGACGATGCCGGCGATGCCGAGCGTCAGCAGGCGGCGGTCGACGAGGACCTGCACCGCTACATCGCCCCGGTCGTCGGCCCCGACGACGACCGCCGGATCACCGACTCGGGGATCGAGATCAAGCGCCTCTACGAGGAGGAGGACGTCAAGCCGGGGCTCCAGGAGCGGCTCGGCGACCCGGGCGAGTACCCCTACACCCGCGGCATCCACCCCGGCATGTACCGCGACCGCCTCTGGACGATGCGCCAGTACGCCGGCTTCGCGAGCCCGGAGGACACGAACGAGCGCTACCGCTACCTGACCGAGCACGGCTCGACCGGCCTCTCGATGGCCTTCGACCTGCCGACCCAGCTCGGCCGCGACTCCGACGACCCGCTCTGCGTCGGCGAGGTCGGCCGCACCGGCGTCCCCATCGACACCCTCGAGGACATGCGGATCTGCTTCGACCAGATCGACCTCGGCGAGGTCTCCACCTCGATGACGATCAACGCCCCGGCGGCGATCCTGCTGCTGCTCTACGAGCTGGTCGGCGAGGAGCAGGGCGTGTCGGCCGCTGAACTGCGTGGAACCGTCCAGAACGACGTCCTCAAGGAGTACGTGTCCCGCGGCAACTACATCTTCCCGCCGGAGCCGACGATGCGGCTCACAACCGACATCTTCGCCTACTGCGACGAGCACGTCCCGAAGTGGAACACGATCTCGATCTCCGGCTACCACATGCGGGAGAAGGGCTGCTCGGCGGTCCAGGAGGTCGCCTTCACCCTCGCCAACGCGATCGCCTACGTGGAGGCGGGGATCGCGGCGGGGCTCGACGTCAACAAGTTCGGCCAGCGACTCGCCTTCTTCTTCAACGGCCACAACAACGTCTTCCAGGAGATCGCCAAGTTCCGGGCCGTCCGCCGGATGTGGGCGAAGATCATGCGGGAGCGGTTCGGCGCGACCGACGAGAAGGCGCAGATGATCCGCTTCCACACCCAGACCGGCGGCGTCACACTCCAGGCCCAGCAGCCCGAGGTGAACATCATCCGCGTCGCGCTCCAGGGCTTCGCCGCCGTGGCCGGCGGCACGCAGTCGCTCCACACCAACGGCTTCGACGAGGCCCTCGCCCTGCCGACCGAGCGCTCCGCGCGGATCGCCCTCCGCACGCAGCAGGTGCTCGCCCACGAGTCCGGCGTCGCGGACACGGTCGATCCCTTCGCCGGCTCCTACTTCATCGAGTCGCTCACCGACGAGATCGAGGAGCGCTCCTGGGAGCTGATGAAGAAGGTCGAGGACCTGGGCGGCTCGGTCAACGCGCTCGAGTTCATCCAGAGGGAGATCGAGGAGTCGGCGATCTCCTATCAGGAGCGCTACAGCACGGGCCAGGACATCATCGTCGGAGTCAACAAGTACGTGACCGACCAGGTCGACGACGTCGACATCCTCAAGGTCGACCCCGAGTCGGAGAAGCGCCAGCTCGCCCGTTTGGAGAAGTGGAAGGAGAACCGCGACCAGGCGGCGGTCGAGCGCCGGCTCGAGGAGCTGCGCGAGGTCGCGCGCGGTGACGGCAATCTCCTGCCGCCGATCAAGGAGGCGCTGCGCGTCGGCGGCTCGATCGGCGAGGTCTGCAACGCGATGCGCGACGTCTTCGGCGAGTACCGCGGCGGCGCGTTCTTCTAGGACTCGGCCGGGAGCGTCCACTGCGCCCGCTACTCGGGCGCCTCAAACGGCTCGGCGTAGTAGCGGGTCTCCCGCTTGATCTGGTCGTCCTGGAACTCGAGGATCAGGCAGACGTTGAAGATCCCGCCGCGGTCCTCGCCGTAGTCGGACTCGAGCTCGGCCACCCAGACGTTTCCCTCACCGGCGAGCCGCTTCAGGCTCATGTTGGGTGGGCCACCCGGGAAGCTGCGCTGCAATTCGCGCATCCCGTCGCGGTCGAAGCGCCCTCCCGACTGCGGGATGTCGATCAGGGTCGGGATGCCGGAGCTCATACTCGTGCTCGGGGTCGGGATCGGCCGTCATTTCGGGAATCAGTCCTCGAACCTGCTCCTCCTTCACGCTCGGGGTCGGGATCGGCCGTCATTTCGGGAATCAGTCCTCGAACCTGCTCCTCCTTCACGACGGGGAGTCTGCCACCCCTGTCCGTACACTCCGCCTCCGATGAGAGAGAAGAACCCGGTCACGCACCAAGAGAAGCTCGCCTACCTGCGCGAGCTCCGGGAGGAGGCGGTCCACGCCGGCTCCGAGGAGGCGGTTCAGAAGCAGCACGAGAGGGGCAAGCTCACGGCTCGCGAGCGGATCGAGAAGCTGCTCGACCCGGGCTCGTTCGAAGAGCTCGACACCTTCGTCCGCCACCGCACCTACGACTTCGAGATGCAGAAGCGCCGACCCTACGGCGATGCGGTCGTGACCGGCTACGGGACGATCGACGGCCGCACGGTCTTCGTGTTCTCGCAGGACTTCACCGTCTTCGGCGGCTCGCTCGGCGAGGCGATGGCCGAGAAGATGGTCAAGGTCATGGACCTGGCCGCCAAGGTCGGGGCGCCCGTGGTCGGCATCAACGACTCGGGCGGCGCGCGCATCCAGGAGGGCGTCGTCTCCCTCGGCGCCTACGGCGACGTCTTCGTTCGCAACGTCCAGTGCTCGGGCGTGATCCCCCAGATCAGCCTGATCATGGGGCCGTGCGCCGGGGGCGCCGTCTACTCCCCCGCCATGACCGACTTCATCTTCATGGTCAAGGAGACCTCCCACATGTTCATCACCGGCCCCGAGGTGATCAAGACCGTCACCGGCGAGGAGGTCGAATTCGAGGAGCTCGGCGGGGCGATGACCCACAACTCGAAGTCGGGCGTCGCCCATTTCGCCGCCGACGACGAGGAGCAGTGCCTGGAGGACGCCCGCTACCTGATGAGCTTCCTGCCGCTCAACAACCTGGAGCTGCCGCCGCGAGTCGAGCCCAGCGACGACCCCGACCGCGAGGACCCCGAGCTCGACGCGATCGTCCCCGACGACCCGCAGAAGCCGTACGACATGCGCGACGTGATCGCCCGGATCGTCGACGACGGCGAGTTCTTCGAGGTCCAGGAGCACTTCGCGCAGAACATCGTCGTGGGCTTCTCCCGGCTCGACGGCCACCCGATCGGCGTGGTCGGCAACCAGCCCAATCATCTCGCCGGCGTGCTCGACATCAACTCCTCCGAGAAGGCGGCCCGCTTCGTCCGCTTCTGCGACGCGTTCAACATCCCACTGCTCACCTTCACCGACGTGCCCGGCTTCCTACCCGGCACCTCACAGGAGTGGGGCGGGATCATCCGCCACGGCGCGAAGCTGCTCTACGCGTTCACCGAGGCCACCGTCCCGAAGCTGACCGTCGTCACCCGCAAGGCCTACGGCGGCGCCTACGACGTCATGAACTCCAAGCACATGCTGGCCGACTTCAACTTCGCCTGGCCGACCGCCGAGGTGGCGGTGATGGGCCCCGAGGGCGCGGTCAACATCATCTACCGCCGCGACCTGGCGAAGTCCCCCACCCCCGACGAACGCCGCTCGAAGCTGATCGACGACTACAAGGCCCACTTCGCCAACCCCTACTCGGCTGCCGAGCGCGGCTACATCGACGACGTGATCGAGCCGCAGCAGACGCGGCCCAAGCTGATCCGCGCGCTCCGCACCCTGCAGACCAAGCGGGTCGAAGGACCGAAGCGCAAGCACGGCAACATCCCGCTGTAGCGCCCGGGCAAGAAAAGAAGAAGCGCTGACCTAGGCAGGACTGCCGTTTCGGCCGCAGTACTGTGCGGGCATGCCCGCGCGTAACGGCAAGCAGAGCCCCCCACGGCCGCAGATCGAGATCCAGGGCGGGACCGCCTCGCCCGAGGAGGCCGCCGTCATCGCGGCCGCGCTCGAGCGCTTCCTCCGGGAAACGGCCCCGGCTCCCCACGCGGCGCCGCGCAGCCGCTGGCAGGAAGCGGCCCTCAAGGAGGGCGTCAGCGCACGCACGCAGCTCGCCGGCGGCTGGAGCATCGGCTGATCCGCAGATTGCGCCTTGCCCTGCGTCGCACATTCGAATAGAACATCTGCCACAAACCAATCGCCGAGAGGGAGAAGGAGGGCTCGTGGCCGTCGTAAAGATCATCGAGCTGGTCGGAAGCTCCAAGAAGTCTTCGGATGACGCGGCTCAGCAGGCGCTGAAGCAGGCGCAGAGCTCGCTGCGAAACATCCGGGCGGTCGACGTGGTCTCCACGGGACTGCGCGGCGAGAACCTCGACGAGTGGCGCGCCCACGTGCGGGTCGCGTTCCTGGTCGAGGGCACCGACGTCGACTAGGTCTTGGGAGGAGAGTTGGCGGCGGGTGGGCGCCTGGAAGGCGGCGCCCGCCGCTGCTTGATCCCCTAGAGCTTCACGACGGAGGCATTGAGCGCTCCGGCTTGCCAGAGCTCGTAAACGGCGCGGCAGATCGCCAAATCCTGGATCGCCAGGCCGGTCGAGTCGAAGAGCGTGATCTCGTCCTTTGAGGTGCGGCCGGCCGCGCCGTTGAGGACGTCGCCCAGCTGCATGACGTCCTCGCGCTTGACCAGCCCGGCATCGACCGCGTTCGCCAGCTCGCCGCCGGTGCTCGCCTGCTCCCACTCGTCGCAGAAGAGGCGGCAGCGCTCGATCGCGGCGAGGTCGACCTCCTGCTTGCCGTGCGCGTCGGCGCCGAGCACCGCGAAATGCTGCCCCGGGCGCAGATCGGACTCGAGGACGACCAATTCCTCACCGGGCGTCACCGTGACCACGACGTCCTGGGCGGCGGCCTCGCCACGGTCGCCCGCCCGCCAACCCAGCTCGTCCGCGAGCGCCTCGGCAGGATCGACGCGTGGATCGGCGCAGACCCCCGGCCCATAGCCCGCGGCGGCAAGGCAGCGCGCGGCCCAGCCACCGTTCACCCCACAGCCGATGATCCCGACCGTCTTCGCACCCTCTCGCGCCAGAGTCTGAGCAGAGACCGCGGCCGCCGCGCCCGTCCGGAGAGAGGTGACCGAGGAGCACTCGATCACCGCCAACTCCTCTCCGGTCTCCGCGTCGGAGAGGAGGACCTCGCCGCGGACGACCGGAAGCCCCCTGCCGCTGTTACCGGGAAAGGAAGTGACCCATTTCAGGAGTGCAAGGCCATCACCCAACGCGGGCATCGCCCGGAAGTCGCCGTGGGGCGGGCTGTCGAGGTAGACCTTGGCCGGCATCGACCACTCGCCCCGGCCGTAGCGCTCGAACGCCTGGCGGGTCCGCTCGATCGCGGTCTTCGGATCGAGCGCCGCAAGGACCGCCTCGCCGGAGATCACTGGAATCTCGGTCACGACCCGATCTATACGCGATCCTCGGACCGATGAGTTCCGCCGGGACGTCGGGTCTCAGTTGGTGAACTCAGAGAAGAGAGGAGATGGCATGCTCGACGCAAGCAAGGCGTACAACGGATTCGCGGTGAATGACCTCGAAAAGGCAAAGCAGTTCTACGGTGAGACGCTCGGGCTGGAGGTGGCCGAGCTCGACGTGGGGGCACCGGAACCGCTCCTGGAGCTTCGCCTCGGCAATCGGCAGGTCCTGATCTATTCGAAATCAGACCTCGAACCGGCCAATTACACGATCCTCAACTTCCCAGTCGAGGACGTGGGCGCGGCAGTCGACGAGCTCGCCGCAAAGGGCATCACCTTCGAGCGCTACGACGGATTCGACCAGGACGAGAAGGGCATCGATCGCAACGGGCCGGCGGGGGGCATCGCCTGGTTCAAGGATCCCGCGGGCAACATCCTCTCCGTGCACGGCGAGATGTAAGACGGAGCGTCCCGCCTCAGGCGGGGCCGAGGAGCGTCATCGACAGCTCGGGACTGGTCTCGGCTCCGCCGCTCGAGGCGATCACCCTGACGGTGCCGCTGCTGGCACTCTGCTCTATTCCAGCGTCCCGGACGGTGTCAACCGCCG
>DATAPB010000025.1:0-2755 GCA_036265435.1 Solirubrobacterales bacterium | reverse complement strand
GGGGTGGCGCGCTACGTTCGGCGAATCAGGCGGCCGCCAGAGCCTCGTTGACCGGCGCCAGTGCCGAGCGGAAACGCTCCTCGTTGGGAGCGATTGCCGCCGCTGAGAGGGTCGCGGGGTCGTACAGGTCGCGGGCGAGCTCGGCCACCTCGTCGCCGGTGACCGCGTCGATCTTCTCGATCAGCTCGTCCAGGGTCCGCAGCGGGGTGTCGAAGAGGAGGGCCTTGCCGATGCGGCCCATCCGAGCCGCCGTGGACTCCGAGGAGAGCACCATGCGGCCCTTGACGTGCTCCTTGGCGCGGGTCAGCTCCTCGTCGGTGATCCCGTCGGCGTGGATGGACCCGAGCTCGCGCCCGATGATCCCGCACGCCTCCTCGACGTTTTCCTCACGCGTCCCGACGTAGAGCCCGATGAGGCCGCTGTCGACGTACTGCTGGGTATACGAACCGACCGCGTAGGCGAGGCCGCGCTTCTCCCGGACCTCGCGGAAGAGCCTGGAGGAGGTGGACCCGCCGAAGACCGCGTCGAGAATGGTGAGCGCGTACCGGCGGTCATCGGAGCGGTCGATGCCCGGAGCGCCGAAGGCGATGTGGAACTGCTCGGTGTCCTTCTGCTGGAAGGCGACCTGGGATCCGTCGACCTCAGGCGGGCCCAGCGCTCCGCCGTCGCCCGAAGCGGGCGGCTCGACGTGGCGTTTCGCCAGCTCGACGATCTGCTCGTGATCCAGATTGCCGGCCGCGGCAACCACGATGTTCCCACCCGTGTAGCGGGCACGGTGATAGGCGTCGATGTCAGGAACCGGGATCGAGCTGATCACTTCGGCCTCGCCGAGAACCCGCCTGCCGAGGGGGTGCCCGCCGAACACCGCGCGGTCGAGTACGTCGTGAACCTTGTCCTGCGGCTCGTCCTCGTACATCGCGATCTCCTCGAGCACCACCTCGCGCTCCGAGTCGATGTCCGGATAGGTCGGGCCGAGCAGCATCTCCGCGAGCAGGTCGAACGCCTCCGCGGTGTGGGTGTCGAGGAAGCGGGCGTAGAGGTTGGTGGACTCCTTCCCGGTCGCGGCGTTCACCGACGCGCCCAGGCCGTCGAAGATCTCCGCGATCTCAATCGCCGAGTAGCGCTTCGTCCCCTTGAAGAGCAGGTGCTCGAGGAAATGCGAGACGCCGGCCTGAGCCGGCGTCTCATCCCTCGAGCCAGTGCGAACCCAGAGGCCGAGTGCAACCGAGCGCACCGAGCTGACGACCTCGGTGACGACCCGGAGGCCCGAGTCGAGCTCTGTTACCTGCGCCGTGTCGGCCATGCGGATCCGGCTCAGCGGCCTCGGCCGCCATCACGCTCGCGTCGGCGGCCACCGCCGTCACGCTCGCGCCTGCGCCCGCCGCCACCGCCGTCTCGGCGACCGCCGCGGGGCGGTCCCGGGTCGCCGGTGCCGACGCCGGCCAGCTCCTCGGCCGATTTGCCCTCGACATCGGGGTCAGCGGAGAGCCGCAGGCCGATCCGGCCTCGCTCCTTGTCCACCTCGACTGCGGTGACGTCGATCTCGTCGCCCTGGTTGAGGACGTCCTCGACCGTGCCGACGCGCTCGCCCGGCTTCACGTTGGAGATGTGAAGCAGGCCGTCGGTGCCCTTGGTGAGCTCGACGAACGCTCCGAAGTTGGTCGTCTTCACGACCTTGCCCTTGAAGCGATCGCCAACCTCGACGTCCTTGGTCATCGAGGTGATTCGCTCGGCCAGAGCGTCGACCAGCTCCCCCGTGGGTGCGTAGAGCCGGACCGTGCCGTCGTCGTCGACGTCGATCTCGGCCTCGAACTCCTCGGAGAGGCCGCGGATGGTCTCGCCGCCCTTGCCGATCAGAGCGCCGATCTTCTCCGGGTCGATCTTGATCGAGGTGATCTTCGGCGCGAACTGCGAGAGCTGCTCGCGCGGATGATCGATCGCCTCGGCCATCTTGCCGAGGATGAACTGGCGGCCCTGATGGGCCTGATCCAGCGCATCCTTGAGGATCTCCAGGGTGACGCCGGTGATCTTGATGTCCATCTGGAGAGCCGTGATGCCTTCGGCGGTCCCGGCGACCTTGAAGTCCATGTCGCCCAGATGGTCCTCGACTCCGGCGATGTCGGTGAGGACGGTGTAGTCGTCGCCCTCCTTGATCAATCCCATCGCGACGCCGGCGACCGGCGCGCTGACCGGCACGCCCGCGGCCTGCAGGGCCATCGAGGAAGCGCAGACCGAGCCCATCGAGGATGACCCGTTCGACTCCAGGGTGTCGGAGACGACGCGGATCACGTACGGGAACTCCTCCTCGTCGGGGATCGTGGCCTGGAGCGCCCGCTCGGCGAGCGCACCGTGGCCGATGTCGCGGCGCTTCGGGCCGCGCATGAAGCCGGCCTCTCCCACCGAGAACGGCGGGAAGTTGTAGTGGTGCCAGAACCGCTTGGTCTCCTGGAGGCCGAGGTTGTCGACCTTCATGTCCATGCGGGTGGTGCCGAGCGCCACGTTGGAGAGGATCTGCGTCTCGCCGCGCGTGAACAGGGCGGAGCCGTGCGAACGCGGAGCGATGTCGATCTCGGTCTCGATCGGGCGAATCTCATCCTGGGCGCGGCCGTCGGGGCGCTTCTTGTCGACGGCGATGCGCTTTCGGATGGTGTCCTTCTCGAGCTTGGCGAAGGCGGCCTTGACCTCGGCGAGCCGCTCGCGGTCGGGCTGCTCGTCCTCAGTCGGAGGCGCGTACTGCTCGAGCACCTCCTCCTCG
>DATAPB010000024.1:0-2075 GCA_036265435.1 Solirubrobacterales bacterium | reverse complement strand
GGCAAGCACGCGCTCTGCATCTACGACGACCTTTCCAAGCACGCGGCCGCTTACCGGCAGATGTCGCTGCTGCTCCGGCGTCCGCCGGGTCGCGAGGCCTACCCGGGCGATGTCTTCTACCTGCACTCCAGGCTGCTGGAGAGGGCGGTGAAGCTCTCCGACGATCAGGGAGCCGGCTCGCTGACCGCGCTACCTGTGATCGAGACGCAGGCCGGCGACATCTCGGCCTACATCCCGACGAACGTCATTTCGATCACCGACGGACAGATCTTCCTGGAGAGCGACCTCTTCTACTCGGGGGTTCGCCCGGCGATCAACGTCGGCACCTCGGTCTCGCGGGTGGGCGGCAACGCGCAGACGAACGCGATGAAGAAGGTCGCCAGCCAGCTGCGCCTGGACCTCTCCCAGTACCGCGAGCTCGAGGCCTTCGCCCAGTTCGGCTCGGAGCTCGACCCCGAGACCCAGAAGCAGCTCGCCAGAGGCGAGCGGATGGTCCAGGCGCTCAACCAGAAGGAGCGCCAGCCGATGCCGGTTGCCGAGCAGGTCGCCTCGATCTACGCCGGCACCGGCGGCTACCTCGATCGAATCAAGACCGAGCGGGTCGGCGAGTTCCTCGGCGCCCTGGTCTCCAGGCTGCACTCTCAGGAGAAGGAGCTGCTCGACCGGATCAACGAGAGCGGCGAACTCTCCGACGAGGACGAGGAAGCTCTTGGCAAGTCGATCGCGCAGGCGATCGATGACTTCGGGCCCGACTTCGACCAGGAGGGCAACCCGCTCGAGGAGGGGGAGTCCGACCGGGTGCAGCGCCGCGAGCAGGGCGAGAGCCCATCCGCGGAATCCGGCCCGGACGGTGCCGGAGCGGACGCGGCCGACGCCGAGACGCAGGCCGAGCAGGAGGAGGCCGGCGCCACCGCGTGATTCCCGTAGCCCCCGGAAGCGTTATTCGCGTAGCCCCCGGAAGCGAAGCTGAGGAGGCGAAGCGTTAATGGAGGCGAAGCGCTGAAAAATGGCGACTCGCAAGGAAGTCAAGAACCGGATCTCCTCCGTCAAGAACGTGCAGAAGATCACGCGGGCCATGGAGATGGTCGCCGCAGCGCGGCTGCGGCGCGCTGAGCAGCGCATCGATGCGCTCCGGCCCTACGCGCGCGAGCTGCGCAAGATGACCCGGCAGGTCGCCGAGGCGGCCGGGGTGGAGGCGCGCAACCTGCCGGTGCTCCAGGAGCACGAGGAGCAGCACACGGTCGGGATCCTGCTGGTGACGGGCGACCGCGGGCTGGCCGGCTCGTTCAATTCGCAGATCATCCGGGCGGGGGCGCAGCTCGAGCGTGAGCTCTCCCAGGGGGGCAAGGACGTCCGCTTCTCGGTCGTTGGGCGCCGCGGTGTCTCGACGATGCGCTTTCGGGGCGAGGAGCTCCACAACGAGTACGTGGGGTTCACCGATCGCCCCGGGTTCGCCAACGCGAGGGAGATCGCGGACGACCTGATCGCCTCTTACGTCGACAAGGACCTGAACCGGGTCGACCTGATCTACAACCGGTACGTCTCGCCGCTCACCCAGTACGTGCGCCGCCAGACCTTGCTCCCCGTCCAGCAGGCCGAGGTCTTCGGCGAGGGCGTGGACGAGCTCACCCCCGATGACGAGGAGGACCTCGACGAGCACCTCGTCGAAGCACACCGGAAGGCGCTCTGGGACTACGAGCCCGAGCCCGAGGAGCTGCTCGGCGAGCTGATTCCCGAGTACGCGCAGCTCAACGTCTACCGCGCCCTGCTCGAGTCGACAGCGTCGGAGCACGGCGCGCGGATGACCGCGATGCGGAATGCGGCGGACAACGCCAAGGAGGTGATCTCGGACCTCACCCTGGAGATGAACCGGGTCCGTCAGGCGGAGATCACCCAGGAGATCCTCGAGGTCGTCGCCGGCGCCGAGGGCCTCAGCTAGAGACTTGTTAGAAGAGAAGGAGACGAATGGCTGACAACGGAAGCACCAATGGAAAGGTGGGCACCGTCGAGCAGGTGACGGGCGTCGTCATCGACGTCGCCTTCCCCGACCACATCCCCGAGATCTTCCACGCGCT
>DATAPB010000023.1:0-5739 GCA_036265435.1 Solirubrobacterales bacterium | reverse complement strand
GAAGCTGTGATCGTCGGCGTCGCCCGGCAGGTCCTCGATCTGCGGCTTATCCTTGACGGCCCAGTAGATCAGCCACATCCCGTAGAGCACCGGGATCTTGAGGACCACAGCCAGGAAAATGATCGGCACCACCTCTCCCATCCCGGCGAGTCTACCCAGGTTCAGCCGGGCTATTAGCGGGGCTCGTATCCGTCGCGTACCCAGGACTCGAGGGCCTCGACATGCGCCTCCGTCAGGCCGACGTCGGATTCGGTGGGGACGAGCAGGGTGGGCGCCTCGCGTTTCTCGCCCCACTCGAAACAGCTCTCGTCCAGGCTGTCGTCCACCCAGGCGAGGGGCCGCGAGCCGGAGTGCTCCTCGAGCGCCTCGAGCTTCCAGTGGGCGGTCCCGAAGCGGGCGCGCCCGTCGAAGGTGAGGTAGGGGAGCTCGGGGACCCCCAGGATGTCGGGCAGGTGGTCGTTCGCCCGGTCCTCCCAGCCGCTCGCCCAGACGAGCTCGTAGGAGTCGGCGAGGCGGTTCAGCCGCGGACCCGTCTCGAGCGCGATGCAGTGGAGCATCCCGTCGATCAGGTGAAACTCGCCGGGGGCGTTCTCCGGATTCGCGCGACCGGGCTCGATGCGCTGGTCGAAGCCGAAGAGGCTGATCACGCCGTCGATGTCGACGGCGAGGATCGGGCGGGGGCTGACCTGCTTCCTTCGGAACAGGGGCACGTAAGCCCACATTACGTATGGGGTGACGGCTTCGCCGTCAGATCGCCGCAGCGGCTGACCGCTTCGCCATCAGATCGCGATCACAGGCGGCCGCACTGCGTAACCGCTCGGGGCTGCGCCCCTCGCTCATCATGGTGCGGCCTGGTGATCGCTACCATGCACCGCCGTGCCAAACACCAATCAGCTCGTCCGCAAGGGGCGAACCCACAAGAAGAAGAAGCAATCGACGCCGGGCCTGAAGTCGGGCCAGGGGCGCAAGAAGCGCGTCGCCGCACCGCAGCGGCGAGGCGTCTGCACCCGTGTCGCGACGGTGACCCCGAAGAAGCCGAACTCGGCGCTTCGGAAGATCGCCCGCGTCCGGCTCACCAACGGGCTCGAGGTGACCTGCTACATCCCGGGCGAGGGACACAATCTTCAGGAGCACTCCGTGGTCCTCGTGCGCGGCGGCCGCGTGAAGGACCTCCCGGGCGTCCGGTACAAGGTCGTCCGCGGTGCTCTCGACGCGGCCGGAGTCTCCGACCGCAAGCAGGGCCGTTCGCTCTACGGAGTGAAGGCCAGCTAGATGCCGCGCCGCAACCAGGCCACGATCCGCCTGCTCGAGCCCGACTCCATCTACCGGAGCCGGTTGGTCCAGCAGCTGATCAACAAGGTGATGGCGGACGGCAAGAAGTCGCTCGCCGAGCAGATCACCTACGACGCCCTCGCCCTCGTGGGCGAGCGGACCGGCAACAACCCGGTCGAGGAGCTCGAGAACTCCATCAAGCAGCTCACCCCCGTCCTCGAGGTTCGCTCACGCCGCGTCGGCGGTGCCACCTACCAGGTGCCGGTCGAGGTGCCGGCGCGCCGCGCCCGCACCCTGGCGGTGCGCTGGCTCGTCGAGTTCGCTCGCGCCCGTGGCGAGAAGTCGATGGCCGAGCGCCTCGCGAACGAGATCCTCGACGCCTCGAAGCAGCAGGGCAACGCCTGGAAGCGGAAGGACGACATCTACCGCATGGCCCAGGCGAACAAGGCGTTCGCCCACTACCGCTGGTAGGGCGGGTCCTCTCTCTGTAGAGGGGCCTGCAGGCCCTCGTCTCCCGGCCTCCGCCGCGCGCTTCGCCTTCTCCTACGCCCCCCGTGCCCCGGCGTCTTCGCCGCTCCTGGCCGCATCGTCGCCAGCGCGGCACCGCAGACGGTGAGGACGAGCGAGCCGATCAGCTCGAGCCAGAAGCCGGCCACCGGCTTGGCCTCCGCGTCGATGAACGACTGGCGCGGATCGTCGAGCGTGCCGATCTTGTTGACGTCCGGGAGGTCCCCGATCAGGAAGATCAGGAGGGCGATCAGCCCGCAGACGGCGACCGCCATCGCGGCAACCTGTCTGCGCTGCTCGTCACGCGCCGAGATGGTCACCACCAGGAGGAGCACTGCGAAGATCGCGAGGACCAGGGTCGCGTAGCCGTGCTGGTCCTTCGAGCTGATCGCCTGCAGGGCTTCGCCGCCGGGCGGGGTCAGGTGGAAGATGTCCGTGAACTGCGACGCCCCCAGCATCGCCGCGGCCGCGGCGCAGGCGAATACGAGCAGGGTCTCCGTGCGTGGAAGCCTCTTCACTGCTCTGCCTGGAGGCCTGGGTAGATCCCCCCGACCTCCCGGTGCGGCGCGCGCCGCGCACTGCCGACCGACGTGCTTAGCCGCGGTCTCCTCTCCCGGGTCACACCGCGAGAGTAGTGGGCGAGCAGGCCGCCGCAGAGGATGAGGACCGCCGAGCAGGCGACCTCAGCCCAAAATCCTTCGAGAAGCCTCGCCTCAGTGCCGTTGAACGCGAGCCCCGGCGTGCCCACGTCGAGGCCCTGCGGAAGATCGATTGCGACGGCGACGGCGATCCCGATCACCCCGCAGGCGGCAACTCCAGCGGCGAGGCGCGGCCGGCCGCGGTAGGCGGCGACCATCAGGATCACGGCGAGCGCCGCGATCGGCAGGAGGATCCAGAGGTGCGCGCTGCCCGCCGTGTGCCTATCGGTGATCGGCACCGGCGCGATCGCCCCTATCTCCCCCGCGTAGTCGGGGGCGTCGACGGCCACCCCGTGGTAGTCGAAGAACTGGGAGACACCGAGACCGACGGCCGCGCAGACGCCGACGAAGGCGACCGTGGAGCGCGGGTTGACGTGGCCCCGCGTGGCCTCGACGACGATGAGCGTCGCGCTCATCAGCGCGCCGCCGACCCAGCGAAGCGCGATCAGCCCGATCTCGAGGACGACCGCGATCAGCGCACCGAGCAGCTGGACCGCGAAGAGAAGAGCTCGGCTGACGGGCCGGCCGATCCACCCGAAGAAGGCGGCGACCGGGGCTCCGATGGGCCGCAGGCGCCGTACGGTCTCGCGCGCCGCGCCGCGAAGCCGGGTCGCGAGGTCCTGCTCGGGCCGAACCTCCCGCCGTGCCTGCCGCCCTGCCTCACGGCGCCGGCGCCGGGACATCGCGCGGGCCTGGGCGCGCGTCTGCTCGGTGAGCTCCTGACGCCGGTTGCGCGAGCGCCTGCGGCGACCCCGCCCGAGGCCGAATCCCCTCCTGAGAGCCATCAGACCGCTGCTATCATCATCGGTCGCTCCGGGGTGCCCCCGCAGGGCCCCGTGGGCATAAACCGTTTCGATGGAGAACGGCGCGACATAGGAGCAGTTCGGGTCGAAGAGACGCTGTGCGCTCGGGCCCGCAAGGGCCTTTTCTCTGCGCTGATTCCGAACTCAGACTAACCGTTCCGCCTCTCCCTCACGCCAGTACGAAGACAGGACCCATGCCCCGCGCCTTTCCACTAGAGAAGACCCGAAACATCGGCATCATCGCCCACATCGATGCCGGTAAGACCACGACCACAGAGCGAATCCTCTACTACACGGGCCGCACCCACAAGATGGGCGAGGTCCACGAGGGCGCTGCCGTCATGGACTGGATGGAGCAGGAGCAGGAGCGCGGCATCACGATCACCTCGGCCGCCACTGCCGCGGAGTGGAAGGGCCATCGGATCAACATCCTCGACACGCCTGGGCACGTCGACTTCACCGTCGAGGTGGAGCGGAACCTCCGGGTCCTGGACGGGGCCATCGCGCTGTTCGACTCCGTAGCCGGGGTCGAGCCGCAGTCCGAGACCGTCTGGCGCCAGGCGGACAAGTACCACGTCCCCCGCGTCGCCTACGTCAACAAGATGGACCGGACCGGTGCGGACTTCTTCAAGGCCGTCGACACGATGCGAGACCGCCTGGGTGCCAACCCGCTCCCGATCCAGATCCCGATCGGCCAGGAGGGCGACTTCGTCGGCGTCGTCGACCTGATCGAGAACAAGGCCCTGATCTGGAAGGACGAGCTCGGGACCGAATTCGAGTACGAGGACATCCCGGAGGATCTCGTCGAGCAGGCCGAGCAGTACCGCACCCAGCTGATCGAGGCCTGCGCGGACTATGACGACGAGCTGATGGAGGCCTACCTGAACGAGGAGGAGATCCCGCACGACCGGATCGCCAAGTCGCTCCATCGCGCCACTCTCGACATCAAGGTCACCCCGGTCCTCTGCGGATCCTCGTTCAAGAACAAGGGCGTCCAGCCGCTGCTCGACGCAATCGTCGAGCTGCTCCCGTCGCCAGTGGAGATCCCGGCGGTCAAGGGCCTCGAGCCCCCCAAGAAGGGCGACAACGGCGGCCCCACCGAGGCCGAGCGTCCCGCCGACGACGGCGCCCCGTTCGCAGCCCTCGCCTTCAAGGTGATGGCCGATCCCTACGTCGGAAAGCTGACCTACTTCCGCGTCTATTCGGGCAAGCTGTCCGCCGGCAGCCGCGTGCTGAACGCGTCGAGCGGCCGCACCGAGCGGATCGGCCGGCTGCTGATGATGCACGCGAATCACCGCGAGGAGATCGAGGAGTGCTACGCCGGCGACATCGTCGCGGGCGTCGGGCTCAAGCAGACCTCAACGGGAGACACGCTCTGCGCTCCAGACGCCGCGATCGAGCTCGAGCACATCGAGTTCCCGGAGCCGGTGATCGCCGTCGCCATCGAGCCGAAGACGAAGGCCGACCAGGAGAAGCTCTCCGCCAGCCTCGCCCGCCTCGCCGAGGAGGACCCGACCTTCCAGGTCCAGTCAGACGAGGAGACCGGCCAGACGCTGATCCACGGGATGGGCGAGCTGCACCTCGAGGTGATCGTCGACCGGCTGCTGCGCGAGTTCTCCGTGGACGCCAACGTCGGTCGCCCACAGGTGGCCTACCGGGAGACGATCCGCGACAGCGTCAACAAGGTCGAGGGCCGCTTCGTCCGCCAGACCGGCGGCCGCGGCCAGTACGGCCACGCGGTCATCAACGTCGAGCCGGCGCCCGGCGAGGGCTTCGACTTCATCAACTCGATCAAGGGCGGGACGATCCCGTCCGAGTTCATCCCCTCCGTCGAGTCGGGGATCGAGGAGGCACTGCAGTCCGGCGTCAAGGCCGGCTATCCGATGGTCGACGTGCGTGTGGAGCTGGTCGACGGCTCCTACCACGACGTCGACTCCTCGGAGATGGCCTTCAAGGTCGCCGGTTCGATGGCCGTCCAGGAGGCCGCGCGCAAGGCGAAGCCGGTCTTGCTGGAGCCGGTCATGTCGGTCGAGGTCGTCACGCCCGAGGAGTTCCTCGGGGAGGTGATCGGCGACCTCTCCCGGCGACGAGGCAAGGTCCAGGGCCAGGAGCCGCGAGGCAACGCCCTCGCGGTGCAGGCATTCGTGCCCCTCGGCGAGATGTTCGGATACGCGACCGACCTGCGGTCGTCGACCCAGGGACGGGCGAGCTACACCATGCAGTTCGAGCGGTATGAGGAGGTCCCGAAGAACATCGAGGACGAGATCGTCGAGCACCGCTCGGGAGAGCCCGTGGGAGCCAGTGCGTAGCTATATTCCCACGGTTGGTTCGGCGACGAAGTTTGTGGTCGCCGTTGCCGGCGAAGCCGGCCAAAAAAGACTGCTGTAAGCAAACAACCAGACCCCCCAAAGGAGCGAGATGTCCAAGGAGAAGTTCGATCGCGATAAGCCGCACGTCAA
>DATAPB010000022.1:0-10095 GCA_036265435.1 Solirubrobacterales bacterium | reverse complement strand
CGTGAGCGCTGCGCGTCTGATCACGGCAACCGAGAGGGAGTGGCCGCAATCGGGACATGAGCTGAGTCGGGCCCAGGAGTGGTGTTCCGCGGCGCAACTCGCGCACCGATACGAACGCTGCATCCGCACGAGCCTTCTCATGACCACGTTGGGGTCCCGCTCTCCGTGGAATCGCTTCATGGCGGGCATTTTGGGAGTCGGCGACCCGTAAGACCATGGACCAACGGTCGGAAGATCGGTAAGGGCCGCCTCGACCGGCGGTCGAGGCCCACCCAGCCGCTACTTTCAGCCGGTTGGCCACCAACAGGAAACGGGTTGCTCCTCCGACATCTCACGGGTCGCGCTTGCGCGCGCCCTCGCATAGTCGGAGCACCCTCGCGTCTGCCCAGCCGCTGCCGAAGCCTGTCCCGGGCGCCCTGTTCAGGTGGGTGAAGTACGCCTCCTGGTTCGAGGCCTGCCTGTTCGCGGCCCTGCTCTTCTTCTGGATCGCCCCCGGCTACCACTCGGAGACCTCCCTGTTCGGACTCATGCACGGCATCGGCTATCTCGGCCTCTGCGCGCTGATCTTCGTCGCGCTGCTGCGCCGCGAGGCGCCCTGGCCGCTGTTCGCGGCGACGCTGACGCCCATCGGACCGTTCGGTACGGTGATCGGAATCGAGCTGATCGAGCGCCGCGGCTGGGGGATCGCGAGGCCCGGCGGCGTTCCCGGCAAAAACGGTTGACACCGCCGGACCAATGAGGGGATAATCGGCCGGAGGCGGGAGGACGTACTACCTTCATAAGACTCGTCCCGGGGCCAGTCCCGCCTCCCGGGACGATCGCGTCGGAAATCCCTCCCTGGCTACCGACGCGCAGGCGTGGCGCGGGCCGTGTGGACCCCCTGCCTCCCGCGGCCCCGCCACGCCGTCCTTTTTCGGCTCCGAATCAAATTGGGGAAACGGGGCCCACCGCTTCGACGGAACGACCTGGCGCGCTCCGCGGAGCCGCGGCGGCACCACCCTGATCAGGTCTGATCGCAGCCGCGACCGCAGTGATCGCCGACGCAAATCGGCGATTTCGGAGCGCTACGCCTGCGAGCGCAGGTCCCGCAGCACCCGGTGCAGGATGCCGCCGTTCTGGAAGTAGCTCACCTCGTTCGGCGTGTCGATCCGGACGGTCGCGTCGAAGGTGACGTCGTCCGCGCCGTCTCGAGAGGCGGTGACCTGGACCATCTTCGCCTCGCCGTTCTCGAGGTCGCCGACGGTGAAGGTCTCCTCCCCCGTCAGGCCGAGGGAGGCAATCGAATCGCCGTCAGCGAACTGGAGCGGCAGCACGCCCATCCCGATCAGGTTCGAGCGGTGGATCCGCTCGAAGCTCTCGGCGATCACGGCGCGGACACCGAGCAGCCTCGTGCCCTTCGCCGCCCAGTCTCGGGAGGACCCGGAGCCGTACTCCTTGCCCGCGAGCACCACGAGCGGCACGCCATCGTCCGCGTACCTCATGGCGGCCTCGTAGATCGTCGTCTCCTCGCCATCGGGGAACTGGCGGGTGTAACCGCCCTCGCGCTCGACCAGTTGGTTTCGCAGCCGGACGTTGGCGAAGGTCCCGCGGACCATCACCTCGTGGTTGCCGCGGCGGGAGCCGTAGGAATTGAAGTCGCGGACCTCGACGCCCTGCTCGATCAGCCAGCTGCCGGCCGGGCTGTCCTTCTTGATCGCGCCGGCGGGCGAGATGTGGTCGGTGGTCACGGAGTCCCCGAGCACGGCGAGCACGCGCGCGCCCTGGATCGGATCGACCGGCTGCGGCTTGGGATTCATGTTCTCGAAGAAGCTCGGCTTCCGCACGTAGGTCGAGTCCGGCCACGTGTAGCGGTCGCCCTCCGGCACCTCGATGTCCTTCCAGCGCTCATCGCCGGTGAAGACATCGGCGTAGCTCTTGGTGAACATGTCGGCCCGGACAGCGTCCTCGACGACCTGCTTGATCTCGTCGGAGCTGGGCCAGATGTCGGAGAGGTAGACCGGCTCGTCGTCCGAGTCGGTGCCGAGCGGCTCCGAGGTCAGGTCGACGCACATACGCCCGGCGAGCGCGTACGCAACGACCAGCGGTGGCGAGGCGAGATAGTTGGCCCGGGTGTCGGGATTGATCCGGCCCTCGAAGTTCCTGTTACCGGAGAGGACCGAGCAGACCACCAGGTCGTTGTCGTTGACCGCCTTCGAGATCGCCTCGGGCAGCGGCCCCGAATTGCCGATGCAGGTCGTGCATCCGTAGCCGACGAGGTTGAACTGCAGCTCGTTCAGGTATCTGTCGAGGCCCGACTTCTCGAGGTATTCGGTCACCACCATCGAGCCCGGAGCCAGCGAGGTCTTCACCCAGGGCTGTCGGCGCAGCCCCCGCTCGACCGCCTTCTTGGCGAGCAGCCCCGCGCCGAGCATGACCGAGGGGTTGGAGGTGTTGGTGCAGCTCGTGATCGCCGCGATCACGACGTGGCCGTGGTCGAGCTCGACGGTCTCGCCGCTGTCGAGCTGCACGGCGACCGCGTCGCTGCTCTCGATCGCGACAGCGACGTCCCCCCGGTCCACGTAGGTGCGCGGCTTGCCGCCGTCTCCGTCGTGGTCCTCGGCCGGCGGGTCCGAGGCGGGGAAGGATTCGGCGATCGCCTCGTCCCGGGCGTTGCCGAGCTCATCGCCGGCGTCCGGGTCCCACTCCCGCATCGCCTCGATGAAGGCCGGCTTGGCGGCGGAGAGGGCGATGCGATCCTGGGGTCGCTTCGGGCCGGCGATGCTCGGCTCGACCTCCCCGAGATCCAGCTCGAGGGTGTCCGAGTAGGTCGGCTCCTCGGAACCGGGCTCGTGGAAGAGGCCCTGCTCGCGGGTGTAGGCGTCGACCAGCTCGATCTGCTCTGTCGGCCTCCCGGTGAACTCGAGGTAGCGAAGGGTCACCGCGTCGACTGGGAAGATCGCGCAGGTCGAGCCGAATTCCGGTGACATGTTCCCGATCGTCGCCCTGTCCGCCAGACCGAGGCCGGAGATGCCCGGGCCGAAGAACTCGACGAACTTCGAGACCACGCCCTTCTCCCGGAGCATCTCGGTCACGGTCAGGACGAGATCTGTCGCGGTCGCGCCCTCGCGCAGCTCTCCCGTGAGCCTGAAGCCGAGCACCTGGGGCAGCAGCATCGAGATCGGCTGACCGAGCATGGCGGCCTCGGCCTCGATCCCCCCGACACCCCAGCCGAGGACGCCGAGCCCATTGATCATCGTGGTGTGCGAGTCGGTGCCGACGAGTGTGTCGGGATAGGCCTGTGTCGTGCCGTCGGCGTTGCTCGTCCAGACGCAGCTGCCGAGATACTCGAGATTGACCTGGTGGCAGATGCCGGTGGCAGGCGGCACGACCCGGAAGTTGTCGAAGGCGGTCTGGCCCCAGCGCAGGAAGGCGTAGCGCTCGCCGTTGCGCTCGTAGTCGCGCTCGGCGTTCACCTCGAAGGCGCGCTGGTTGCCGAAGGCGTCCACCTGGACCGAGTGATCGATGATCAGGTCGACGTCGACCTGCGGGTTGATCGCCGACGGATTCCCTCCGAGATCCTCCATGGCGTCCCTCATCGCGGCAAGGTCGACGACGGCCGGCACGCCGGTGAAGTCCTGCATCAGGACGCGCGCGGGCTGGAAGGGGATCTCGATCGACGGCGTCGCCTTCGCGTCCCAGCTCGCGATCGCCTCGACGTCGTCCGAGGTGACCGACGTTCCGTCCTCCAGACGGAGGGAGTTCTCGAGCAGGACCTTCAGCGAATAGGGCAGCCTCGCCACGTCGAAGCGCTGCTGGAGAGCGTCAAGTCGGTGGATCTCGAACTCGCGACCCCCGACCCGGAGGGTCGCCTGCGCTCCAAAGCTGTCCTTCGCGCTCACAACGTCAGTCTATTCCCGGCGTTCCGGCGGCTGGACGCGCCTGGGAAAACGCCGGGAATCAGACCGTGGTCAGCTCTTGTGCTTCTTGGGCTTCTTCCCGCCGAGCTTGACCTTCGTGATCTGGACCGTGTCGCCGGCCGAGTCGACCGTGGTCACCTGGACGCGGACCTTGGTGCCGGCGCGCACGACCTTGCGGCCCTGCTTGGTGAGCTTGACCGTGACGGTCTTGCTCTGTCCTCCGGCGATCGTGGCATTGCCGCGGCCCAGGACCTTGGTCTTCTTGCCCTTCTTCTTCTTGGCCGAGTGCCCCTTCTTCTTGCCCTTATTGGCCTGGAGCAGGACGACCTTCGTCTGGCAGGGGTTCGCGCCCGGTGCCGCATCGACCGGGACGCTCACCTTCTTGCCCTTCGCCTTGACCTTGCCCTCGCCCAGCGTGGCGCGGACGAATTCGGAGGACGAGTACTGCTGCGCGATCTCGGTCCCGCATGGCAGAGCGAGCGCAGGAGCCGCGACCACCTGGCCACCGGCGGCGCCCGGTCCCTCGAGCACCGGAATCCGGAAGTCGAGCTTCGAGACGGTGATGTCCCCCTGGCCGTTAGCGGGCCGGCCGTAGTCGCTCAGCGAGGATCCGCCTGCGTCCTTCGGCAGCAGCTCGAGCTTCGCCACGTGCCCGGCCGCGAACAGATGGCCGCTCGGGTGGAGCTGGAATACCTGCCGCGCCGTGCCCACAATCGGCCGGTAGAGCTGGCGGTCGACCAGGGTCTCGGTGCCGTCGGGCGCCACATCGAGCAGCCGCGCGGCGAGCTCGGAGTTAGCCGTCGGCGACGAGATCGTCGCGAGGACCGCGGGCGAGCCCATCAGCGTGTAGCCGTTGCCGGCCGCCGCGGGCAGGCGGTACGTCGCAACGCCCGGGAGGTCAGCGCCCGGCGCGGTGGCGCAGGCGCCGTCACCCGCGACCGGATCGAACGTTGTGTCGACGCTGGGCGAGCCTCCGTTCGCGGAGATCGTCTTCGCCCCCGGATCGGTGAAGCGCACGGCTCCCTTCTGGAGACCTGCCCAGCTGCCCGCCTGGAAGGGGCCCCCGGAGGGGTCGGTGCCCGGGCAGGTCATCGCGAAGGAGGTCACGCCCTGGAACGGCTGCGAGCCCGTGCCCTTGACGTAGAAGTCGAGCCAGGCATCCGTCGCCGCGGTGAGCGCGGCGATGTCCGCGGGCTTGTTGTTGGCCCGCATATGGCCGAAGTCGCCGAAGAGCAGCGAAATCGGCTCGCTCGGGTACTGGGCCCGGATCCGGTTGTAGTAGCCGATCGCCTCATCCGCTGGGAACAGGTCGTCGGTGAAGCCGTTCGAGATCAGGAGCGGCGCGGGCGGCGTCGAGTGGTCGATGTAGTACGCCGAGTGATGTGCCTCGATCTCGTTGAGGATGCTGGTGATCAGGGGGTCGCCGTCGTAGGGCTCGCCCTGGTCGATCCGGTTCTTCCACTGGGTGATGTCGGACTGGAAGTCGGTGCAGGGCGCCGGATAGAGAGGCGTCTGTCCGCAGTATGCACCGCCAATCTGACCGCTCAGGTAGAGGCCGGTCTGGAACGATTCCTTCTCGATCCCCGCACGCCCGGTGAACGCGGCGTCGGCCACGTAGTCGAGCTTGCCGCCGTTCGGCGTGAGCGAGTAGGCGAGGTCGCTCCACGGGACGTTCGGGGCAGCGCCCGCGATCCGCATCGGATGGTGATCCACCGGACTGGTCCACGGCACCAGGCTGCCGTCGGGCATCATCACGCGGTCCCTCAGGCTGGCCAGCTGTAGGGAGAGACCGCCGCCGTAGGAGCTGCCGAGGGCGCCGACCCGCTGGCCGTCGACCAGCCCCTCGTCGGCGAGCTCGCCGGCGAAGAACTGGGCGTCCCGGACCTCGTAGCGATCGTCCATCAGATGGATCCAGCCCGCGTCGTCACAGGCGCCGGCGGCGTCCGCGATCGCGTTGGCCTTCCCGCACGACTGGTGGAACCCGCGAGCGGTCATCGCGAAGACGGCGTAGCCGCGATCCGTGAACCGCTGCATGTCGGCGAATGAGATGTCGTTCTTGGAGCCGCCGTAGCCGTGGCCCCAGATGATCAGCGGATAGTCGCCGTCGGTGGCCGGACTGGGGTCGGCCGGGAAGGCGACCTTGACGTCGATCGGGGTCCCGTCCCAGCTGGCGGCCGTACTCCGGACACCGGTGCCGTCATTGCTCGTATCGGTCCCGCATTGGCGCTGCTGGCCCACCGTGCTGCAGGTGAGCTCACCGTTGAACACATCCGTGATCGCAGCGTTCGCGCTGGGCGCGAGCACCAGCGATCCGGCAACAACCGATACCAGCAGCACCAGCTTCCGCACGAACCGCTCCTCTCTCTCCTTGCCGCGCGTCCCTCGTCGCGCCGGGCGCCAATCCTTGACGCGCGCAGGATCCTAACGCTTGTCTGCCTGGCCCGCCGCGAGATCGTCGGCGATCTTGTCAGCCCCACCTCGGCGCTGGACGCGGGCCGCGAACTCCGGGTGGCGATGGCCGAACTCGACCGCGAGGCGCTGGCGCAGCGGCGCGACGGTGATCTCGTTGCGGTCCTCCCGGATTGCCCGCACCACCGCCTCCGCCACCTTGTCCGGGGTGGTGGTTCCCAGACCCGGGGGCGGCTTCGCCCCGGAGTCGGCGAACATCCCCGCGTCCCGCACGAAGCCGGGTGAGACGACCGAGACGCCGACGCCGTGGGGATGGAGGTCCTCGCGCAGCCCGAACGCGAAGCCTCGCAGCCCGAACTTGGTGGCGTTGTAGAGAGACGAGCGGGGGGATCCCACCTTCCCGGCGAGCGATGCAATGAAGACCAGGTGGCCCTCTCCCTTCTCGGCCAGCTTCGGGCCGAGCGCGCGAGCCATCAGGATCGGCGACTCGAAGTTGACCCGCAGCGCCCGCTGCACCTCGTCCGAGCTGAAGTGCTCGAGACGGCCGGTGGCCGGCAGGGCGGCATTCGCGATGAGTCCATCGAGGTCGCCCGCACGCTCGAGCAACTCCTCTGCGGCCCCCGGCTCTGCCAGGTCCGCTACGACCGGCACATGGCGGTCCGCGGGCCCGGGAAGCGACTCAGCGAGGCGATCGAGCTCCTCGCTCTTGCGCGAGCTGAGGACGAGGGAGGCTCCGTGCCCGGCCAGCTCGACCGCGATCGCGCGGCCGAGTCCCCCGGTTGCGCCGCTGAGCAGCACCCTCTTCCCCGCGAGTTCCACGGAGCCAACCTATCCGACCCGCCCGGCTGGACGTGTGTTAAGGGCCGCTCACACAAAACCCCTGCTCTGATACGGTCTTTCGCTCAAGGAGGAGCCCAGTTCCAACCGATCAGGAAGGAACCGGAGGAGGGATTCCACGCTGTCTCGTCGATCACGCCAAGGCCGCCGGCTCGGGCTGGCAGGAGCCTTTTTTGCCGCCGCGCTGATCACCGCCAGCCCGGCGGCGGGTCAGACCGGCACGACCACTGACACGACCACCACGGCGCCGGTCCCCGGCGCGCCGGTGGGCGAGCCCGCGGTCCCGACGAACCTCGCGACGATCCTCCCCGGCGGCAAGGCCAGCGTCCCGGCCGGGGCTCCCGCTCCGGTGGTCCGCGCGATCAAGGCCGCCAACAAGCTCCACCGCAAGACCTACATCTGGGGCGGCGGCCACCGCAGCTTCAAGGCGAGGGGCTACGACTGCTCCGGAGCGGTCAGCTACGTGCTGCACGCCGCCGGAGTGCTCCGCTCGCCGCTCGTCTCCGGGCAACTCGCCTACTGGGGCTCGCCGGGGCCGGGCAGCTGGATCACGGTCTACGCCAACCGGACCCACACATACATGGTGATCGCGGGCCTGCGCTACGACACCTCGCCACGCGGCGAGTGGATCGACCAGGGCCGCGGCCCGCGCTGGCGCTACACCCTGCGCACCGGCGCGGGCTTCGCCGTCCGCCACTGGCAGGGTTTGTAGCGGCCACCAGGCCGCACCACGATGAGCGAGGGCGAAGCCCGAGCGGTTCTGCGAGGCGGCCGCTCGCGGCCGCGACCTGATCGCGAAGCCGACAGCAGCCTCCTCCCGCACGTTCCGGGGGTTCTGTGAGCGCCTGCTCACAGCTCCGGATGGTCTGCTAGGTTTCGCGCCGACCAGACGCCGAATCTCGTCCCCGCTACGGCGGGACGAGAGCGGGGGAACCAAAGCAGTTGGGGCGAATCCACCGAGGGTGGAAGCGCAGGCTCTTTCAGCGCCAGCCCGTCAGCTAACCCCGTAGGCCGACGAAGGAGAACGGTTTGCGGTCAGACACACACAGCAGAGGCAGGAGGGTGGGACTGGCAGGGCTGCTGTTGGTCGCTTCGCTCTCGGGCGCGGTGCCGGCGATGGCTCAGACCGGCGGGGCGGGGCCCCCCGGCAGCACGACCACCACGACGACAACTCCAGGGCCGTCAGGGACGACTGCGGTCCTCAACCCCGACGGTTCGGCCACCGCGCCCGCCGGCGCTCCGCGGCCCGTCCGGAAGGCGATCAACGCGGCGAATCGGATCCGCATGAAGCCCTACATCTGGGGCGGCGGCCACCGCAGCTTCAAGGCGAGGGGCTACGACTGCTCCGGAGCGGTCAGCTACGTGCTGCACGCGGCGGGCCTGCTCCGCCGGCCGATGGTCTCCGGCGCACTCGGCACCCGCTGGGGAGCGCCCGGCATCGGCTCGTGGATCACCGTCTTCGGCAGCCCGAGCCACGCCTACATGATCGTTGCGGGACTTCGCTTCGACACCTCGCAGGCGGGCGATCCGCTCAGCCAGGGCAGCGGCCCGCGCTGGCGGACCACGGCTCGCACTGCGGGGGGATATTCCACTCGCTTCTCCCCCGGTCTCTGATCAAGGCCTCTCCTCCCATCCCCAGCGCGCGACGCGGCCCGTTCCTTCTCCCCGGGCCGCGTCGCCGCGTGGGGCATCTCGGAGCTCGAAAGAGGACATTCGAGCCGGGCAGGGAGGGCGCCGCAGGCGTCGAATCCCAGAGATCGTGCGGGTAAGCACTAACAAACGGTTGTCGATTGCAAACGTTCTTTCACGTTTGGTAAGGTCCCGCGCCAGTTACGCCGAGTCCCAACACCACGTGGTGCTGGGAGCGGGGGAACCAAATACTGGGGCGAACTCACCGGAAAGGGTGGGGGCGCAGGCTCCTTTAGCGCTAGCCCGTCAGCTAACCCCGCAGGCCGCCAAAGGAGAACTGTTGGATGCGACAGACACTTAGCCGCAGGCGTCGCCTCGCATTGGCGGGGACCACAACTCTGTGCGTGCTCGCGATCGCCGTGCCGGCGGCTGCGCAGACCGGCGGGTCCGGGCCGCCCGGCGGCACGACCACGACGACCACGCCCACCCCGGCACCCGTCGGGCCTCCGGGCAAGGCGAAGATCCGCAAGGACGGCACCGTCGTCGCTCCAGCGGACGCGCCGGCCCAGATCCAGGCGGCGATCGCAGCGGCGAACTCGATCCACACCCTTCCCTACGTCTGGGGCGGCGGTCACCGGACGTTCTTCGACTCGGGCTACGACTGTTCTGGCGCCGTGAGCTATGTCCTGCACGCTGCAGGGCTGCTGGCGAGCCCGATGACCTCCGGCGGCCTGGCTCAGAGCTGGGGCATGCCGGGCAAGGGGCGCTGGATCACCGTCTACGGGAATGCGAGCCACGCCTACATGGTGATCGCGGGCAAGCGCTTCGACACCTCGTCGGGCGGCGACCGCTGGAACCAGGGCTCCGGGCCGCGCTGGCGCAAGAAGAAGCGCAAGCCCCTCGGTTTCACGGGCAAGTACTACCCCGGGTTCTAGGACCAACAGTCGCGGTCGGGAAGTACAAGCTTCCCGGCAAAGATTGGCCACCCCGGCCTAGCGAGGCAGGGTTCGGCTCGGATATACCTAACGTCCGCACCGGTCAGCGTTATACGGTGCGCACATCCGACGCCCCGATCGCTCGAGGAGAAGGAGCCGGCGGTAGCCGCCACGGCCGCAAGCAGTGAGACAGAGCCCGGCCCGGGACCGGGCGGCGACGCTCCGGACATTCGCCTGGTCGGGGTCAGCAAGCGCTACGGCGACGTCGTCGCGGTCGAGAAGCTCGATCTGGAGGTGAAGCGGGGCGAGTTCTTCACACTGCTCGGCCCGTCGGGCTCGGGCAAGACCACGACGCTGCGCATGATCGCCGGCTTCGAGGAGCCCGACTC
>DATAPB010000021.1:0-2243 GCA_036265435.1 Solirubrobacterales bacterium | reverse complement strand
AAAGCGAGCGTCCCGGGCCCTGTCACGTTCGAACGCGGCGCGGTTGCCGTGGTGGCGGAAGCCGTCCGTCTCGACGATCACGCGCAGGTCACGCCAGAGGAAGTCGACCTCGTGCAGGCCGAGGCGGGCATTCACCTCCGGGATGGGAAGCCGGCGGCGGCGACAGAGGCCGAGGAAGATCCGCTCGAGCTCGCTGCGGGTGAGCTCCTCTCCGACTCGAGCTCACCTGAGGAGATCAGGCGCAGGTCAAGGGCGCGCCGAACGGCGGCCCGATACACCGGCTGGGGACAGGTGCGGTGGAGGTCGCGGAGGGTGCGTTTGGGATCGGTCAGTGCGATGCCGTTGCGGCGGGTCGTAACTGCGGCAATGAGGGCGGGGGAACGGTGCACCTTGATCCCGCGTCGTCTCTCTCGTCCGCCATCACTCGGGACCGTCACCTCAATTGGGCCGGGGTGAGCGCGAATCAATCCCCAGAGAGCTGCGGCACTTCGGTGGCTGGCGGCGGCTCCGTCACCGAGGGCCAGGATCGCGGCCATGCATCTGCCCTCAAAGGTGAAATTCGTATGGCCGACCGCGTACACCCCGCGATGAACACGGTGCAAACGCCCAGCCTGCGCGCGCTTCGCTATCGCGGCGCGGGTGAGCCCAGCGGATTGGAGTTGCGCCGTGCTTACGACTCCGTGCTGCTCGACCGCCAGCTCGGCGATCACTTGGTCGGTATTGGCGGCTTTGTCAACCACTGGTTGACTAACCCGCCAACTCCGGTCCCTCGCCCCTTCGTTGCGGGTTTTCGGGCGGCCGTCGGCCATTTGAGCGCCGGTAGCCGCCGCCTGCGACTGCCTATGATCAGCGCCCGATGGCTGCCTCCGCTCAGTACAGCGTCACGGTCCGCGTGGAGCTCGACGCGCGCCAGGAGCCGCTCGGCAAGCTGACGGCCCAGATCGCGGAGGCGGGCGGCGCGCTTCAGTCGGTCGACCTGGTCCCGGGCGCCGGGCCGGAGGGCAAGCGCGTCCGCGAGTTCACGATCGACGCCAACAGCTCCGAGCACTGGGAGCAGATCCTGCGCTCGATCGGCTCGACGCGTGGCGCACGCGTGCTCGGCTTCACCGATCGCACCTTCGAGATGCACAAGAAGGGCAAGATCGAGCAGCACAACAAGTACCCGCTGAAGACCCGCGACGACCTCTCGATGGCCTACACGCCCGGCGTCGCCCGCGTCTGCGAGTACATCGCCGAGGACAAGACCAAGGCGTTCGACTTCACGATCAAGGCGAACACCGTCGCCGTGGTCTCCGACGGCTCGGCCGTTCTCGGCCTCGGCGACATCGGCCCCGAGGCCGCCATGCCGGTGATGGAGGGCAAGGCGATGCTCTTCAAGGAATTCGCCGGCGTCGACGCCTTCCCGATCTGCCTGGCGACCAACGAGCCCGAGGAGATCATCCGGACGGTCAAGCTCCTCGCCCCCACCTTCGGCGGGATCAACCTCGAGGACATCTCCGCCCCGCGCTGCTTCGAGATCGAGGAGCGCCTCAAGGAGGAGCTCGACATCCCGGTCTTCCACGACGACCAGCACGGCACCGCGGTCGTCGTCATGGCCGCCCTCTTCAACGCCCTGAAGATCACCGGCAAGCCGATCGAGAGCCTGCGCGTGCTGGTGCTCGGCACCGGCGCGGCCGGAGTCGCCTGCACCAAGATGATGCAGGAGTCCGGGATCATCCAGATCATCGGCTGCGACCGGCGGGGAGCGATCTCCACCGAGCGGGCGGACTACGCCGACGGCTCGATGTCCGACATCAAGCGCTGGTTCGCGGAGCACACGAACGACGAGAGGCTCTCCGGCGGGCCCAACGAGGTGATCGAGGGATGCGACCTCTTCATCGGCCTCTCCGGCCCCGGCCTGATCGAACCGCAGTCCCTGGCGAAGATGAACGACGACGCGATCGTCTTCGCGATGGCGAACCCGACCCCCGAGGTCATGCCCGAGGAGGCCGACTCCCACGTCCGGATCATGGCCACCGGCCGGTCGGACTATCCGAACCAGATCAACAACGTCCTCTGCTTCCCCGGGATCTTCCGCGGCGCCCTGGATGCCGGCGCCCCCCGGATCACCGAGGAGATGAAGCTCGCCGCAGCTCGCGGCATCGCCGAGGTCGTCACCGAGGACGACCTGGCCGAGGACTACATCATCCCCTCGGTGTTCAACCGCGACGTCGCCGCCAGCGTCGCCCGCGCAGTCGTCGAGG
>DATAPB010000020.1:0-7673 GCA_036265435.1 Solirubrobacterales bacterium | reverse complement strand
TCGGCGGATTCGTGCTCTCTCACGGGCTCCAGGCGATGATGGTCGCCAACTTCGGCACCGGAACCGCCCGTGAGGCGGCGGACTGGGTCGAGTACATGAACGCCCCGGTCGGCACCAATCCCAACGGCGGCGTTGCCTGGGCCGAGCGGCGTGCCGCGAACGGGCACCCCCAGCCGTACGACGTGCGCAACTGGGAGATCGGCAACGAGATGTATGGGCGGCAGCAGTCGTACTGGATGGGGGATGGGAGCCTCCGCAAGCGCACCCGCAAGTACGCGTTTGGGGGCTCGACACAATTTCCCGGTCAGCGGGTCGGTACCCCCTCGGACCACCGGAAATCGGCGGCGGTGAGCGACGGGTCGGCCCGGCAGCGCTTCCAGGTCCTCTATCCGCCCGTCGACGCGACGAAGCCGTTCGCGCTGAAGGTCGGAGACGCGACCTGGAAGCAGGTGGCCGACCTGTCCCAGGCCTCCGCCCGCACCCACGTCTATGAGCTGGAACCGGCGACTGGCGACATCAGGTTCGGCGATGGCGCGCATGGCGCGATACCTCCAAGGGGCGCCGTCGTGCGCGCTTCCTATACGTCGGGGCCACACGATGGGTTCGTCGATTACTACCGGGAGATGAAGGCGGCCGATCCGAACATCCAGGTCGGATCCTCGCTTCGCAACGGCAGGTTCCTCTCGCTGATGGGGACGGATCACCCCTATGACTTCGTGGTAGCGCACATCTACAGTCACCGCCCGCCGCGTGGTTGGCACGGGGTGAGTGAGTTCCATGACGGGGTCATGCGGATCGCCGGGCGGCGCGCCTCCAAGGTCGCCGCGCTCAGTCGTTCGATCCGGGCCCATGCCGGCACTGTCGGGAAGGACATCCCGGTGGTCGTCTCGGAGTACGGGATGTCGTTCCGCGGCTGGCCCGGGCCGACCGACAACTACATGCGCTCGATGGACCAGGCGCTCTACACGTCGCTCGAGCTCCAGCGCTGGATGAAGTTGGGCGTGCCGCTCGCGGGCAAGCAATCGCTGATCGACTTCAACTCGGGGAACCGTCGGCGCGGCGCGGCCGACCTGGGGCTCGGGCAGCAGGCGGTGATCGGTCCGGCGCCGCGCTTCGTGCCGTCGGCGACGGCCCACGCCTTCAGGCTCCTGGCGCCGGCATCCGATGAGCAACTCATCGCCGCGAACACGCAGGGCAATCCAGCGCGCCGCATCTACACGGGCGGCACGATGCAACTGCTCAGTGTCACCGCCACCAGGGGGGCGGATGGCTCGGTCTATCTGATGGTGGTGAACAAGGACCGCACCCGGACCATCCACGCGGAGGTGACGGTGAAGGGACCCCCGCTGAAATCCGCCGTCATCCACCGGCTGGCCGGGTCGAGCTATCTGTCGTCCAACTCCGCGAACCACCCGCGGCGGGTATCGATCCACAAAAGCAGCAAGGCCCTGCGCTCGCGGCACATGTCGCTGCGCCTTGACCCGCATTCCCTGACGACTGTGGAGTTGCTCCCGGGCGCCGCCGCCGGCGGCTGATGGGCTTCATCCAGCCCGAGCCGCCGCCGTTCGACCTCGTCGAGTGGAGGCGAAAGCCGTTCCTCGACCGCCTGAAGCCGGTGGTGCAGGACTGGGTCGTGAACGGCTTCGGGGCGCCCGGGATCATCTACCTGCTCTACGTCGTGAAGCTGGTCGTGTTCGTCGTGGGCGCCGCGCTGGTGACCTCCGCCACCACGCCGGGCCTCGGCGGTCTCGGGAACGTCACCGACTGGTGGGCCGAGCCGATCGTCTTCGAAAAGGCGGTCGTGTGGACGATGCTGTGGGAGATCCTCGGGCTCGGCTCCGGCTCGATGGCGCTGACTGCGAGGTACAACCCGCCCATCGGGGGGGTGCTCTACCGCCTCCGCCCCGGCACGGTGCGTCTCGCGCCGTGGCCCGAGAGGGTGCCGTTCACCGGCGGGACCAGGCGGACGGCCCTCGACGTCGCGCTCTACGCCGCCGTTCTCGGGCTGCTCGTCTACCTGCTGGTGTCGAGCGGCCAGGCCGTGGCCGGCACCGCGGCAGGGCGCCTCGACCCGGTACCGATCGCAGTCCTACTCGGGTTGCTCGTCCTTCTGGGTCTCCGGGACAAGATCTCCTTCCTCTCGGCGCGGCCCGAGATCTACGGCTTCATGCTCGTCGTCGCGCTCTTTCCTGTGTCGAACCAGATCATCGGTTGGCAGTTCGTCTTCCTCTTCATCTGGTGGGGCGCCGCCTCGTCGAAGCTGAATCGGCACTTCCCGTTCGTGACGTCCGTCATGACGAGCAACACGCCGTGGAACCGGTCGCGGCACGCCAAGGCGATGATGTACGTCCGCTATCCCGAGGACCTGCGGCCGGGCCCGAACGCCGCCTACGCCGCGCACCTCGGGACCGCGATCGAGTTCGGCGCCCCGCTCGTTCTGATGCTCTCGCGCGGGGGAATCCTGGGCACGATCGCGCTGTGCGTGATGCTCCTGTTCCACATCCACATCACGTCGACGTTCGCGCTGGGCGTGCCGCTCGAGTGGAACCTGTTCATGATCTTCGGGCTCGGATTCCTGTTCGGCCATTACGGCGACGTTTCGTTCTCGACCCTCGACAACCCGCTTCTCATCGTCGCCCTGGTAGCGATCGGGGTGGCGATCCCGATCATCGGAAATCTCCGCCCCGACAAGATCTCGTTTCTCCCCAGCATGCGCTACTACGCGGGAAACTGGGCGTCCAGCCTGTGGCTCTTTCGGAAGGACATCGGGGCCGAGGGCAAGCTGAACCGCGGTTGCTGCGGGATCGCGCCGGTCGTCGTCGAGCAACTCGCCGCGATGTACGACCGTGAGACGGCCGAGTACCTCATGTTCAAGTCGATCGGCTTCCGCGCGCTCCACAGCCACGGGCGCGCGCTACTCGCGCTCGCGCACCGGGCCGCCGGCAACGTCGATGACTACGAGGTGCGGGACGGCGAGCTCGTGTCGGGCGTGGTCAACGGCTGGAACTTCGGCGATGGCCATTTCCACGACCAGCAGCTGCTCGACGCGGTCCAGGAGCGATGCGGGTTCGAGGACGGGGAGCTCCGCGTCGTCTATCTGGAGTCGCAGCCCGCGCACATCCAGCGCCAGCGCTACCGCCTCTACGATGCCGCGACGGGCCTGCTCGAGGAGGGCTCGGTCGACGTCGCGGAGATGCTCAGGCGCGGCCCCTGGCTCGACGGCTCCTGGGACTTCCCGGTCGAGGTCATCTCCTCGGCCAGGCCGCAGCGCGACCCCGCGTCCACGCCCGCCACCGCCTCGTGACCAGCGCGATCGTGGTCGGCTCGGGCCCGAACGGCCTGGCCTGCGCCGCCGCGCTCGCCCGCGAGGGAGTGGATGTCACGGTGCTCGAGGCCGAGGAGCGGATCGGCGGGGGCACACGCACCAGCGAGCTCACGATCCCGGGGCTCCTTCACGACGAATGCTCCGCCATCCACCCCATGGGATCGGGCTCACCGTTCTTTCGGGCGCTGGAGCTTGAGCGCCACGGCCTGGAGTGGAGCTGGCCGGAGGTCGACCTCGCACATCCGCTCGACGACGGCACCGCGGCGGTGATGGTGCGCTCGATCGACGAGACCGCCGTCCGCCTCGGCGACGACGGCGATGCCTGGAGGCGGCTCTTCGGGTCCCCGTCGCGGACCTTCGAAGGCCTCAACGAGGATCTGCTTCGCCCGATCGTGCACCTCCCCCGGCATCCCATCGGCTTGGTGCGGTTCGGGGCCGCGGCGGCAATGCCGATCGCGGCGCTCGCTCGGATCTGGAGCGGTGAGCACGCCAGGGCGCTCTTCGGCGGCGTGGCGGGGCACTCGTTCAGCCCGTTCAACCGTCCGATGGGATCCGCGGTGGGCATGGCCCTCATCTGCGCGGCACATGCCTTCGGCTGGCCGGTCGCCCGCGGAGGCTCGCGGTCGATCGCGGGGGCCCTGGCGGCGGTGGTACGGGAACACGGCGGCAGGATCGAGACCGGCGCGCGGGTGGCGTCGCTCGCGGAGCTCCCGGGCGCCGATGCGGTCATGCTGGATCTGGCCCCGGAGGTGGTGGCGGACATCGCCGGTGACCGCCTTCCGACGCGGGTAGCGCGCGCGTACCGGCGCTATCGCCACGGTCCCGCGGCGTTCAAGCTCGACCTCGCCGTCGAGCGGGGGGTCCCCTGGACCAATGACGCATGCCGCCGCGCGGGCACGGTTCATCTGACCGGTTCGTTCGAGGAGCTCGCGGCCGCCGAACGGGAGATCAATCGGGGCCGTATGCCGGAGCGCCCCTTCGTCCTCGTCGCCCAGCAGTATCTCGCCGACCCGGAGCGCTCCGTGGGCGATGTGCATCCCGTGTGGACCTACGCGCACGTCCCGAACGGCTATGACGGCGATGCCGAGCCGGCGATCCTCGCCCAGCTCGAGCGCTTCGCCCCCGGCATTCGCGAGCGCATCGTGGCCTCATTCTCTCGCTCGGCGTCCGGGATGGCGGCCTACAACCCGAACTACATCGGCGGCGACATCGTCAACGGTGCGAACACGCCGAAGCAGCTTCTGTTTCGCCCGCGGCTCGCGCTCAACCCGTACGCGACCGGGATCCCCGGCGTTTTCATCTGCTCGGCCGCGACGCCTCCCGGCGGTGGCGTCCACGGTGTCTGCGGCGTCAACGCCGCGCGGGCGGCGCTTCGACACCTGGGTAACTGAGCCGACCCCGGGCCTTCGCTACCCGCATCCGCGCCGCGGCGAGAGCCTATGCTGGCCCGGGATGGACCTCGAGACGCGACTGACCGAGCTCTACAACGACCTGGGGAACCAGCAGGGCGAGCTGAAGGACAGCGGCGCCCTCGGCAAGGTTTTCAACGGTCTCCTCGAGGAGGTCCGCGACCAGCACGGGGACGACCCGGTGATCGAGAAGATCGAGCTGCTCGGCTTCAACTTCAGCGGCCACACGGCAGCCAGCGCCGAATCCCTCCGCACGGTGGTCGGCCAGATGCGGACCGTCGTCCGCGGGGCCTAAAGCACCACCTTGCCGCCACTCACGCCGCCGATTGCCTCGCTTCGTGATCGGGTAGCAGGCGCGCGAGCCGGTAGAGCGACGAGGTCCCGCCATCGCTGCTCTCACGCCGGGAGATCACACGGAAGGAAGTCATGGGAGGAATCTCAGCCGGGGGCATCATCGTCATCATCGGGATCGTCGTCGCGATCTTCTGGAGCCTGCTGCTCGGGCTGATAATCGCGCTGATTGGCTTGATCGCCTTCGGGGGATTTGCGCGCGGGAAGTGGTACTAGCTACCGCCGTGTGAAGCGCGGCGAGCGGCCGGCGATCCGCGCGCAGGCTCCGCCCCCGGCGGTGCCGCAGGCCGAAGGCGCCTAGCCGTCTACAGCCGCTGTCGCGGGATACTGCGTAGGCGATGTCGGTGGGGAACGTCGAAACCGTGCGGCGCCATAACGATGCCTGGAACCGGCGAGACCTGGCCACCTGGTTGGCCTCGTTTCGTTCCGGTGGGGAAATCGACTGGTCGCGTTCCCGAGGGCCGCTCAAGGGTGTCTATCGCGGTCATCGAGAGCAAGAGGCCTTCTGGGACGCGTTCTGGTCGACCTTCGAGGACGTCCAAGTCGAGTACCACGGCTTCACGGAGGTTGGTTCCGAGGTCGTGGTCCCGAACACCGCCCACATACGGGGGCGACAGGGGATCGAGGTGGTGGCGAGAAGCACGTTCGTGTTCACGGTCGAAAACGGGCAGATCGCTTGCCTTCGGCTGTTCCAGGAGGAGGGCGAGGCCCTCGAAGCCGCCGGGCTGCGGGAGTAGAAGACAAGACTCGGCGTGGGTGGCCTGCAACGCGCGTAATCGCGGTTGAAGGTCGAGGGCAAGCGACCGTCCCTCCTGCTCGATTGCTGTCGGAGGCGTCGAGAAATGCGAGGCTTCGCGTCCCCGAACGGAAGGAGCCTGGTCATGTTCTCTCGCCTCGTCGCCCAAGTACGCCAACAGTGGATGGGGGCGCTGGCGCTCTTCCTCGTTCTGACGGGCGGGGCTGCCTATGCAGCGAACACCGTTTCCAGCTCCGACATCGTCGACAACCAGGTCTTCTCGGCCGACGTGCGCAACGACACGCTCGCCGGCGGTGGGCTCACAGCCGCCGACCTGCGCGCCGACTCGGTCGGTGCGTCCGAGGTCACGAACAACGGGCTCACCTCGGGCGACGTTCGCAACGACAGCCTGGCTGGCGGCGGACTCACCGGTGCCGACATCCGAAACCAAAGCGGCGTCGACACCTGCACCCACAGCACCGTTCGCCTCGGCGAGCTTTGTTTTAGGGCGACTAACTCTCCTCCCCAGGGATGGAACCAAGCGGTCGGCGACTGCGGAAGCCTGGACCTGCGGCTGCCCTCGTTCGCCGAGGCGGTGGAGCTCGCCACCCAATACGACCTCCCGAGCGTGGGCGATCAGGAGATGTTTTGGACCGGGGAGTACTACAGCGTGGCTTCTGGGCCGCGGTCGCTTGGCGTGAATGATGGGGGTGGATACCTCGACAGCGACCAACAAAGCACGTACAGGACCGTCTGTGTGACGACTCCGACGAACTGACCGAAACAGCTCCTCGCCAAACCCTTGAAGCCGGCGTGCAACGCGTTGCGGGCATGTGCGAGGTAGGGCCGAGAGCGGAGAGGTTAGTTCCCTAGGCTCGAATCACGCACAGATTCAGCCACCGTGCGACCGGTCGGCTACCGGTTCTGCAGGAATCTCCGTGAAGGCGAGTGCGATTCGCTCCGCTGGCGCTGCTCGTCGGGATGCCCGTAGAGTCGCCGATTGCTGACACTACCCCCACGAGCGGGCGCGGTCAATACGAGCGCCCGCAAGTGATCCCCGCCCTACTCCCGCAGCCCGGCGGCTTCGAGGGCTTCGGATCGCGTCTTGAACTCGACCTTGCGCACGATCTTGCCGCCGCGGAGCGTGTGCACCTCGAACAGATGGTCATCGACCTCGATCCCGCTCCCGCGACCCTGCCCCCGGTAGCGCATGTCGACCACGACCCGGTCACCGGCATCGATGTACTCCTCGGCGGTCATCCCGAGCGCCTCCCACTCGCGCTCCCAGCGGTTCCAGATGCCCAAGACGGCGTCCGGTTCGCGGGCGGGCAGCTCCTGCCCGACCTCATAGTGAATCTCGGAGGCGAGGTTCTCCAAGGCCGCATCGAAATCCCCGCTGCGATACGCCTCGGTGAATCGGCGCACGACCTCCACGTTCTCCTGCGACATCGCCTACGCAGTATCTCGTGGCAGCAGCTTGCTAGCTCATCGCTCACTCCTGCTTTCGCGTGAAAGCGACACTCCTGCTTTTCGCGCAAAGCGACAGTGCGGTCCCTGGCGAGCGGGTCCTCCACTCCCACCTTCGAGCAGGCGGATGCAGGTCTTCGGAGTACCCTCGATCCGAGAGCGGACCGGGAGGTGAGACGTGGATCTCGAGGTTGGTGATCGTGTCGCGGCAGAGTCCGAGTCGACCGAGCGTGTGCCCCGAAGCGGGACGGTCGAGGAACGGATCGGTGAGGGGTCCTCGGCCCGATATCGGATCCGCTGGGACGATGAACACGAGAGCA
This sequence comes from Solirubrobacterales bacterium, assembly GCA_036265435.1. Taxonomy (GTDB): domain Bacteria; phylum Actinomycetota; class Thermoleophilia; order Solirubrobacterales; family 70-9; genus DASUPK01. The sequence continues at coordinate 65 of DATAPB010000020.1, read as the reverse complement.
TCTACACGCCTGCAGCGGGGGCCCTGTACCGGCTCGAGGACGCCGAGCCGCAGACCTCCGGTGGG
>DATAPB010000019.1:0-3175 GCA_036265435.1 Solirubrobacterales bacterium | reverse complement strand
AGCGCCGACAGCGGCTCGCCCTGGCTTCCGGTCGAGATGACCACGACCCTCTCGTCGGGGAAGTCCTGGATCTCCTTCGGCGAGATGAAGAGTCCCTCGGGAACGCCCGCCATCCCGAGGTTGGAGGCGATGTTGAAGTTCTTCCGCATCGAGCGCCCCACGAGTGCGACGCGCCGGTCGAGGCGGGCGGCCGCGTCGATCGCCTGCTGGACGCGGTGGATGTTCGAGGCGAAGCAGGTGAGGATGATCCGTCCTGGACAGCGGGAGAAGACCTCGAGCAGGGCCGGGCCGACGCTCGACTCCGAGGGCGCGATGCCGGGCCGGTCGGCGTTGGTCGAGTCTCCGCAGAGGCAGAGGAGCCCCTCGCGCCCGAACTCCGCGAGACGGGAGACGTCGGCCGGGATCCCGTCCACCGGGGTTTGGTCGAACTTGTAGTCTCCGGTGATCAGCACCGTGCCCAGGTCGGTCGTGAGCGCAACGGCGCGCGCGTCCGGGATCGAGTGCGCCATGTGGACCAGCTCGAGCTCGAACGGCCCGGCACCGACGCGCTGACCCGCCGGCAGCTCCTGGAGCGGGACGTCGCGGAGCTTGTGCTCGTCGAGCTTCGAGCGGACCATGCCGATCGTGAGCAGGCCGCCGTAGATCACCGGCGGAGTGCCGATCTCCCGCAGGACGTAGGGCAGCGCCCCGACGTGGTCCTCGTGGCCGTGCGTGAGCACGATCGCCTCGATGTCATCGGCGCGATCGCGCAGGCTCGAGAAGTCGGGGAGCACCAGATCGATCCCGAGCATGTCGGCCGTGGGGAACATCAGGCCCGTGTCGACGACCACGATGCGACCGTCCGCCTCGACGGCGGTCATGTTCTTGCCGATCTCCCCGAGCCCGCCCAGCGGGAGGATCCGAACGCCCGAGCTGGACAAACCTACGCGGCGCTCCCGGTCAAGAGGCCCTGCGCCTCGAGAACCTGCCTGATCTGGTTGCGCTCCTCATCGTTTGCCTCCACGATCGGCAGGCGCGCCCGGGACGAGCAGATTCCCAGCAGTTCGAGGGCGGCCTTGACGGGGATCGGGTTCACACGCGAGACCATCTCGTAGACCGGCCGGATCTTCGCGTCGATCTCGTGGGCGCGATCGAGGTCGCCCTCCCGCACCGCGTCGTAGATCTCGCGCATCTCAGTGCCGACCAGATGCGAGGCGACCAGGACACCGCCGGGCTCCCCCATCTCCAGCGTTGGCAGGAAGGTCCCGTCGTTGCCGGCGAGCACGCGCAGGCCGTCGACGGGCTGCAGCTCATCGTCGTTGGCCTGCTTTACCGCGACGATGTTCTCGACCTGGGCCAGCTCAGCCAGCTGATCGGGCGAGAGGTTCACCACGACGCGCGAGGGGATGTTATAGAGGACCACCGGGATCCCGGCAGCCCGCGCGACGGCCTCGTAGTGGGCCTTGATCCCGCGGAAGTTCGGCTTGTTGTAGTACGGGGTGACAGCCAGCACGGCGTCGGCGCCGGCATCGGCGGCCGCCGCCGAGAGGCGCTCCGAGTGCCGCGTGTCATACGAGCCGGTCCCGCAGATGACCAGAACATCGAGGCCGACCTCGTCGCGGACAGCGCGGAGCAGCCCGAGCTTCTCCTGGTCGTCGAGGGTGGGCGACTCCCCGGTGGTCCCGGAGAGCACGAGACCGGTGGAGCCGTGGTCGATCAGGTGGCGTGCCAGCTTGCGTGCCGCAGCCTCGTCCACCGAACGGTCCTCGGTGAAGGGCGTCACCATCGCGGTGATTACGCCTCCGATCTCCGCCATCTACCTGAGAGTACCGGGACGGGCAGGCGGCAGCTGAACCGGGATTCCCGGGTCAGAGGAGGTGCTCGAGTCCGACGACGAACCGCTGGGGCAGGTCCGCGACATCGCGCACCGCCAGTAGCACGCCCGGCATGAAGCTGGTGCGGTCGGTGGAGTCGTGCCGGATGGAGAGCGTCTGCCCCTGGCCGCCGAAGACGACCTCCTGGTGCGCAACCAGGCCGGGGAGGCGCACGGAGTGGATGGGCTCGTGGACGTTCCCGCCGGCCTCACCGATCAGCTCGGCCGTGCGCTTGGCCGTCCCCGATGGGGCGTCCGTCTTCTGGTCGTGATGGAGCTCGATGATCTCCACCTCGGGCATGTGCGGCGCGATCAGCTTCGACGCCTCCATCATCAGCACCGCCCCAATCGCGAAGTTCGGGGCCACGAAGCAGTTGGCCTCGCCATCGGCTCCCTCGACCCGGCTGCGGAGCTCGTCCAGATCGAAGCCGGTGCTGCCCACCACCGCGTGCACGCCGGACTCGATCGCCTGCATCACGTTCGCGGGCGCCGCGTCGGGAGTCGTGAAGTCGACCATCACGTCTGCGCCCTCGATGAGGTCGGCGACCGAGGTGCCGAGGGCCGGGTCGGCCCTGCCGGCGAGCTCGGTGTCCGCCGCGGCCTCGACCGCAGCGCAGACGGCCTCGCCCATGCGCCCCGCGGCGCCGGAGACCATGACCCTGATCGCGTCCGCCATTGGCCGATCCTATTCGGACGGCTACGCCATCAACGGCGGCCACCGAGACGCCGCCGAATCACTCGATGCCGCGGAACCACGCGGCGAGCGCCTGGAGGCCGCGTCGTTGGGGCTCGCCGCCTCCAAGGCCTCCCAGCACCCTGCTCTCGCCCCGCATCAGCATCAACTTCAGCTTCTTGCCGGAGGTCGTCTGGATCTGGAGGCGAACCGCGGAGTGATCGAGGATCGCCGTCTCGACGTTGATCCAGCCGCCGCCGGCGGGGGCCGCCTTGGCGGATGCGACCTCCTCCCGCTGGATCGCGTCCGGCGCACCCTCCGGATCGCCGCGCCGGTCGAGTGTCTGCACGAGCAGCCTTCCATCGGTGAGGCCCAATGCCACAGCGCCGCCCTTGAACATGCCCTTCTGCTGGGAGGCGATGCAGACGCCACGCAAATCCTCCCCTGGCTCGAGCTGCGAGTCCAGGTGCGGCCTGTATTTGGAGTCGAGGTCCGCCATCGAACGTGCGGGGGTGGCGCGCTACGTTCGGCGAATCAGGCGGCCGCCAGAGCCTCGTTGACCGGCGCCAGTGCCGAGCGGAAACGCTCCTCGTTGGGAGCGATTGCCGCCGCTGAGAGGGTCGCGGGGTCGTACAGGTCGCGGGCGAGCT
>DATAPB010000018.1:0-12416 GCA_036265435.1 Solirubrobacterales bacterium | reverse complement strand
CCGTAGGCGGCCCCCACCGAGAGCAGGTTGAGGATGATCGCCTTGATCGGGATGACGATCGAGCGGAAGGTGAAGAGCAAGAGCAGGAACGCCGCGGTCAGCACGAATCCGAAGACGAGCGGCAGGTGAGACTTGCTGGCGTCGTTGAAGTCCTTCGATGACGCCGTGAAGCCGGTCACGTCGGCGCTCACACCAGGAACGGCGCCGATCGTCGCCGGAATGATCTTGTCCCGCAGCTCGTCCAGCGCGGCGTTCGACTTCGAGTCGGTGCCGTCACCGACGATCGGGATGTTGACCTGGGTGACGTTGGGATCGGGGAAGGTGTCGATCGTTACGGGGGGCTCGAAGTTAGGACTCGCCTCGGCGCTCGCCGCCATCCGGGCGATGCCCTGCCGGACCTGTGGGGTGGGACCGTTGTCCGACTTGACTGCAACGACCGCCGGAATTCCGCCTCCCGGGAAGGCCTCCTGAATCCGGTTGTACGTCTGAATCGAGGCGACGTCCTGGGGAAGCGATTCGACGCTTTGGTTGGCCGTGTGCAGGCGGAGCGCCGGCAGCGCCAGGAAGACGAGCAGGCCACCGGCAAGGACGAGGGAAATGACCGGATGGCGGAGCACGGGATTGAGGACCTTCGCCCAGGCGCCGCTCTCGCCCGCGTTCCATGCCTGGTTCTTGATGAACGGGACGCCGCCCTTCTCCACCCGATCGCCGAGCCACGACAGGATCGCCGGCAGCACCGTCAGCGAGCCGATCAACGCCACGGCCACGACCAGGATGGTCCCCGTGGCGAACGACTGGAACGTCGGCGTTCCCGCCAGGTACATCCCGGCCATAGCGATCATCACCGTGAACCCGGAAACGAGCACCGCACGGCCCGAGGTCGCGGCGGCGGCGGCGAGCGCCGCATCCTCGCTGCGCCCGGCCTCGCGCTCCTCGCGTTCGCGGCGCAGATAGAACATCGAGTAGTCGACGCCCACAGCGAGACCGATCAGCAGGATCACTTCGTTGATCGAGCTGTCGACCCCGCCGATGACGTGGCTGAGGGGGCCCATGATGCCGATCGTGCCCATCACCGCAGTCAGGGCCAGCACCAGCGGCACCCCTGCGGCGACGAGGGCGCCGAAGGCGAACAGCAGGATGATCAGGGTGATCGGCAGGGATGTGACCAGCGCCTTGCCGAAGTCGTCCTGGACTACCTTGTCGATCTGTTCCTGGGTGCTGGCATCGCCGAACTCACCCAGGGTGAAGCCCGGGTGCGCCGACTGAACGTCGTCGACGGCCTGCACGGCCGGCTTGACCCGGTCCGAAGTCTCGGTGTCATTGCCGGCAATCTCAAAGCGCAACAGCGCCGAGTGCCCGTCGGTGGACACCAGGTTCGCGTTCGCGGGGGCGAGGGGGCTCTCGAAGTTCTGGGTGTGGGGGAGAGCCGCGAGCTTCCGCTGCACGTCGATCGCCACCGCACGGAACTCGGGGTCGGCGGCGGTGGCGTCGCTGCTCTGGATCAGCACCATCTCCTGGGCGTGGTTCGGGGCGGCATCGGCGATGGTCTGATCCGCCCGCCCGGATTCGCCGACCCCGCTCTCGTTGCGCTGGAGGGTCTTCGTACCGACCGCGTTGCCGATCAGCAGGGCGATGACGACGAACGCCAGCCACCCCCAGATCGCGGTCTTGCGGTGGTGCGCACTCCACATGCCGGCCCTTGATGCCAGTCCTCGCGGGGTCATGCCGTTCGGAACGTCAGGGGTCGGACGCGACGCCATGTGGACCTCCATGCCCTAGACGGCCACCGACCCTACTCGCCGAAGCTAGTCGTTTACATCGGGGACAACTACTGAAATATGAGGACTTCCGCCCGTGAATGCGTACGGGTGTATGTGATAGCGTACGGCGCCGTGGCGAACGCAACCCGGATGAGTGCGCCAGGCGAGGCCGCCGTCTCGGCGGAGGGAATGGTGGGCGCGCGGATGAAGAGCCTGCGCGAGGCGATGGACCTGTCGCTCCGGGACCTGGCCGAGCGCAGCGGCGTCAGCGCACCGATGCTGTCTCAGGTCGAGAGGGGGGACACGAGCCCCACACTGGCGATCGCGGAGAAGATCGCTTCCGGGCTCGACCTGACGTTGTCGCAGCTGCTCCGGCTGGACGAGGACCGCCATGTCGTGGTCGTTCGCGCCGGGCAGGGCCGGACGCGGCGCAGGCGCGGTCACAAGCTCGAGGAGCTGACCCCACCCCTGCCGGGCCTGCGCGCCGACGTCTCGGTCCACACCCTGGCGCCCGGCGCCGCGACTGGAGCGCCCGACGACCCGCCCGTGCACGAGCCCGGCAGCCGCGAGACCACGGTGGTGGTGGAGGGGACCGCGGAGCTCTTCATCGACGGTCAGCGGCACGAGCTCCATCGGGGCGACAGCGTGACCTTCGACGCTGACCTGCCGCACCACTTCGAGAACAATGGAGAGACCGATGCCCGGCTGATCGCCGTGGTCGCCGCCGGGCTGAGGCGAGGCTAGGAGGAGCAATGGCGAAGAACCTCTTCGAGAAGATCTGGGAAGCGCACGAGGTCGACCGGGACCTGATCTACATCGACCTCCATCTGGTCCACGAGGTGACCTCGCCGCAGGCCTTCGATGGCCTGCGGATCGCAGATCGGAAGGTCCGCCGCCCGGACAAGACTCTGGCGACCGCCGATCACAACGTCCCCACCGACGGCACGCCCACAGCGCGGCTGATCGCGGACGAGCTCTCGCGCAAGCAGGTGGAGGCGCTGGAGAGCAATTGCGAGGAGTTCGGCATCCCGCTCTACTCGCTCGGCTCGGACCGCCGGGGAATCGTCCACGTGATCGGCCCCGAGCTCGGCGTCACCCAGCCGGGCATGACGATCGTCTGCGGCGACTCTCACACCTCGACGCACGGCGCCTTCGGCGCGCTCGCCTTCGGCATCGGCACGTCGGAGGTCGAGCACGTGCTGGCGACCCAGTGCCTGGGCCAGCGCAAGCCGAAGACGATGCGGATCGACTACTCCGGCGAGCTGGGCTTCGGTGTCACAGCCAAGGACCTGATCCTGGCGACGATCGGACGGCTCGGCGTCGGCGGCATGCAGGGGTACGCGGTGGAGTACGCGGGCGAGGCGATCCGCGCCCTCTCAATGGAGAACCGGATGACGATCTGCAACATGACGATCGAGGGGGGCGGCCGGGCCGGAATGATCGCTCCCGACGAGACCACCTTCGAGTACATCCGCGGCAAGCCCGGTGCCCCGGCCGACTTCGACGCCGCGGTGGAACGCTGGCGCCGGCTCCCGACCGACGACGGCGCGAGCTTCGACACCGAATTCGAGATCGACGCCACCGCGATCTCACCAATGGTCACCTGGGGAACGACCCCCGGCATGGTCGTTCAGGTCACCGGCCAAGTCCCGGATCCGACCGCCATGGACTCACCCGCGGATCGCGAGGCAGCGCAGCGGGCGCTCGCCTACATGGACCTGCAGCCCGGCACCCCGATGACCGAGATCCCGCTGGACCGGATCTTCATCGGCTCGTGCACCAACTCACGGATTTCCGACCTGCGCGAGGCGGCCTCGGTGGTAGACGGCCGCAAGATCTCCTCGAGCCTTCGCGGCATGGTCGTTCCCGGGTCCCAGCAGGTGAAGGCTGAGGCGGAGCAGGAGGGCCTCGATGACGTCTTCCGCTCCGCCGGCTTCGAATGGCGCGAGTCGGGTTGCTCGGCCTGCCTGGGGATGAACCCGGACATCCTGCAGCCGGGTGAGCGCTGCGCCTCGACCTCGAACCGGAACTTCGAAGGCCGCCAGGGCGCCGGCGGGCGCACCCATCTGGTCAGCCCGAAGATGGCGGCGGCCGCCGCAGTCGAGGGCCGCTTTGTCGACATCAGGGAATGGAGCTAGCGATGGACCCGATCGAGATCATCGAAGGCAAGGTCGCGGTGCTCGACCGCCACGATGTCGACACGGACCAGATCATGCCCAAGCAGTTCCTGAAGCGGACGGAGCGCACGGGCTACGGCGAGTTCCTCTTCTACGACTGGTTCCGGTCAGGAGAGATCGAGCTCGAACCGCACCCGATCCTGGTCGCAGGCCGGAACTTCGGCTCCGGCTCCTCTCGCGAGCACGCGGTCTGGGGCCTCAAGGACTACGGCTTCGACGTCGTGATCGCGCCCTCGTTCTCGGACATCTTCTATTCGAACTGCACCAAGAACGGCCTCCTGCCGGTGATCCTCGACGAGGAGCATTGCCGGGCTGTGGCCGGGGCCGGTGAGGCCCGCATCGACCTCGACGATCAGACCGTCAATACGAAGGACGGCGTCTTCCCGTTCGAGATCGACGAGGACATCAAGCACCGGCTTCGCAACGGCCTCGACGACGTGGCGATGACCCTCCAGCGGGCCGGTGCGATCGATGACTTCGAGGCCGCGGGCAGGGCCGACGCCGGGCCGGTGACGACGTCGCTGTGAGCGCGTCCATGAACACGGGCCCCCGTGAGTGGGATGCCCAGACCTACGACCGGGTCTCCGATCCCCAGTACGAGTGGGGTCTCGAGGTCCTGGAGCGGCTCGAACTGGCGGGAGACGAGTACGTGATGGACGCCGGCTGCGGCTCGGGGCGTGTCACGGCCCACCTGCTGGACCGCCTGCCTGACGGCCGCGTCCTCTGCGTGGACGCCTCAGAATCCATGATCGCCGTTGCCCGCGAGGCCCTCGGGGACCGAGCGGACTACATGGTCGCCGACCTCTCGGAGCTCAGGCTGGACGAGCCGGTCGATGCGGTCTTCTCGACGGCGACCTTCCACTGGATCCTCGACCACGACAAGCTCTTCGCCCGCCTGCACCAGGCCCTGCGGCCCGGCGGCGAGCTGGTCGCCCAGTGCGGTGGGGCGGGCAACGTCGCCAAGCACGCCGAGGCGATCGTCGCCGTGGCAACGCGGCCGGAGTTCATCGATCACTTCCAGGGCCTCGAGATGATGTGGAACTTCGCCACGCCCGAGGAGACCAAGGAGCGGCTCCGCAACGCCGGCTTCGACCCGGTCCGCTGCTGGCTGGAGGACAAGCCCGTCCAGCCCGAGGACCCGTATGCGTTCACCACCACCGTGACCATGGGACCGCACCTGGCCCACCTCCCGGAGAAGCTGCGCCGCCCGTTCGCGGAGGCTGTGCTGGAGCTCGAGGACGATCCGCTCGTCCTCAACTACGTCCGGCTCAACATCTCGGCGACAAGGCCCCATGCCTGAGCGGATCGTCCTTCTTCCCGGCGACGGCATCGGTCCGGAGATCGGCGCGGCGGGCAGGCGGGTGCTGGATGCTCTCGGCGACTTCGAGATCACCGAGCATCTCATCGGCGGCGCCTCGATCGACGAGCACGGCACGCCGCTCACCGACGAGGTTCTCGAGGCATGTCGCCAGGCCGACGCCGTGCTGCTCTGCGCCGTCGGCGGGCCGAAGTGGGACACGACCGATCCGGACAAGCCGCGGCCTGAGCAGGGGCTCCTCGGCCTGCGCAAGGGCCTCGGGCTGTTCGCCAACCTGCGGCCGGTCAGGCCGAGCGAGGCGCTGCTCGACGCGAGCCCGCTGAAGCGCGACCGGATCCTGGGGACCGACCTGCTCGTCGTCCGAGAGCTCACCGGCGGCATCTACTTCGGCGACTCGGGCCGCGACGGCGATCGGGCCCACGACGACTGCGCCTACACCGTCGAAGAGATCGAGCGCATCGCCCGGGTCGGCTTCGAGGCGGCGGGCGAGCGCCGCGGCAAGCTCACCTCAGTCGACAAGGCCAACGTCCTCGAGACCTCCCGGCTCTGGCGCGAGACCGTCACGCGGCTGGCGCCTGAATACGAGGCGGTCGAGCTCGACCTCCTGCTCGTGGACAACGCGGCGATGCAGCTCGTCTCCCGGCCCGTGGACTTCGACGTGATCGTCACCGAGAACCTCTTCGGCGACATCCTCAGCGACGAGGCGGCGATGCTGACGGGCTCGCTCGGCATGCTCCCCTCGGCGAGCCTGGGGGAGAGCGGCCCCGGCGTATATGAGCCGGTGCACGGCTCGGCCCCCGACATCGCCGGCACCGGGAAGGCCAACCCGCTCGCCACGTTTCTCTCCGTGGCGATGATGCTCAAGTACGGCCTCGGGATGCACGACGAGGCGGCCCGGCTCGAGGGCGCCGTCGACGCGGCGCTCGCACAGGGCCTTCGGATGCCCGACCTCGCCGGCGGGGAGGGCAGCCGCGAGGTCGGCACGGCGGAGATGACAGACGCCGTGCTGCAATCCCTCTAGGCCAATCCATCGTTCATACTCTTCGACCGTGGAGAAGACCGAGCTGATCTGGAAAAACGGGGAGTTCGTCGGCTGGGACGAGGCGAACGTGCACGTGCTGACGCACGGGCTGCACTACGGCTCGGGCGTTTTCGAGGGGATCCGCTGCTACGACACTGAGATCGGGCCGGCGATCTTCCGCCACCAGGACCACCTCGACCGCCTCGCCAAGTCCGCCGAGCTCTACTACCTGCCGCTCGAGTACCCGCTGGAGGAGATCCGCGAGGCGACCAAGGAGCTGATCCGGAGGAACGGCCTGCGGGCCTGCTACATCCGCCCGATCGCCTTCCGTGGCTACGGCGAGATGGGCCTCTATGCGAAGAGCGCGCCGGTGGACGTCTTCATCGCCGTCTGGCCCTGGGCCGCGTATCTCGGCGAGGAGGGGAAGCGCGATGGTGTCCGCGCCAAGGTGTCCTCCTGGCGGCGCATCTCCGCGGCCGGGCTGATTCCCCACGCGAAGGCGTCCGGCCAGTACCTCAACTCGATCCTCGCCAAGACCGAGAGCGCCAACGCCGGCTACGACGAGGCGATCCTGCTCGACGAGCGTGGCTTCGTCTGCGAGGGGTCGGGCGAGAACATCTACCTGGTTCGGGAGGGCGAGATCGTCACCCCGGGCCACACCTCGGCGATCCTCGACGGCATCAGCCGGAAGTCGGTGATCCAGATCGCCCGCGACCTCGGCTACACGGTGGTCGAGCGCGACATCGCACGTGCCGAGCTCTATCTCGCCGAGGAGGTCTTCCTCACGGGGACCGCCGCCGAGCTGGTGCCGATCCGCGAGATCGACGACCACGACCTCGGCGAGCCAGGTGAGATCACCCGCGTGATCCAGAGCAAGTTCGAGGATGCCCTCCATGGGCGCCTCGAGGAGTACCGCGAGTGGCTCGACCCGGTGGGGGAGCCAACCGGGCAGGCACCCCCTGAGCCGACGCCTGCAGAGGTCGACGCCGAGGAGGTCGGGGAACCGGCCTCCGGTACCCTGGGCTCCTGATGCTGCACCGCTTCACAGGGCGAATTACGGGCACCGCAGCCGTCTAGCGGCGCGGTCACCGCTGGGCCCCTTCACAGGGGTAAAACGTTCACCCTCGAAGTAAGAAAGGAAGCGATGCGACAGGTTCTCCTCTACGACACGACTTTGCGCGACGGCATGCAGGGCCAGGGCATGACCCTGTCCGCGCAGGAGAAGGTGCGCGTCGTGCGCAAGCTCGACGAGCTCGGGATCCAGTTCATCGAGGCCGGCTTCCCGGGATCCAATCCCAAGGAGCTCGAGCTCTTCGAGATGCTGGCCGACACGGAGCTCCGGCAGGCATCCGTCTGCGCCTTCGGCATGACCCGGCGGCGCAACACCGAGGCGGCCGAGGATGAGACCCTGCGGCTGCTCGCCGGCGGCTTCGCCCCCGTCGTGACGCTGGTCGGCAAGACCTGGGGCCTGCACCTCGAGAAGGTCACGAAGGTGAGCCGCGAGGAGAACCTGGCGATGATCCGGGACTCGATCGCCTACCTCGTCGATGCAGGCAAGCGCGTGATCTACGATGCCGAGCACTTCTTCGACGGCTATCGGGAGGACCCGGCCTACGCGCTCGAATGCCTGCGCGCCGCTGCCGACGCGGGCGCGGAGAATGTCACCCTCTGCGACACCAACGGCTCGAGCCTGCCGGCACAGGTCGCCGAGGCGACCAGGGACATGGTGGATGCGCTCGAGGTTTCCATTGGCATCCACACCCACAACGACCTCGAATGCGCCGTCGCGAACTCGCTCGCCGCCGTGGACGAGGGAGCGAACCTGGTCCAGGGCACGATGAACGGAATCGGCGAGCGGACGGGCAACGCCAACCTGACCTCGATCCTCCCGGCGCTCCAGCTGAAGATGGGCTACGAGTGCGTCAGCCCGGACCAGCTCTCCCGGCTCACCGGCATCGCGCACTTCATCGACGAGCTGCTCAACATCACGCCGGATCCCGACCAGCCCTTCGTCGGCCGCAACGCGTTCGCGCACAAGGGGGGCATGCACGTGGCTGGCGTGAACGCGGACGCGCGCACCTTCGAGCACATGGACCCCGACCTGGTGGGCAACCAGCGCGACCTGGTCGTCTCCGAGCTCTCGGGTAAGGGCACCGTCCTCGGGCGCGCCGAGCGCGCCGGAATCCCCCTGGACGACGAGCAGGCGGCCCGTGCGGTCCGGACCCTGAAGGAGCGCGAGCATCGCGGCTACCAATACGAGGCGGCCGACGCCTCATTCGAGCTGCTGCTGCGCAGGGAGAGCGATCGCTACGAGCCGCTCTTCCGGCTGGAGGGCTTCCGCGTCCTCGTCGAGAAGCGCGAGGACGGCAAGGTGGTCACGGAGGCGACGATCAAGGTCTGGGTGGACGGCGAGCGGTACCTGCGAACTGCCGAGGGGAACGGTCCCGTGAACGCCCTCGACGAGGCCCTGCGCGGCGCGATCATCGACCGCCACCCGCATCTCGCGGACATCGAGCTGACTAACTACAAGGTCCGGATTCTCGACGAGCATCACGGCACCGGGGCGGTGACCCGCGTGCTGCTCGACTCCTCGGACGGGGAGCGGGAGTGGGGCTCGATCGGGGTCTCCGAGAACATCATCGAGGCCTCCTGGGAGGCCCTGGTCGACTCGCTCGAGTTCGCCTTCCAGCCACGCGAAGAGAGCAGCACGCCGAGTGAACGAACCGATCCCGCTCGCACGACCTGACCTGGGCCCGCGCGAGGAGGAGCTCCTGCTGGAGGTCGTGCGCTCCGGCGCCCTCTCCCGCGGACCCAAGCTCGCCCAGTTCGAGCACGACTTCGGCGAGTGGCTCGGGGGTGGCTACGCCGTCGCGCTCTCGAGCGGCACCGCCGCGCTGCACCTCGGGGTTCGCGCCATGGGCTGGGGCGAGGGCGACGAGGTCGTCACCAGCCCGTTCAGCTTCGTCGCCACCGCCAACTCGCTCCTCTACGAGGGGGCCACGCCCGTCTTCTGCGACATCGACCCGCTCACTCTGAACATCGACCCCGCGGCGGCCGGGGCGGCGATCACCGGCTCCACGGCCGGCCTGCTGCCCGTGCACATCTTCGGCTACCCGGCCGACCTTCCCGCGCTGCAGGCGATCGCCGGCGACCGCGGTCTCGGCCTGCTCGAGGATGCGGCTCAGGCCCTCGGGGCGGTCGACGGGGAGGGCAGGAAGATCGGGACCTCGGGCAACATCGCCGTCTTCGCCTTCTATGCCAACAAGCAGATGACGACCGGCGAGGGGGGAGTCCTGGTCACTCCCGACAAGGAGGTCGCCGACCGGGCGCTGAGCGAGCGGAATCAGGGTCGGCCGCCGGAGAACAATCGGCAGGTCGAGCACGACCGCGTGGGGTTCAACTACCGGCTCTCGGATCTACAGGCCGCCGTCGGCATCGCCCAGGTCGAGCGCCTGGACGAGCTCCTCAATGCGCGCGACAATGTCGCCGCCCTGTACCGCGAGCGGCTGACGCAGCTCGGCGCCGAACCCGCCGGCGAGGACGAACAGGACGACATCGTCCTGCCCTGCGAGAACAACGGCGCCGCGCGCCGCGGCTGGTTCGTCTTCGTCGTGCAGCTGCCAGTGGGGACCGACCGCGACGCCGTGATCTCCTCGCTCGAGCAGAGCGGCGTCGCTTCCAAGGCGTATCTGCCCTGCATCCACCTCCTGCCGCCATACCGTGAGCGCTTCGGCTTCGTGGGGGGCGAGTTCCCCATCGCGGAGCGGGTTTCGGAGCGCTCCCTCGCCCTGCCGTTCTTCACCGCGATGACCGAGGGGCAGGTCGATCGCGTCTGCACGGCGCTGGCCGAGGCGCTCGGGAAGCGACCCTAGACTCCGAACGGACATGGGCCGCTTCCGCGAAGAACAGGATCCGCTCTTCCGGCGGATCAACTCCTCGATCTCGTTCGACTGGCGCCTGGCGCCGTTCGACATCGAGCAGTCGAAGGCGCACGCGCGCATCCTCGCGAAGCTGGAGGTGCTCGATGAGGGCGAGCTCGAGCAGATCACCGGTGGGCTCGACCGCGTCGCGGAGGAGCTCGATCAAGGCACCTTCGAGTTCCGTAAGGACGACGAGGACATCCACATGGCGATCGAGCGGCGCCTCACGGAGCTGATCGGGCCGGTCGGGGGCAAGCTGCATACGGCGCGGTCGCGCAACGACCAGGTCGCGACCGATCTGGCGCTGCTCGTCAGAGCGCACTCGGCGCGCGCGATCGCCCTGCTCGAGTCGCTGATGCAGACGCTTGTGGCGCAGGCCGAGACGCACCGCGATTGGCCGGCGCCCGCGTACACCCACCTGCAGCGCGCCCAGCCGGTGTACCTCGGCCACCACCTGCTCGCGTACTTCTGGATGTTCCACCGCGACGCCACGCGCTTCTTCCGGGTCGCGGAGGCGACCACCGAGATGCCGGCGGGCTCCGGCGCCCTGGCGGGGGTCAACTGGGACGTGGATCGCGACGCACTGGCCGCCGACCTCGGCTTCGCGCGGCCGTACCCGAACTCACTGGACGCGGTGTCCAACCGCGACTTCGCCCTCGACTACCTCTACGCCGCGTCGACATGCGCCATGCACCTGTCGCGGCTCGGCGGGGAGATCGTGCTCTGGTCGAGCCAGGAGTTCGGCTTCGTGGAGCTGCCGGACTCGTTCGCCTCCGGCTCGAGCATCATGCCCCAGAAGAAGAACCCCGACGCCGCCGAGCTGCTGCGGGGCAAGTCGCCGCGGATCGCCGCCTCGCTCGCGAGCCTGCTGGGCACCATGCACGCTCTCCCGCTCGCCTACAGCAAGGACCTCCAGGAGGACAAGGAGCCCCTCTTCGACGCCATCGACAACCTCGAGCTGTGCCTGGCCGCCGCCACCGGGATGGTCGGCGGCATGAGCTTCAACCGGGAGCGATTGGCAGCGGCGGCGGAGGACGAGATGCTGGCGGCGACCGATCTCGCCGATGCCCTGGTCCAGGAGGGGGTGCCGTTCCGGGAGGCCCACGGACTCGTCGGCGGGCTGGTGAAGACCGCCATCGACTCCGGCAGGTCGCTCTCGGATCTGAGCGACTCCGAGCTCAACGGAGTTCCCGAGAACGCCCGCGAGGCGGTGCGCCGGGCGCTCGAGAGCGGGCGGACCATCGAGTCGAAGGTGTCCCCGGGCGGCACTTCGTCGGCGAGGGTGAAGGAGCAACTCGAGCGGGCGCGCGAGGCGCTCACCGCCCTGCGCGCGTGAACCGCGCCTTCTTCGACCGCTCCGTGCACGAGGTCGCGCGCGAGCTGATCGGCTGGCGGCTGGGCGTGAGGGAGACCGCCGGGATCATCGTCGAGACCGAGGCCTACGAGGCCAGCGATCCTGCCTGCCACGCCTACATCGGCAAGACGGCCCGCAACGAGGTGCTCTTCGGGCCGCCGGGACACGCCTACGTCTATCTCTCCTACGGGATTCACAACCTGCTCAACTTCGTCACCGAGCCGCAGGGCACGGCCTCGGCGGTGCTGATCCGGGCGCTCGAGCCGACCGACGGCATCGAGTTGATGAAGGAGCGACGCGGGCGAGGCGACGTCGAGGGGCTCTGCTCGGGCCCGGGCAAGCTGAGCGAGGCGCTCGGCGTCGATCTCGCGCTCAACGGGGCCGACCTGCTGGCGCCGCCGTTCGAGCTCGATCCGGCCACCGGAGAGTGGGCAGCCGCCGAGGTGGTCACCGGGCCGCGGATCGGCATCACGAAGGCGGCCGATCTGCCGTGGCGCTACTCCGTCAGCGGGAGCCGGTTCGTGTCAAGACCGTGGCCACCTGCGGTAACGAAGGCCGCCTGAGGCGAGCCGCGTCGCCCAGCCGATTTCGAGCACTTGACCCCCGTATACGGGGTCGATCGCACGAAACCGGAGCCTTGCAAGCGTAAGGAGCGCGGGGCCCTAGAGCCCGGTGCCGCCGGTGCCGCTGGCGGTGCCACCGGTGCCGCCGCCACCACCGCTCGGGGCCGAGGGCGGGGGCGCGGCGGCCGGTCCTCCGCCACCGCCACCGCCGCCGGTGTTGCCGCCGCCTCCGCCGCCACCGGACGACGAGCTCGGGGAAGAGCTGGAGGGTGAGGAGTTGAACGTGGTCCCGGAGTCGGAGCT
>DATAPB010000017.1:0-2092 GCA_036265435.1 Solirubrobacterales bacterium | reverse complement strand
AGGGTCGTCGGCGGCGGCTCGATCGCCATCTCGAAGCGGGTCTTCCGCGGCATGTGGGTCACGGCCACGGTTTCGGACTGGCCCGGGGTGAGGAACCCGTCCGAGATCACGCGCGCCTTGAAGAAGACGACCTTCACCTTCCTCTTGTGCTTCTTCGCGGCCGGGTGTGCGACGGGCTCGGCGGCCGCACTGCCGGCGAAGCCGATGGCCAGAGCCAAGGCTGCCACGGTGATCTTTGCCCTCCCGATTGGCACGGGCTGACTATGGCAGGACACCATGACCGCCACAAGCGAATGATGGTCCGAGAGGGCGTGTGCCGGCTATTGCGCATTTTGCGGAGCTTTTTCGGACGCCGCTCTACGCAAATAGCGAACGAGCCCTCTGGTGGCACGGGGCGAGTCGTGCCAGCTTTCACCTCACCCTGATGTGTCGGAGGTGAGGCGTCTGGGTGTGTTGGGAGGAACAAGCGCTGGATCTGGGGTTGAAGAGCGATCCGACGATGATCGTGGGGAGCAGACGGCCACGATGGAGTCCCGGCGGCGCGCTGCAAGCGGTCTGATCGATAGCCACGATGCCGTCTTCCGACGCACGGCCCGCCGCTACTCCATCTGCGCCGATGACGCCGAGGACGCCTACCAGCGCGCCCTCGAAATCCTGCTCACCAAAGCACCACAGATCGAGAGGGATGCGCTTGTACGGTGGATGCAGACGGTCACCAAGCGGGAGGCACTGGCCGTCCGCCGCCAGCGCGAACGTCTGCTCGGCTCGCCGCGACCGCCCAGTCACGAGGACGACGCCGACAGAGATCCGCTCGACTTCATCGCGTCGGAGAGTCCTGGCCCGAGCGACCAACTGGCTCGACGAGAGCGGGTCACGCGAAGTGGTGAGGCGCTGCGAGCTCTCAAACCACAGGAGGTGCAGGCGCTGACCCTGAAGGCCCAGGGGTACTCCTACGCCGAGATCGGCGACATCACTGGCTGGTCCTATACGAAGATCAACCGCTGCATGGCCGAGGGCCGCAAGCGGTTCCTCCAGGTCTTCGCCGACATCGAACAGGGACGCCGCTGCGAGGAGCTCGCCACTGCGCTCTCGGAGTTCGCCGACGGTGAGGCGGCGAATGGGTCGACCGACGCCGTGGAGTTCCACCTCCGGAGCTGCGCGACTTGCCGGGCGACGCTGCGTGCCTACCGGGCCGTCCCGGGCCGCGTCTTCGAGCTGCTGCCTGCAGGGCCGGTTCTCGATCACTCGATCGGAGGAGGACCGCACGAATGGCTCGCCGATCGAGCGGCAGCCGCCGTCGACAAGATCCGCGAGACGGGCTATTCCCTCATTGCGCGTGGGGGCAGCGGAGGAGGTGGCGAGGCGACTGCACTTGCAACGGCGGGGGGCACCCGCGGCGCAGGGGTCGCGGCCGTCGCGAAAGTCCTTGCGATCTGCGGCGCCTCCGCAGCCGGCGGCGCCACCTGCGTTGCGACGGGTCTGGTGGACCCGGGCGCTGTAGGAGTCGGTTCCAACTCGAACAATCAGAAGCCGGCACTCGAGCGCCCGGCGAAGCCGTCGTTGCCGCCCGTGGTCTCCAACCGCCCGTTGGAGCAGCCAACAGCGGCACCGCAGCAAGCAACCCCCGCCTCCACGGAGATCCCTCCACCTGCCGACGAGCCAACCCCGATCCAACAAAAGACGCGCCAGTTCAGCTTCGAGTCGGGCTCCGCTCCATCGTCAGCGAGCAGTGGCGGCGGCACCGAGTTTGGCGGCCCCTCGAGCGGCGGTGGCGGCTCAGGCGGAGGCGGTGGGTCTGGCGGTGGCGGATTCGGGATCGAGGGGTGAGGGGGATGACTTTGGCGGTACGGGTTCTTAGGGACTTGATGGGTGAGTCAAACGAGGGAACGGGCAGCGCGACCAGGGACGGGGATGGTGTGCTTCGGAGCCCGCGCCTGCGGATCTTCGTCTTGAGTGCCCTCGCACTCGCGCTCATAGCTGCGAGTTCACCCTCCCGAGCACATGGCGAGTACACCGTCAGTCAGTGCGTACCGAACTCCGTTCCCTATACGGACGCTGGGGCATACGCATTCGGCGCCTACAGCATCTGGGC
>DATAPB010000016.1:0-25577 GCA_036265435.1 Solirubrobacterales bacterium | reverse complement strand
TCCGCGAGCACGGCGGCGTCGCGGCGATCCTGCGGTACTGACTCCCGGCCTGAAGACTACGACCAGGGTCCGCCGTGGATCGGCGGGTGCTGCACGATCGGCTTCTTCAGGAGCGCCTCCCGCGCGAGGTCGGCGATGCCGCTCGCGGTGAGGCCGAAGTGCTCCATGCACGCCTCGGCCGTGCCCGAGACGCCGAACTCGTCCTGCATGCCGAGAGCGAAGACCGGGACCGGATGCTGCTCTGCCGCCACCTGCCGGATCGCGTCGCCGAGCCCGCCGACCACGCGGTGCTCCTCGGCGGTGACGGCTACGCCGGTCTTGGCGAGCGAGCTCAGGACCGCCTGCGAGTCGATCGGCTTGATGATCGAGACGTTGACCACCTCCGCCTCCACCCCGTCCTCGCGCTCCAGCGTCTCGGCCGCCTCCAATCCACGCCAGACCATGTGGCCGCAGGTGAAGATCGAGATGTCCTTGCCCTCGCGGAGGACGTCGACCCCGGCGCCGAGCGTGTCCGGGATCCGGTCGTAGACCATCGGCGTCTTCGGCCGCCCGAAGCGCATGTACATCGGGCCGTCGAAGCGCTCGTAAGACTCGATCACCGCGGTGTAGGCCTGGTTGTAGTCCGCCGGCACGACCACCTGCATCTTCGGCATCGCCCGCATCAGCGCGATGTCCTCGATCATCTGGTGTGAGGCGCCGTCCTCGCCGAGGGAGACGCCGCCGTGGGAGGCGCCGATCCGGACCTTGAGCCCGTTGTGGGCGATCCCGAGGCGAACCTGGTCGTAGGAGCGCGAGGTGGCGAAGATCGCGAAGGTCGAGGCGTAGGGCACCTTGCCCGTCGCGGCGAGTCCGCACGACATCGACATCATGTTTGCCTCCGCGGCGCCGACGTTGAAGAAGCGCTCCGGGAACTGCTTGCCGAACTTCATCGACTGAGTCGAGACGGCAAGATCGGCGTCGAGCGCGACGACCTCGGGATAGCTCTCGCCGAGCGCCACGAGCGCATCGCCGTAGGCCTGTCGGGTGGCGATCGCCTCGCTCTGCGGCTCGGCCGCGTCGATCAGCTCGCTCGCCATCAGCTCCTCCCCGACAGCGCCTTGGTCTGCTGCTCGTAGGTGGCCTCGAGCTCCTCCATGGCCTGCTCGGCCTGCTCCTGGCTCGGCGGCTTGCCATGGAAGCCGAAGCGATCCTCCATGAAGGAGACACCTCGGCCCTTCTTCGTCTGGCAGACGATCGCCGCGGGTCCGTCGAGGGTCCGGCTGCGCTCGAGTGCCTCGACGACCGCATCCATGTCGTGGCCGTCGATCTCGACCGCATCCCAGCCGAAGGCCTCGAACTTGGCGCGTACGTCGCCGGTGTCCATGACCTCCTCGGTGGTGCCGTCGGTCTGGAGGTGGTTGTAGTCGACGATCGCCGTGAGGTTCTCGAGCTCGTAGTGGGCGGCGGACATCGCGCCCTCCCAGCTCTCGCCCTCCTGGCAGTCGCCGTCGGACATCAGCGTGAACACCTGTGATGTGTCCGCCAGCCCATCGAGACGCAGCGCGAGGCAGATGCCGACGCTCATCGAGAGTCCCTGTCCGAGCGATCCGGTCGAGACCTCGATCCCCGGCGTGCGGGTCATGTCGGGATGGCCCTGGAGGTGGGAGCCGATCTGGCGCAGCCCCATCAGGTCGTCGGCGGGGAAGTAGCCGTGCTCCGCGAGCGCCGCGTATTGGATCGGCGCGGCGTGCCCCTTGGAGAGGACGAAGCGATCCCTCTCGGGCCAGCGCGGGTTGGATGAGTCGTGACGAAGAACGCGGTAGTACAGGGCGGCGACGATGTCCGCCGCGGACAGCGAGCTGTCGAGGTGCCCCGACTTGGCGACCGCGAGCATCCGCACGCAGTGGATCCGGAGCACCGTCGCGTAGCGCTCGAGCTGCGCGATCGACGGCCTGCCCTCGCCCTTGCCGGAGGGCTTTGGCTCGAGATCTGGGACGGGCTTCAGGTGCGCCATCGGCGGCTCATCTTTCGCCTGGTCGTAGGGGAAGGCAGACTCAGATCGCAACTGACTCAGGACCGGGCGGCGAGGGTAGCAGCGGGCGGCACTTGGTTGGAGCCTATGAATCGCCGCCGACGGAACCCCTTCCGGACGGTGGGTGAATCCACGAAGTGGCCCTAGCCTCCCGGCCATGAGGACCCCGGCCATCCTCCTCACCCTGGTCGTGCTCGGCGTCGCCGGCTGCGGCGGCGGGTCCGGCAAGGGGAACTCCACCACGCAGGCCGCGGTCCCGACCACGAGCGGCGCGACCGCCGGGGTCGTCACCGGCAAGCTGCCCCCCGGCGCCGTGGAACCCGCGGATCCGGAGGAGCAGGCGGCCGAGGGCCCCGCCGCCACCGAGGCGAACCCGGGTGTCCCCGCCGTAGGCCCGAAGGCGAGCGGCGAGCTCTCCGGCGAGGACAGATCGGGCGCGACGGCTGCAGTCGCCGACTACATCAGGGCGCTCGACCGCCACGATGCGAGCCACGTCTGCACGATCTTCGCTCCCGGTGCCCTCGACCTGGGCCTGCTGCCGAAGCGGCGCGCCGGCTGCGTCCCCTCACTGCGCGCCTCGATCGGGACACCACCGCCTGGAGGCGGTCCCGCGTGGCGCAGGACGACGCTGGTCGAGGTGCAACCGGAGGACCTCGGAGATGGCCGCGCGCGGGTGAGCGCAACGGTCACCCACCACTTCTCCGATCGCAAGTACGTCTCCGTCGAGGACGACGTGATCTACCTCGAGCAGGCGGGCGGGCGCTGGCTGCTGGCCAAGCCGAGCGCCACGCTCTATCGGGCGGTCGGCTACCAGTCCCCACCGCTGGCAGCGTTCACGCCCCCTGCCGGCTGGTAGCCGGCTCGCCACCAGGTAGCCCCTAGAAGCGGTGATTTCCTCCGCCGCGCGGTCCCCGCTGGTGAAAGCGCTTGGGATGGCGCCGGCTGACACCGAGGATGCTCGCGTCGGGATTGTTCGCGCTCGGCTTGAGGATCGTCGCGTAGGCCACAGAGCCCGTCAGCGCGTTCGACCACAAGACCCCCTTGGCCGGGCCGAGGGAGAGCAGGACCCGGCCGGCACCATGCGCGTGTCGCTTTCGAACCATCAGGCGGCTGCGACGCGCGTCGGCGCGAACGTACGCGAAGAAGCGTCCATTCACCGACGGGTCGAAGAGCAGCAGGCGGCTGGAGCGGACCAACGCGCGGTGTTTGCGCGTCCCCATCACCCTCTGGACGACGCGGCTTCCCCTGGGTGTGGCGATCGCGTACAGCAGGATGCCGCCGTCGATCGCAGGGCGGCTGAGCTGCCCCGCGCCACCCTGCGAGGCGACCTGAAACGGCTGAGCCGGCGCCGCAGGGTTGGCGATGTAGCGGATGTAGATGGCATCGCCGCCGCCGCCGGAGGTCCGATAGGCGAGCCAGAGGTCGGAGATCGCGATCGCGTCGGCGCCGGCTGCGGGAATCTGAGCCACCGGTGCCAGGGTGCCACGGTCGAAGAGCAACACGGAGTCGCCCCGGACCGTCGCGACGAAGCGGCCGCCGATCGCCGGGTGGCTGCCGGGCAGCGGGACCTCCGGGCCGCCGCGGCTGATCACGGCGGGCCCGCCCAGCCGCTGGAAGAGGAGAGCATCGGCGGTGGCGGAGGGATCGGTGGCGTGGGAGACGCTCGTGCCCGCAGCGCCCGCGCTGCCGGGCACGACGATCAGGGCGAGCGCGGCCACGGCCAGCGCCGCCGCATCGCCGCGACGAAGGCCGAGGTAGACGCTCGGGTACTCGCACATGAGCTCGGTGGCACGGATGCCCGCGGGGCGACCGGCGAGCGGAGCCAGGGCGAGGATCGGCAGGGCGCGCCCCACTCCGAAGCAGACGCCCAGAACCAGGCCGAGGGTCGGATCGCCGACGGCGAGGCTGACCCCGGCGAGAGCCCAGACACCGAAGGACAGCACGAAGGTCGTGAACCCGATCCCGAGGAGCACGCCGTAGAGCGCGGCGGCGACGGGCATCGGCATCACCCGCCGCCAATGCTCGGGCAGCTGCCGGCGGATCTGTGGGACGATCCGGGTCCCGCGCGCCTCGAGGACGGCGGCCAGCAGCGCGATCGCAGCCGCGACGAGGTAGGAGGCCCGTCCGCCGGCGCCGTGCAGGAGATCGCCGAGTGCCGCGAGCGAGCCGAAGGTGATCAGGCCGCCCGCGACCGCCCCGGGCAGGAAGGCGATGCACGCGGCGATGGTCGTGCGCCGGCCGCCGGTGTGCCCGGTGGGCCCGATGGTGTCGATCACCGACAGGCCGCAGGGCGAGAACGTCCCGGTGGCGCCGATCATCAGCGCCGCGACACCGAGCGCGATCTCAACGGGCGACATCAGCAGGGCACCCGCGTGTCGTAGTACTGGACGCAGAAGACCTTCCGGCCGGCGAAGCAGTAGCCCGTCAGCGCCCCGTCGCCGTTGATGCGAGTCCCGTGATGGGCGCAGCAATCGCGAAGTTGACGGACCTTTCCGCCGCAACAGCGGAACCAGGAGCCGTCGTTCTGAGTGTGGAATCCGTAGATCTCGCCGGTTCGCTTGCACAGCTGCGTTCGCGGCGCGGGCGGGATGGGCCGTCCGTCCGGACCCCGCAGCAACTGGCCGTCACCGTCCACGGGCTGCCCGGCGTCGTTGACGGGCCGGCCGATGTCATCGATCGGGTGCCCGTCGCTGGCTCGCAGCGGATAGCCGCGGGAGTCGATCCGAGGGAGCCCGGTCGGATGCGGGCAGGAACCGGTGGTGAAGGTGTGACCGCAGAAGTGGAAGGCGTCGGACTCACCCGGTTCGATCAGGCTGCCGACCGTCCGCGCGGCCGTGACCGCCATCAGGGCACCGCCGACCCGCGCGAGGAAGCCGCGTCGCGACGTGTCGCGCGCGAGCGAGTCCGTTATCCGATCGAGGTGCTCAGGCACCGGCGCCCTGCCCCCGCCGGTCCGCCGTGGCCAGGACGCTCTCGAGCTGCGCCAGGTTGTTGAAGGTGCCCTTGGCCAGCACCGTGCCCTCCCGATCGAGGGCGAGGGCGAACGGGCTGCCCGGGATCGCCAGATTCCGCCAGAGCTCAGCCTCGGCGGCCTCGTCGAAGACGCCCACCGCGACCCGCGGGTCCCGCGCCACGTTCTCGATGGCCGGCGCCAGCGTCTGGCAGATGCCACAGCCCTCGGAGGTGAACACGGCGAGGCCGAAATCCGC
Organism: Solirubrobacterales bacterium; assembly: GCA_036265435.1. GTDB lineage: Bacteria > Actinomycetota > Thermoleophilia > Solirubrobacterales > 70-9 > DASUPK01. The sequence continues at coordinate 20,357 of DATAPB010000016.1, read as the reverse complement.
GCCATTCTGGCTGAGCCGTGCCGAGAGCCCCGGGGCCATCGACCCGATGTCGGGCCCCTCTCCCGCGATCTCGAGCGCGCCCTGTGTCCCGATCTGGAGGCGGAGCATGCCCACCTCGCGGGCGAGGGCGAGCACCGCAACCGCCAGCGCCCCGCAGGCGGCGAGCGCGACGCCTATTCCGATCCACATCCAGGCCTGGCTGCCGATCGACACCGAGTCGACGGATGGCACCAGCGCGAACGCGACCGCAAGGGCGAGGTTCCGGACCACCCCGAGCCACGAGACCTTCGAGCGCCGCCCGAAACAGGCACACGGGGCGCCCGCGCGGCCGCGGAGCAGCGCCGCGAGGGTGAGCGCCGCGAACAGCGCCATCAGCGCCGCCGCGGCGTAGGCGGCGGCGTTCGAACCGAGCGCCACCGCGACCGCCAGCGCCAACTCGACCGCGATCAGGGTGGCCCAGGCGATGGGGCGAAGCGGGCTGTCCTGGAACCCGAAGCTCCCCAGCGCGTTGATGCTCGCGCGCGGCGACGCGAGCTTCGCGAGCGCAGCACCCGCGAGCACGACTCCAAGCGCGACCCGCAAAACGATCTCCACAATCCCTCCGGGCGCAACCTAGCAGCAGCCCGGGAGGGCGACGCCCGTGCTCAGGCGGTCTTCTGCTTCCTCTTCGCCTTCTTCACACAGCGCTTTCGCTTCGTCTTGTTGCGAATTCGCTTGCACTTGGCAAGACGGTTGGCGACGGACTTGGTCCTGCGGGTCGTGGCCCCGTTGGGCGATTCCGGTGGCAGGTTGAACTGCTGCTCGAGGGCCGCGACGTCTGACTCGATCAGAGGTCGCATGGTTGGCCCCGCTACGCGGGTGTAGACGCCCGGGGTGCCGGCCTGCGCACAGCCATCGCCCCAGCCGGTCAATCCCACGAGCACGTAGGCGCCGCCGCCGAGCGAGGCCTGGAGCGGACCGCCGCTATCCCCACCGCATGTGTCCACGCCGCCTGATGGCTCACCGGCGCAGACCATGGTCGTCGAATCGAAGTCTGAACCGTAATCCGAGCTGCAGGTCGCGTCAGCAATGATGTGGGTGGTGGCCGCCATCAGGGTGTCCGAGGTGGAACCGCAATTGATGGTGCACTTCTTTGTGGTTCCCCAGCCACTGATGTCGACTGGGCTGTCGGCATCCCAGAGGGGTCCCTGAGTCGAATCCGCAATGTGGATCTGGGGCTGGGCGGAGGCCGCGTTCAGCACCAGGTACCCCACGTCGAACCTGGGCACTCCATCGCCCTGGAAGTCCCCGTCGTAGTTCGACTGGAAGGCCGTCGCCATGACGCCCACCTCGGCGCCCTCCAAGGTGTTGGAGAGCGTCGTCCGACCCAGCACGACGTCGACGTCATTCGGATCGATCTTTGCGGTGCCGTCACCACCCGGGTCGAACAGGGTGGTGCAGAATGCCGGTCTTGCGAAGTTTGAATTGGGTCCGCAGTCGGGGTCCGTGTCGAACACGCAGTGACCGGCAGTGAGCACGATCTGCGAGGTGATCAGTTCGCCCCCGCAGAACTGGCGGGTGTGGGCGTTGCCGCTGCCAGTGAAGACGACGGCCGCCTGCCAGGGGTACTGGGAGATCGAGACCTGGGACCCGCCGACGATCTTCGGCTCTGGCGCGCTCTTGGTCTGGGCGCTCGCGGTCGCCGGAACGAGCAGCGAGATCGCAGCCAGCACACCTAGGAGTGCGGGTCGAGGCCTCCTCCGCATTGCCCCGTATTGAACACGCTTGATCCGACAAGCGCGTAGGTGGCTAGCCGATCGCGACCATGCGCTCGATCGGCAGCGTGGCGCGCTCGGCGATCTCGGGCGGCACCTTGACCTCGTGCTTGAAGTCGCGCAGCGAGTCCCGGACCTTCGGCAGGGTGATCATCTTCATGTACTTGCAGAATGCCATCCGGTTCGCCTCGATCAGCTTCGCCCTTGGAGCTGCCTGCTGGAGCGGATAGAGCATCCCGTTCTCGGTCGCGACGATGTACTCGCCGTCGGGGTGCTTCTCCATGTAGTTGAGCATCCCGCCGGTGGAGAGCATCTGGACACCGTCCGGATCGATGTCCCCGGAGGCCACGTACTCCATCGCCTGGGTCGCGCAGCCGCATTCGGGGTGAATCAGGAACTCGGCGTTCGGGTGCTCATCGCGGACGGTCTTGATGTCGGTCGGGCGGATGCCGGCGTGGACGTGGCATTCGCCGTCCCAGATGTGGAGGCGGCCACGGCGGTCGGGATCGCCCTTGATGCCGGTCTCCCGTTCCACGAAGGCGCCGAGCCACATGTCGGGGCCGAAGAGGATCTCGGTGTCGGGGCCGTGCTCACGCAGGATGTGCTCGACGATCTGGACCGCGTTGCCCGAGGTGCAGCAGTAGTCGGTCTCGGCCTTCACCTCAGCGGAGGTGTTCACGTACATCACGACCACGGCGCCGGGATGCGCGGCCTTCCAGGCCCGCAGCTGATCGGCGTTGATCGACTCCGATAGCGAGCAGCCGGCGCCCAGGTCGGCGATCAGCACCTTCTTGTCCGGGCAGAGGACCGAGGCGGTCTCGGCCATGAAGTGGACGCCGCAGAACTCGATCACCTCGGCGTCTGTCTTCGCCGCCTGCCGAGAGAGACCCAGCGAGTCGCCCACGAAGTCGGCGACGTCCTGCAGCTCGGGCAGCTGGTAGTTGTGGGCGAGAATGACCGCGTCGCGCTCGGCGGCGAGCGCCCTGACCTCCTCGCTCAGGTTCGCGATCTCCTCCTCGCTCAGCTTGGCGGGAAGCTCGTTGACGGTAGGAAGCTCCAGCACGGCGGGGCGCTCCTTGACGTTGGATGTTCGCCTTCCCGGCGTCCTCTGAAACTGGACCCTCAAGAGAGGCGAATGAACTGACCAAAGATTAGCGCGGGCCTACCCTTGGCAATGTGCCCGAGCTACCCGAAGTCGAGATCACAGCACGCCGCCTGACCTCCGCGCTGGAGGGCGCGGAGGTCGAATCCGCGCTTGCCCCCGGCGTGGCGACGCTGAAGACCTTCGAGCCCAGCCTCGAGGCGCTGACCGGTGCCCGGATCGAGGGAGTCCGCAGAATCGGCAAGATGCTCGCCGTCGACTTCGACACCTCTGCCGTGGACGGCGGGGAGCCACTCACGCTGCTGATCCACCTGATGTCGGCGGGGCGCCTCCAGCTCTTCGACAAGCGAGCGTCCCTGAAGGACCGCCGCTCCCGGCTCCTGATTCGAGTCGCGGACGGCCGTGAGCTGCGCCTGCGCGAATTCGGCACCAAGCAGGCGGCCTGGGCGAAGCTTCTTCCGCGCGAGGCCGTGGGCGAGGACGAGCCGGTGGAGACGCTCGGCCCGGATGCCTGGCCGGCGCCCTCTGTGGACGAGCTGACGAAGCGGCTCGACCAGCCCCGCCACCTGCACCCCCTCCTCCGCGACCAGCGAACGATCGCGGGCATCGGGCGCTCGTGGGTGGACGAGATCCTCTGGGAGGCACGGCTCTCGCCGTTCAAGAAGGGCTCGGAGCTCCGCGGCGAGGAGATCAAGCGGATCCACGACGGCCTGCACGTCCTCGGCGACGCCCTGGACCACTACGAGGAGGTCATCGGCGATGAGATCCCGGACAAGATGCCGATGCCGCTCAGGGTGCACCGCCGCGAGGGCGAGCCGTGCCCGCGCTGCGGGACCACGATCGAGGCCGTCTTCTTCTCGGAGCACCAGATGAACTACTGCCCCGAGGAGCAGACCGAGGGCCGGATCCTCAAGGACCGCCGGCTGTCGCGACTCCTGAAGTAGTCCTAGCGGCCGGTCGCCCGGCGGATCAGCGCGCGGCCGATGGTGAGCGGGTGGCCGATCAGCGTCTCGACCCGCCCGGTGAGGCTGGTCGGGTCCCGCGCGATGCCGAGTTGCTCCAGGACGGTCAGCTGGTCGAAGTAGACGCGCTCGCAGACCAGCCTCTCCTCCTCGAAGACGAAGAAGGCCAGGATCGGCAGCTCGTATTCGCGGCCGGTCGGCGGCAGGCTGCGGAGATTGCCCTTGTGGGTACCTCGGATGACCGCCTCGACCATGACTCCGTCGTCGGTGTGATGGAGGGCGCGCAGCTCGTTGCGCTGGTCGGGGAAGGCGCGGCGCGACTCCTCGAAGTAGGCGCTCACCTCCTCGGGCCCGTCGTAGACGTCACCGGTGGCGATCAGCTCGTAGCGGGGGTGGTCGAAGGTGTCGAGGGTGACATCGAACTCGTGCCGGTTCTCCGACTCCATGTGCTCACGCACGATCTCCTCGCGCTTCTTCCGTATCGCGGTGGCGGGCGGCATTGGGCGACTCTATATGTCGATGATCATGCTGAGATCGAGCGCGGGCGCCGAGTGCGTGAGGGCGCCGACGGAGACGTAGTCGACCCCGGTCTCCGCGATCTCACGGACGTTCACCAGCGTGACGCCGCCCGACGCCTCGAGCTCCGGACGCTCGGCGGAGCCGCGGACGGATACTGCTTCGCGCAGCTCGATCGGGTCCATGTTGTCGAGCAGCAGGCGGTCCGCGCCCGCATCCATCGCCTCGCGCACCTCGTCCAGGTCTCGGCACTCCACCTCCACGGGCAGATCCGGCTTGGTCGCGCGAGCCTTCCTGACCGCCTCCCCCACCCCGCCCGCGATCGCCGCATGATTCTCCTTGATCAGGATCGCGTCATAGAGGCCCACCCGGTGGTTCGTACCTCCGCCTGCCGCCACTGCCGCCTTCTCGAGTGCGCGCAGCCCGGGAATGGTCTTCCTCGTGTCGAGAACCCGGGCACCGGTGAGCTCGACCCGATCCACAAACATGGCCGTCAGGGTCGCCACTCCGGAGAGGTGGCAGAGGAAGTTGAGCGCAGTGCGCTCGGCCGCCAGGAGCGCGTGGGCGGGCCCGGCGATCGTCGCCACGGTCACGGGTACGTCGTCGAGCCAGTCCGCCTCGTTGGATTGACGCTCCAGAGCCCCGGCGTCGGTCTGTCGGAAGACCTCGGCCGCGACATCAAGGCCGAAGAGGACACCGGGCTCCTTCTGGGTGATTGTCGCGCGACCGGTCGCGTCCTCGGGGACCACCGCCTCGGCCGTAACGTCGCCGGACCCGAGGTCCTCGAGCAGGGCGCGGGCGACCAGCTCGCGGGTATCGGAATCGACCTTCATGAAAACGGTTGCTCCTCAGCTTCGCTTGCGGAGCACCCTCGCATATCAGTCTCACGAATCCACGGTGTGCGACGTTTACTGGGCAGATGTCGAATGAATCGCTTCCACCCTTCCAGGCGCTGCTCGACGAGCACGGCTCCGACGTGCTCGGCTACCTCGTCGCGACCGTCGGGCCGCACGACGCCGAGGACGTCTTTCAGGAGACCTTCATCGCCGCCCTGCGCGCCTATGAGGGGCTGGAACACGCCCGCAACCTTCATTCCTGGCTCATCACCATCGCCCACAACAAGGCGATCGACCACCACCGCGGCCGCGCCAGGCGAGCCGTTCCTGCCGGCGACGCGGAGGAGGTCGCCGGATCCGTGCCGACCTCCAACTCCAAGCCGGATGAGGTGGTCGCAGAGCGCGACCCGGACCTGTGGCGCGCGGTCAGCTCACTGCCGCCGAAGCAGCGCAGCGCGGTCGTCCTCCGCTACGCCACCGACATGTCTTATTCCGCAATCGCGCGGGCCATGGACAGCTCCGAGGCGGCAGCTCGCCGCAATGTCCACGAGGGCCTGCAGAAGCTCAGAGGTGAGTTCGCATGAACCCGTTGACCGAAAAGCAGCTCGAGAAGATGTTGCGCCAGGCTCCGTCGGACGCTGATCTCGACCGCGCCGTGCAGGGCCTGCTCGCCCGCGCCGAGCGCGATGGCCTGATCGACGTCGCCTACGCCGAGGTCGATTCGCCGTACGGTGAGCTCCTGGTCGCCAGCACCGAGCGCGGGGTCGTTCGCCTGGCTCTGCCTGTTGACCGTGGCCGTGAGCGGCCTCGCGACGAGGTGCTCGAGGAACTGGCGGCGAACGTGTCGCCGCGAATCATGGAATCGCCGCAGCGGCTCGATGAGGAGCGGCGCGAGCTCGAGGAGTACTTCGAGGGCCGCCGGACGGAGTTCGACGTCCCGGTCGACTGGACCCTGACGTCACCCGGCTTCCGGAGCCGGGCGCTTCACGCGGTCGCCCGGATCCCGTACGGGAGGACCAAGACCTACGCCGAGATCGCCGAGTCGGCCGGAAACGCGAGGGCGTTCCGCGCAGCGGGCACCGCCTGCGGTCACAACCCGATCCCGCTGATCGTCCCCTGCCACCGCGTCGTCCCCTCGGGCGGCGGGGTCGGCAACTACGGCGGCGGCTCGGAGATGAAGCGCGGGCTGCTCGACTTCGAGGGCGCGCTCCAGCTCTAGGTCGGGATCGCCCCCTGCAGATTGACCCACGGCAGCAGCAGGTCCCAGGTTCCCGGCAGGAAGCTGATCAGGATCACGACAACCAGCGCGAGTGCGACGGCGATCAGAGCGAGGTTCCGCTGCACGACGTCGCCCTTCTGATCTGCGAAGTAGGCGAAGAGCCCGGCGATCGGCCCGCCGATCAGCGGTACCGCAGCCCGGGCACTTCAAGCGGGGAACACCGCCATCGTTGCCGTGAAGCCGTGGAGGAAGTTGCGGCCGCCGACCGGCCCGATCTCGCCGGCGCAGAAGAAGCCCGCTGTCGGGGCGCCCAGCGCATCCTCGACCGCGCCCGCGTCGTGGTCGGGGACGTCGAACATGTGGGAGCCGCGGCCGTTGCAGGTGAAGAGGAGAGCGCCGGCAGCACCGTCGGAGCCGAGCGCCTGGGCCTGCGCTGCGAGCGCCCCGCGCAGGTCCTCGTCGGCCGAAGCGGCGTCGCGCACCTGTAGCCGAACCGTCTGTCCCACACGAACCTGCTCGCCGATCGCGATCGCTCCCGACTCGCGGTCCGCACCGATGATCGGTCGCACCAGGAAGTCGCCCCTGTCGTACTCGGGCTGGTTCTCGTCGATGACGAGCCCGATCAGGACGCCCGACGACGCGAGTTCCCGCTCGTCCTCTGGAAGCTCGGAGATCACCTCTCCCAGGCGCTCCATCGCGGGCTTCCCGGCCAGCTCTCCGATCACGTTCGCCTCGGCCTTTGTGATGGTCATCTCCGGCCCCACCGGACCGGCTCCCTGAGAGACGCACGGCAGTACCTCGAGACCGCGCATGCGGATCGCGACCGCGCCGTCGGTGTGAACCTCTCCCTCACGCAGCAGTACCGCGCCCCCGGCGTAGGACGCGCTGGCCAGCCCGCCCAGAACCGGGACGCGCGGCCGCGAGCGCTCCAGCGCCCGGAGTAGCTCCTCCGGCGGGAAGCTGAACGGATCGCAGAGCGCGATCACGGACTCGTCCGCCGCACTCGGCTCGTCGGCGGGGGTTGCCAGCGGTTCGGGCAGCCCGAGCAGGCGGAAGCCGTCGGCCTCCCGTTCGGCCGTCAGATGCATCGTCTCGAGCTCCGCTGCGGGCAGCGACGCACTCCAGACGACGACTCCCGGCGTGTCCTCGAGCTCATGCCCGTCGGCGACGGTGCCTCCGGCGCCGCAGCCAAGCAGCGCCCGCGGCTCGAGCCGGTCGTGAACCTCGGACAGCAGCCACTTGGCCATACCGAGGTGCTGGCCGGAGGCGAAGACGAAGGCCAGGTCGCACGGGGGACCGAGCCCTGCGCGCGCCCGATCGGCTGCCTCCGCGGCGGCCTCGACCGTGTCGAAGCTCTCCGACGCCCCGACCGAGACCTGGACCGTGCCCGGCTCGGCGAGCGTCATTGGCCGGAGTTCCCGGATCCCGCTCGGGCGGCCGCCTGATTCAGGTACTCGCGGATGAACCCGTCGATGTCCCCATCGAGCACCCGCTGGGCGTCCCCGACCTCAAAGCCGGTGCGGTGGTCCTTCACTCGCTGATCGGGATGGAGGAAGTAGCTGCGAATCTGGGAGCCCCACTCCGCGGACTTCTGCTCGCCGCGCTCCTGGGCGAGCTCCGCGGCCCGCTCGAGCTCCTTCCTCTCGAGGAGGCGGGAGCGCAGGATCTGCATCGCGGTCGCCTTGTTCTGGGCCTGCGAGCGCTCGTTCTGCGACTGGGCCACGATGCCCGTCGGGGTGTGGGTGATGCGGACCGCCGAGTCGGTCTTGTTGACGTGCTGTCCGCCGGCACCCGAGGCCCGGTAGGTGTCGACCCGGATGTCGCCGTCATCGATCTCGACGTCCACGTCGCCCGCGACCAGGGGGGCGACGTCGACCTGCGCGAAGCTGGTGTGCCGACGCGCCGAGGCGTCGAAGGGAGAGATCCGAATCAGCCGGTGGACCCCACGCTCCGCGGCGAACAGCCCGTAGGCGTTCTCGCCCCGAACCACGAAGGTCGCCGACTTGAGACCAGCCTCCTCCCCTGGGGAGGCCTCTTTCATCTCGACCTTGAAGCCGCGGCGCTCCGCCCAGCGCAGGTACATGCGAACCAGGATCTCGGCCCAATCCTGAGAGTCGGTGCCGCCCGCGCCCGAGTTGATGGTGACGACCGCATCGCCGGCATCGAAGCGGCCGGAGAAGAGCCTCTCCTCCTCGAGCTCCCCGAGGCGCTGCCCGACCGATGCCAGCTGGGTCTGCAGCTCGCCGGCCATCTCCTCGTCGTCGGCGGCGAGCTCGGCAAGCTCGCCGAGATCGTCGACGTCCCGGGTCAGCTGGCGGAATCCCTCGAGCCGCCGCTGCGCACGAGAATGCTGGGCGGAGATGTCGGCCGCGGCGGCCTGGTCATCCCAGAAGCCGGGGCGCTGCATCTCCTCCTCGAGGCGATCGACCTCCTTGCTCAGCGCATCGGGGTCAAAGGTAATCCGAGAGCAGCTTCAGCTGCCCCCGGATCTCGGCGAGGCGCGCTGAGATTCCCTCCTGTGGAAGTGTTTCCGCCATCTCTCCCTAAGGGTATTCGCCCGTCCTCTACGGTTTGCCCCGAAATGCCAATGGAGAACGGTGCCTCCAAGAGGATGGGACGACCTGTGAGCTGGCTACTGCGGAAACTCTCCCACGGCCTGCCTCCGCTGCCGACCATCGGAGGCCATGCTCTCGCCACCCGCGTGGCGGGTCTCCTGCTAGTCGGCGGTGCGCTGCTGCTCGCCGTCACCGTCGCGCTCCCTCCCGGGGCTGAGGGCTCCGACCTGCTGATCCTCGGCTACGGCGCGGTGGCGGCGCTGGCCGGCTCCCTGATGTTGAGCCGGAGCCGGGTGAGCGAACCGGCCCTCGGTCTGGCCGCCGCCCTCGGGACCGCCGTGATCACGCTCGCAACGCTCGAGGCCGGGCACGGCGTCGGCGCAGAGGACAACGAGGTGCTCTTCCTCTGGGTCTCCCTGTTCGCCTTCTGGTTCTTCGACCTCCGTCATGCCCTGCTCCAGCTCGGGCTGATCGGGGTCGCGGACGCGATCCTTCTGATCGACGACGGGCCGTCGCTGTCGGCCGGGATCACGCGCTGGGTCGTCACCGTCGCCACGCTGCTCGTCACCGGCCTGCTGATGTCCTGGCTGCGCCGCTCGCTCGACCGCGAGCGCGAGGAGACCGCACGGCTGGCTGTGGTCGCCGAGCGCATGAGGATCGCGAGGGATCTTCATGACGCCGCGGGCCACGGCGTCACGGCGATCTCGCTGCAGGCCGCGGCCGGGATTCGCGCACTCGATGACGATCAGGATGTCCGGGACGCCCGGCGCGTCTTCGAGGAGATCAAGCGGACCTCCCGCGCCACCATGGAGGACATGCGAAAGCTTCTCGGGCTGCTTCGACCGAGCGGCACCGGCGATCTCGACCACGCGAGGGTCAGCCTGTCGCACCTGGATCAGATGGTCTCGGAATGCCGCGCCGCGGGGCTCTCGGTGACCGTGAACCGCAGTGGCGACGAGGCGGCCCTTCCGCCGGTTCTCGACCAGGCCGCGTACCGGATCACGCAGGAGGCGCTGACGAACGTGCTGAAGCACGCGGGGCCGGGGTCGGCCGCGACCGTGCGGCTCGCGTTCGAGCCGGAGAGCGTCCAGGTCGAGGTGACCGACGACGGGCCCGGGCAGACGGGTGGCGTCGCCGTCGGTACCAAGAAGGGGCTGATCGGCATGCGAGAGCGGGTGGAGCTCTTCGGCGGGCGCTTCTCCGCGGGCCCGATGCGGGGCGGCGGCTACCGCGTCTTCGCCTCGCTGCCGCGTGGCAGCCGCCTTGAGACCGCCACCCCCCGCTGAGACCTGTCCCGCCTATTCCGGGGCGGTCGCGCTGACGATCCAGGTGGAGGCAGGGCCCATGACGGTCCCGTCAGCCTGGACGTAGTCGGCCAGCACGTCGCGGATCTCCTGCTGCACCCTCGGTCTCAGCCGCTCGACCTCGGCGGCAGGGCAGATCCGGAGCAGCTCGGCGGCGGGACCAAGCGCCATGTTGAAGTCGACCGCGTGGTCGAGGTCGTTCCCGAGCCTGATCGGCAGGTCGCAACGGGTGAAGGTCGGGCGCTCGAAGCCGGCGATCTGAAGCTGGTCGGAGACGGTGTCGGGGTTGGCCATGGAGAACGGGCCGGGGCCGCAGCGCACATCCTCCGGCTCTTCGGGCTCCTCGAGGTACTTCTCAGCAACCTGCTCGGCCCGGTAGAGCCACTCGTTGTCTAGCTTGCGTCGCCAGACGGCCGCCACCAGGCGGGCGCCGGGGCGAAGCGCGCCACAGATGTTTTTCAGCGCCTGGACCGGGTTGGCGAAGAACATCACTCCCATTCGCGAGAAGGCATAGTCGTAGGGACCCCTCAGGTCGCCGACCTGAACATCGGTGGCAAAGAAGCCCACGTTCTCGACCCCCGCCTTTCCTGCCTCTGCGATCGACGCTTCGATGAAAGGCTCCGAGACGTCGACGCCGGTGGCGTGGCCATCGGCGCCGACCAACGCAGCCAGCTGCTGGGTGGTGTCGCCGAAGCCGCAGCCGATGTCGAGGACGCGGTACCCCGGCTCCGGCGGATGGAGGCCCATGGCCGCGTCCCCGTGAGCCTTCAGCCCGCCGACGATCAGATCCCGATACTGGACGAAGCGGTCGAAAAGGACGCCGCTCCAGGCCTCGGTGGCCTCCTCGTTGTCCGGCGCGACCAGGACCGACGCCGGCTGATCACTTTCGACGGAGACCTTCTCCACGATTGGCAATGTTACGACCAGCCGCGAGCCTTGTTACGAATGACGGATGTTCGTCGCGTCGCTCACCGCCCTTGCGCTCACCGCGCTCGCCGCCGCCTCGCCGAACACCGGCGACAGCCCTTCCCCCTACCAGGCCGCCATCCATCTCTCGGGCAAGATCGGCTCGCGGCCTTCCGCGAGCACGAACGAGCGACGGGCTCACCGGTACGTGGCGCGCCAGTTCCGGGCCGCCGGACTCGACGTGCAGGTCGACCCGGTCCGCGTTCGAGGCCGCGGCCAGTCCCGCAACGTGATCGGCAGGCTCGACCGGCCGGGGAGCTGCCTGGTGATCCTCATGTCGCACACCGACAGCGTGCCCCCGGGCCACGGCGCGATCGACAACGCCTCCGGCGTCGGCGTCCTCGTGGGGCTAGCGCCTCGGCTCGCCTCGCTTGACCCCGCCTGCGACATCTGGCTGGTGGCGACGGGGTCCGAGGAACGACAGGTCACCGGCCTCCCCTACCACGCGGGCGCGGCGGCCCTGGTGAAGCTGGTCAAGTCCGAGGGCAGAGCCTCGGACCTCCGCTTCGCGCTCTCGCTCGACGAGGTCGGCCTCGGCAGGCGCTTCTATCTGCGCTCACCGGCCGTGGGGATCCGTAGCGGGGTCGAGGGAGAGATCCTGGGCGCCGCCCGCCGCGCGGGAGTCACCGTCCACTGGGCGCGCGACGCCGGGACCGGCAACTCCGACCATCGCGAGTTCGAGCTGGCCGGGCTCGCCGGTGCGGTCATGGAGGTCTGGAAGGGCGTCTTCCCTTGCCATCACATGGCCTGTGACCGACCGCGGCTGCTGCAGAAACCGGCCCTGAACAGGGCGCTGCGGATCGCGGAGGAGGTCGTGAAGGGCGGCTAGAGACGATTTCGAAGCAATGACCCCGTATTACGAGGTCAATCGAACGAAATCGGCTATGCCAGTCGAAACTCGGCGTCGAACTCGGTGACGAAACTGTCGCCCATCTCCCTCGCGCTATCCGGGCCGTCGCCGTAGAGCCGCTCGAAGAACTCCGCGGTCCGCAGCGCGGGCCGGACCTCCCAGCGCATCCGGGTCGGCTCCTCGGCGCCCATCTGGTGGGGAGTGCCAGCGGGGACGTCGAAGGCCTCACCCGCCTCGTAGACCCGCTCCTGGCCATCGACGATCGCCCGCATCCGGCCCTCGAGAACCTCGAAATGCTCAGCTTGGCTCGGGTGGAGATGGGCCGGCGGCATTCCGGCCTCGCCCGAATAGGTCGCCTCCATCACGAGCTCCTCCGGCTCGACGGTGAGGAGACGGAGGCGCATGCCCCCGAAGCCCTCTATCTCCTGACCGGCCTGTGGCATCAGGCTTCGCCAGCAGATCGCGACGACAAGCGGCCAGCCCAGGTCGCTAGGCGCCGTGGCACTTCTTGTACTTCTTGCCCGAGCCGCACCAGCAGGGGTCGTTGCGGCCGATCTTCTCCTTCTCGTCCTTGACGACCGTCTCCTGCTCGGGCATCGGACCGCCATTCCCGGGCGGTGCGTTGCCCTCGATGCCGCGTTCGGCGGCCGCATCGGGACCGGCAGCCGTCGCCAGCGCCGCCTGGCCGAGGGCCGATGGCTGCTCGGCGGTCCCGCCGGAGTAGTCGAATCCACCGGCCTGAACCTGCGGGGCGAACTCCTCCTGCGCCTGGGGCGCTACCTCCACTTCGACGTGGAAGATGAGGCGAGCGAACTCCTCCCAGATCGAGTGCATGAGCGCCTCGAACATGGAGAAGCCCTCGTTCTTGTAGGCGACGAGCGGGTCGATCTGGGCGAAGCCGCGGAGGTGGATGCCCTCGCGCAGGTAGTCCATCTCGTAGAGGTGCTCCCGCCAGCGGTTGTCGATGATCTGCAGCAGGATCGCCCGCTCCAGCTGGCGCATGATCTCGTCCCCGAAGTCCTGCTCTCGCCGGTCGTAGGAGGCGAGCGCGTCCGCTAGCAGCATCTCGCGAAGGTCCTCGCGGTCGGTCTGCTCGGGGAGCATCGAGGAGACGTCGACGGTCGACGGCCAGAGCTGCTGGACCTGCGTCTGCAGCTCGGCCAGGTCCCAGTCCTCGATCACATCGCCCGGCGTGTACTGGTCGACCAGGCTCGAGACGACCTCGCCGACGCCCTCCCGGGCGGAATCCGACATGTCCTTGCCCTCGAGGATCTCGCGCCGGTACTTGTAGATCACGCGGCGCTGCTCGTTCATCACGTCGTCGTACTCGAGGACGCGCTTGCGAATCAGGAAGTTCTGCTCCTCGACCTTCTTCTGCGCGTTCTCGATCGTGCGGGTGAGCATCTTGGCCTCGAGCGGCTCCTCCTCACCCTCCTCGTTCACCGGACCGAGCCGGTCGAGGATCTTGTAGATGCGCTCGCCGGCGAAGAGGCGGATCAGCTGGTCCTCGGCGGAGAGAAAGAAGCGCGACTCGCCGGGGTCGCCCTGGCGGCCCGAGCGGCCGCGCAGCTGGTTGTCGATCCGCCGCGACTCGTGGCGCTCGGTGCCGCAGATGAAGAGGCCGCCGAGCTGGCGCACCTGATCGGCCTCGGCGTCGCAGCTCTCCCGCAGGCGCTCGATCATCGCCTGCTCCTCCTCCTCATAGCTCTCATCGCCCGGTGAGAGGCCGAGCTTGCGCAGCTCGCTGATGGCCATCCCCTCGGGGCTGCCGCCGAGCTTGATGTCGACGCCGCGCCCCGCCATGTTGGTCGCGATCGTCACCGCGCCCCTGCGTCCCGCCTGGGCGATCGTCTCGCCCTCTCGCTGGGCGTGCTCAGGCTTCGCGTTGAGGACGTCGTGCTCGACGCCGCGCCGCTTGAGATCGTCCGAGATCATCTCCGAGACCTCGACCGAAATCGTGCCGACGAGGATCGGCTGGCCTGCCTCATTGCGGGCCTGGATCTCGTTGAGAACGGCGTTCCACTTGCCGTCCTTGGTCTTGTAGATCTGGTCGTTGTGGTCGCCCCGGACCATCGGCACGTTGGTCGGGATCTCGACCGTCGGGACCTTGTAGATCTTCATGAACTCGTTGGCCTCTGTCAGGGCCGTCCCGGTCATGCCGGAGAGCTTGTCGTAGAGGCGGAAGTAGTTCTGGAGGGTGATCGTGGCGAGCGTCTGGTTCTCCTCCTTGATCTGGACGCCCTCCTTGGCCTCGATCGCCTGATGGAGGCCCTCCGACCAGCGCCGGCCCTCGAGGATCCGCCCGGTGAACTCGTCGATGATCATCACCTGTCCCTCGACGAGCTCGTACTCGACGCCGCGCTTGTAGAGGGACTCGGCCTTGAGGGCCTGGATCAGGTGGTTGACGAGCGTCCCGTGCTCCCCGAGATAGAGGTTCTCGACGCCGAGGAACTCCTCGGCCTTGGCGATCCCACCTTCCGTCGGCGCGACGGTCTTGTGCTTCTCGTCGTACTCATAGTCATAGTCGGCCTCGCGGGTGTCCTTCGACTCGCCGAGTGACTTGAGCTTCTCCTTGTGGGGCTCCCCCTTCAACTGCTTGGCCAGGCGAGCAAACGTGTAGTAGAGGTCGGCGGCCTGCTCGGGGCGGCCGGAGATGATCAGCGGCGTCCGTGCCTCGTCGATGAGGATGTTGTCCACCTCGTCGACGATCGCGAAGTCGTGGCCGCGCTGGACGCACTCTTCGAGTGAGCCGGCCATGTTGTCCCGGAGGTAGTCGAAGCCGAACTCGGAGTTCGTGCCGTAGACGACGTCGCAGGCGTACTTCTCGCGGCGCTCCGGCGGATCGTCGTTCTCCTGGATCGCCTCGACCGTGACCCCGAGCGCCTCATAGATTGGACGCATCCACTCCGCGTCGCGCCGCGCGAGGTAGTCATTCACGGTGACCACGTGGACGGCGTCGCCCGCGAGAGTGTTGAGGAAGACCGGCAGCGTCGCGGTCAGGGTCTTCCCCTCGCCGGTCTTCATCTCGGCGATGGAGCCCGAGTGCAGCACCATGCCGCCGATCAGCTGGACGTCGAAATGCCTCTGGCCGATCGCCCGCCGGGCCGCCTCGCGCGCGAGCGCGAAAGCCTCCGGGAGCAGATCGTCGAGAGGCTCGCCGTTCCGGGCGCGCTCCCTGAGGGCATCCGCCTCGGTGCGGAGCTCCGAGTCCTCGAGCAGCTCCATCTCGGGCTCGACTCGATTTATCGACTCGACTCGCCCCTGATACTCCTTGAATTGCTTCGACTCGCCCATGCGCAGGGCGCGGTCGATGAGTCCTCTGGCCACAGGATTAGGTTAGCTGGCGGACCTCCGGGGTCCTGCTCAGGCGGTCTCACCTCTGAGCCGCTCCGCCATCTTGCGAGTGAGGTTGCGCTTCCGCCGCTTCTCGCGGTGCTTCTTGACCTGGCGGCGCATGTCCTCGGCCAGCTCGTGGATCGAGTGGAGCATGTCCGGTGAGGCCTCCTTGGCCACGAGAGTCACCCCCTTCAGGCCGAGGACCCCCTCCGCCACCATCCGGTCGGTGATCCTCGGGTTCTTCTCCTCGCGGAGCTCGACCTCGAGAGTGGCGAGGTCCGAAACCTGCTTGCCAACCCGCTGGAACCGCTGAATCACCGCCTCACGGAGCTCCTCGGTGACCTCAACGTTCTCGCCGCGGATATCGATCCTCATGATCGGCCTCCTTCCGATCGCGGTGGCATCCCGATGCTACGCCCGCGGCAATCTCCCGGCAAGCGAATCCGGGTCAGCGCACCTTCTTCTGGCGCGGTACCCGCTTGAAGACCTTCCTCACCTGGGGCTCCGCCGGGACCGTGGGAACCATCGACTGATTGCCGCCGATGATCCCTCCCGCGGCGTTCAGGAAGATGGTTGTCTGCGCCTCGTTCAGCCCCAGCGCGTAGGGGTGGGAGCAGACATCGGAGGGGAGGCGTGAGACCCGCGCAGCGCCGCGTTTTCCCTTGCCGCCGTGGGTCACGGCGTCCACGAACGCCGCGAAGGTGACCGAGTCGACGGCGGTCCCGATGTGGCTGGTGGTGCGCCCGGGGCAGACACCCTGGATGAGGATGTTGCTGGCGCCATCGAGCGCCGACGTCGGGTGCTTCCCGCCCTGCGGCTGGACGGTCTGGTCGGTGAGGGAGCGCATCGTCGTGTAGGAGACGTTCCCCGGCGTCTCGTCCGGCTGCGAGTTGATCGCGTGCAGCAGGTGCGACCCGGCGATCTGCTGCCAGTTCGCGGGTGCGCACGGCGTGCTGGCCGAGCAGCCCCGGCCGATGTCGGTCCCGTGCTGGGTCCCGGCCGCGGCAACCACGTCGCTCAGCTTCTTGCGCAGGTCCGGCCAGTAGGTGAGCGCGAAGCGAGGCAGCAGGCCTCCCTGGCTGATCCCGATCACCGCGACCTTGCGGTGAGCCATCGCAAACTCCCTGCGCAGCCCGTTGACGAGGTACTGCACGGAGACCTGAATGTCGGCGGTGGTGAAGTCGGGGAAGTTGACGTAACAGACGGGGTGGCCATAGGCCTCGAAGGCGCCCTGGCCGATGAGATAGGCCTGGTCCCCGGTCGCGCCGGTCCCGGTGACCAGCATGACCGGGGTCACCGCCGCGTTCGTCGGGTCGATCGGGCACTTGAACGCTGCGTCCAGGTCGGCCTGCGGCACCGTCAGGCGCGGGCCGCGCGCCGCGGTCGCCGACCCGGCTGTGGACAGTAGTCCGAGCGCCGCGATCACCGCGGCGAGAGCGAGCCTCCTTGCCACGGCGCGACCCTACTCGAATCACAAGGCGCGGGCGAGCGTCAGCGCCACCACGCGGCGGCCGCCTCCGGAACGCAGGGCGGCCGCGCAGGCGGATAGCGTCGCGCCCGTCGTCCAGACGTCGTCGACGAGCAATGCGATCACAGGCGGCGGACCCTCGAGCCAGACCCTCGGTGGCTCGGAGAGCCGGTCGGCCCTCCGCCGTCCCACCTGGCGGCGGCCGCGGCTCCGGCGCAGACAATCGCGGAGGGGCAACCCGGCCCGGCGCGAGAGCGCGATCGCGAGCTCCTCCGCCGGGTCGAACCCGCGCCAGCGGAATCGCCAGGGCCCAGGCGGGACCGGCACGAGAGCCAGCGCCCGCTCATCCGCCCCACGGCCAGGTTCGACCGAGAGCTCGCGAGCGGGCATTGCCCGCAGCATCGCCTCAGCCGCCACCCGCGCAAGCGCGAGCCGGCACCCGAACTTCAGCCCGTGGACGAGCCGCCGTGCCACGCCGTCGAACGGCGAAGCGGAGACCGCCAGATCGACGCCGGGCGGGCCGGGCTCGAGCACGCGCGGGGCCGTGGCCAGCTCGTTCCGGCACCGTTCGCAGAGCTCCTCGCCCGCCGCACGGGCCGAGCCGCAGGCCGGACAGAGCGGGGGCGCGACCAACGAGGCGAGCTGTTCGACCAGGATCGACGCGATCGGCCGATCGTCCAGCGCGAGGCGAAACGAGACTGCCGCGGATCGTGAAGGAAGTAGGGTCGTCCGACGACATCGGCAACAGGGGGCGCACGACAGAGGGGAGTCAAAGCAATGGGACGATTCGACATCAGCCCCGAAGTGGCCGAGGAGTGGCGCGGGAAGTACCGCTCCTCCGTCGAGCCTCACGTGGACGGAGAGGTCCTGGCCGTCGGCGCCTTCCGTCCCACCGGGGCGGGGACGAAGATGGCGGTCAGCAAGTTCCAGCTCGGAGCGCTGGCCTACGGGGCCGCGCACAAGCTCGGCAAGAGCAAGGCCGGCGGCCTACCCGGGCAATTCGTCCTCGCCGTCACCCCGGACAAGCTGTACGCGTTCAAGTACAAGAGCGGCCGCAACGGGATCACGATCAAGGAGGAGGCCGCGGTCTGGGACCGGGCCGGGCTTCAGGCCGGGACCGAACGCCTCCAGACGACGACCCGCCTGACACTCGAGTGGCCCGATGGAGAGAAGATCGTCTGCGACCAGGAGGGCCTCGGCGACAACCCCTGGGCCGACGACGTGATCCGGGAGCTGCAGGCCTAGCCCACAAGACCTAGCCGAGCGGCCGGTCCTGGTCGACGCCGTAGAGCCCGCCGACCACCAAGCCGCCGGGCGGAACCTCGGCCCCGGGCAGGACGACGCAGTCCCTGAGCTTCGCGTCGGCACCCAGCCTGCAGCCGTCACCGACGACCGCGGGGCCGTGAAGATCCGATCCGACGCCGATTTGGCACCTGGCGCCGAGCAGCAGGGGCGCCCGCACCTTCGCCGCATCGATGTCCGAGCCCTCGCCGACATAGATGCCCTCGGACACCTCCGGCGCCGGCGGCTCGATGCCGACCTTGCCGGCAAGGGCATCGAGGTTTCCCTGGACAAACTCCCCGACCGAGCCGATGTCGTTCCAGTAGGCGTCGATCTCGTGCGAGTAGAAGGGGATGTCGCCGTCCAGCAGTGAAGGGAAGACGTCCATCGCCCAGTCGACGAAGCCCGGTGGCTGGTCCGGGTCGCCGGCCGGGCTCTTCTGGTCAGGAGGCGGGAAGTGGTCGAAGACCTCGCGGCGGAACATGTAGATGCCGCAGTTGGCGAGGTCGGAGAGCGCCTCGGGGGGCTCCGGCTTTTCCTGGAAGCCATGGATCCGGCCTTCCTCGTCGGTGATCACGACACCGAACTGAGTCGTGTCATCGACCCGCTTGGTCGCGAGCGTTGCGATCGCGCCCCGCTCGACGTTGGCGTCGTGGGCCTCCCGCATCGCGCCGAGGTCGATGTGGGTGAGGGCGTCGCCGGAGATGATCAGGAACGAGTCGGTCCCTGAGAGGAAGTCGCGGACCTTGCCCACGCCGCCCGCGGTGCCCAGCGGCTCCGGCTCCTCGCTGTAGGTGACCTCGAGGCCGAAGTCCGACCCATCCCCAAGGACCTCTCGGATCTGCTCCGGCAGGTAGGAGACATTGGCGACGACCTCCCTGAAGCCGTGCTCCGAGAGGAGGTCGGCGATCCACGCAACGATCGGCCGGTTGAGCACGGGCGCCACGGGCTTCGGCATCACGTGGGTGAGCGGCCGCAGCCGCGTGCCCAGCCCCGCCGCCAGAATCATCGCCCTCATACGCGCCAGATTCTCAGATCAGCCGCGTCGCTTCTTCTTGCCCTTTTTCTTCTTGCACTTCTTGTGCTTGTGCTTCTCCTTCGACTCGGCGGCCCGCTTCTTCTTCCGCTTCTTGCACTTCTTGTGCTTCTTCCCCTTCTTAGCCTTCTTACAGGCACACTTGCGCGGGGCCGCCTCGCACCTCGGCGCGGCCGACGACGCCGAGCCGACGATGCGGAACACCGTACTGGTGTTCATCACGTAGACGTTGCAGGCCGAGTCCTGGCCGAAGGCCCGGGCGCTCGACAGGGAATTAGCGGCGCTCTCGGCGCGATCGCCGCCCGCCGTGGGCAGGCCCAGCTGGATCGAGCGGAGCTGGGCCGTGCAGAGATCGGCGTACAGGTAGCGGCCGAGGATCTCAGGCGCCCGGCTGCCGCGGTAGACGTAGCCGCCGATGATCGCGCAGCCGTAGGCGTCGTTCCCTGGGTTCGAGGGGGTGGCGTCGCTGTGGGGGTAGTCGAAGACGGGGTTGACGAAGGAGCCGCCGCAGCCGCCCGGACCGCTGCTGAATCCCTCCCGGCACGGCCAGCCGTAGTTCGCGCCCCGCCCCCTGCCCGCCGACGCGGGTGAGAAGTCGATCTCCTCGCGCGAGACCTCGCCGACGTCACCGATGATCAGATCGCCCGTCAGGTGATCGAACGAGAAGCGGAAAGGATTCCGCAGTCCGAG
Source organism: Solirubrobacterales bacterium (assembly GCA_036265435.1). GTDB lineage: Bacteria > Actinomycetota > Thermoleophilia > Solirubrobacterales > 70-9 > DASUPK01. The sequence continues at coordinate 482 of DATAPB010000016.1, read as the reverse complement.
TGCCCAGGTCTCCTGGACCGCCCCCGGGGCACCGGCGAACGGGTTCGTCGGGGGAATGCCGTGGACGCCGTTGCCCGCGCCGTGCGGATCGATGCGGAAGACCTTGCCGTACGGGGCGCCCAGCGCCTGGGCGTTGCTGCCGTTGGCGTTGTCCCCGACCGTGATGTAGAGGTAGCCGTCGGGCCCGAACTGGAGCTGGCCGCCGTTGTGGTTGCTGGCGCTGTGGCTGAAAGTCCAGACGGTGCGCCGGGAGCCCGGATCGGCGACGTTGGGGTCCGAGCTCACGTGGAACTCGTCGACGTGGACACTGCCCTCCTCGCCGCCCGAGTTCGTGCCGTCACCTGTGTAGTAGACGTAGAGGAGGCCGTTCGAGGCGTAGTTGGGATCGAAGGCCATCGAGAGCAGTCCCCGCTCGCCATCCGTCGTCGTCAGGTCGTGGATGTCGAGGAACTGGGTGACCGTGCCGTCGTGGAGCACCTGGA
>DATAPB010000015.1:0-13240 GCA_036265435.1 Solirubrobacterales bacterium | reverse complement strand
CGGGACGGCGGAGCGCAACTCGTGCTGCTGCCGGAGCTCTGCGTTTCCGGCTATCCACCCGAGGACCTGCTCCTGCGCCTCGACTTCCTCGTCGCCGTGCGCGAGGGCCTCGACGCGGTCGCCTCGAACGTCCAGGGGATCGTCGCTCTGGTGGGCTTCCCGGAGCGAGTCGAGAGGTCGAAGGAGGAGCTCGAGCGCTTCAACCCGCTGATCGACTCGCCCCCTCCCCCGGCCTACAACTCGCTGGCGATCCTCGCCGATGGCGAGGTTCAGGGGATCTACCGCAAGTGCGACCTGCCGAACTACGGGGTGTTCGACGAGCGTCGCTACTTCGAGCCCGGTCACGATGCCTCGCTGGTCGAGATCGATGTCGTGCCGGTCGGGTTGACCGTCTGCGAGGACATCTGGCACCCGGGGTACCCCGAGCGCGAAGAGGCGGCGGCGGGGGCGAGGCTGATCGTGAACGCCTCGGCGTCCCCCTACCACCGGGGGAAGGGCAGAGCGCGCGAGGGGATGGTGGCCGACCGCGCGCGTTCGAATGGCGCGGTATTCGCGCTCTGCAACACCGTCGGGGGCCAGGACGAGCTCGTTTTCGACGGCGGGAGCGTCGTGATCGCCCCCGACGGCGAGGTACTCGCCCGTGCGGCCCAATTCGAGACCGAGCTGCTGTTCTGTGACCTGATGGCCCCCGCACCCGGGGGCACTGATGGCGCCGGCGCGGGGCGCGGGGTGACGACCCTGGCTCAGCTCACGTCCGGGGCCGACACGTCGGAGCCGCTTGAGCCGCGTATCGCGGAGCCGATCGAGAGCGAGGAGGCGGAGGTGTACGCCGCCCTCGAGCTCGGCCTCCGCGACTACGTCGAGAAGAACGGCTTCGAGCACGTGGTCATCGCGCTCTCGGGGGGCATCGACTCCGCCCTGGTGGCGATGATCGCCGCGGACGCACTCGGTCCCGACCGGGTCACGGTGGTCGTCATGCCCTCCCCGAACTCGAGCGACGAGACACAGGCGGACGCCCGCAGGATCGCCGGGAACCTCGGTGTCAACCTGATCGAGATCTCCATCGAGGAGGCGATGCAGGCCTACCAGCAGGCGCTCACGCCGGCATTCGAGGGCACCGAGCCGGGACTCGCTGAGGAGAACATCCAGGCGCGCATCCGGGGCAACCTGATCATGGCGCTCTCCAACAAGTTCGGGTGGCTGGTCCTCACTACGGGCAACAAGAGCGAGCTCTCGGTCGGCTACGCCACGCTGTACGGCGACATGGCCGGCGGATTCGCCGTCATCAAGGACATCTTCAAGCTGCTGGTCTACCGCCTGGTCCGTTGGCGGAACGCCCAGGAGGACCGGGAGCTGATCCCCGAGTCCGTGCTCGAGCGTGCTCCCTCGGCCGAGCTTCGGCCCGACCAGCTCGACCAGGACTCCCTCCCTCCGTATGAGGTGCTCGATCGGATTCTCGAGGCCTACGTCGAACGCGACGAGGGAATCGAGGCCCTGGTGGCCGAGGGCCTTCCCGAGGACACCGTCATGGAGGTCGTCCGCCTGGTTGACCGGGCGGAATACAAACGGCGGCAGGCCCCGCCCGGCATCCGCGTCTCCACCAAGGCCTTCGGGAGGGACCGGCGCCTGCCCATCACCAACCGGTTCGGTTCCATGCGGCCGCTCCCGCGCTAGCGCTTTTCCAGCAGCGTCCGAGATCGACGAGCCACGGACCCATGCCTTGGCATGAGCCCCTATGCGTCTTTGGAATTTCCGACTCGCTCGGCGAATAGCCAGGCGAGTGCGTCATTCCCACGATGATTCAGCGATTCCTCCAGCGAATATGAGATCTACCTGCAGGAACCGATATTCCAAAGGCGCATAGGCGGTCTTGCGCAATACCCACGGCGAGGGGGCGAACCGGAGCCTGGGGAGCCTCAGTGAAGGATTGGACGACATCGGCTCCGATATCACGGGATCTACCACAACCCGCGGAACATGAAGGACGAGCGCTGGAAGCCTCTCGGCGATCGGCCTGACTACAACTTCCGCACGCCCTACACGGAGCTCGTCGGGCTACGGCTGAAGCGCCTCCGCCAGGCGAGGGGCCTGAGCCAGCATGCGGCGCGCCATCAGGTCAGAAGGCCGAATGGGGCCAGTTACTCGCAGGGTCTCCTCTCCCGTCTCGAGAAGGGGTACGGGATTCGCCGCTCTACGTCTATATCCACTTCGCCGAGGTCTACGAGGTCGACCCAGGGCGCCTCATGGGGTCCGACGAGGCCCAGAAGCCCATCAGCGAAGCGGAGATGACGCTGATCCGCTACCTGCGGCGAGTCGGGGTCAGCCCCGATGAGGCGATCGCCCGGCTGGCGCGGCCGACCTAGTCGCGGGCTGGCCTGACGGCGATCGTCATCCGCACGAGCGCGCAGACCTGGCCGTCGTCATCGCTCAGTTCGACGTCCCAGACCCAGATCGTGCGGCCGCGCTGGCGGGGCGTGGCGGACGCATTGATGTGCCCGCCCGAGATCGGCCTGAGGAAGGTCGAATGGTTGGCCTGGCCGAAGGCGACCATGCCCTGATCGCGGACGGCCCCGTTGGTGGAGGCGGAGGCGATGCTCTCGGCGAGCGAGGCGTACACCCCGCCATGGACCGCTCCGTGGGGTTGAAGGTGGCGGGGCTCGACCGCGATTCGGGCGCGGGCGTCGCCCGGGTCGAGGTTGAGCCACTCGACCCCGATCTCCGCGGCGAAGTCGACGGGCGTGCTCTCGGGCTCTGGCATCCGCGGCACCTTAGTCTGCGGCCGTGGCGTTCATCGTCTGGACCGGCGTCGAGGAGTGGCTGACTGAGTCAGCGACCGTCGATCTCAGTGGCGGCGGGCTGAGCGCCATGGGCGTGCAGCTGGGTGCGGAACCAGTCCCCTTCCGCGTCGACTACCGCCTCGAAACGCCGAAGTTCGTCACGCGCGAGATCGAGGTGACGGCGCAAGGCGAGGGCTGGCGAAGGCATCTGATTCTGCGTCACGACGGATCCGGCACCTGGGACACGGAGGTCAGCGACGAGGGCGACGTTCCGGGCGGTCCCTGGGACGGGTCGCTGCCGGATCTCTCCGAGGCTCTCGATATCGACCTCGAGAACTCCCCTCTGACCAACACGATGCCGATCTTGCGTCACGGCTTCCAGCGGGAGGGCTCCGGCGACTTCGTGATGGCGTTCATCACCACTCCGAGCCTGCGAGTCGAGGCGTCGCCCCAGCGCTACGAGCACCTCCGGACCGCCGAGAGCGGCTCGATCGTTCGCTACATCAGCCGCGACGGCGATTTCACCGCGGACCTCGAACTCGACTCCGCCGGACTGCTGGTCCACTATCCACGCCTGGCGAGGCGCGTCGAGCCCGGTTTAAGGGCCGGCTAAGAGCTGCGCCACGCTTGTCCGCCCTGCCCTACGCTTGCCTGCCCGTGGCGCTCACCGACGAACAGCGCACGATGCTCCAGCTCCTCTCGGAAGGCGGGCAGGGCTATGACGACATCGGCTCGCTCCTGGGCATCGGCCCCGAAGAGGTCCGTGCGCGGGCGCGGTCGGCCCTTCAGGAGATCGGCGGCGCGGACCCCGACGCCCAAGTCGGCCTGACCGACTACCTACTCGGCCAGGCGGATCCGATCGGACGCGCCGACGCCGTGCGACACCTGCAGAGCGACCCCGAGGCAAACGCACTCGCGCAGCGGCTCGTCCAGAACCTCCGCCTGCTCGCGCCGAAGGCTGAGCTGCCGGAGATACCGGAGCCTCGCGGCGGCCGAAAGGCGGCCCCTCCTCCACCCCCGCCCGCCCCAGCTGCTCAGCCGGCCGCCACTCCGCAGGCTGCCGGCGCGCCCGCAGGCCCGACGGCGACGAGGGGTCCCGGCTTCGCCTCCCGCGTGGCGGGCTTCTTCAGCGGCCTCGGCGGCTCCGGCGGTAAGCGCCGGACGCAGTTCGTGGTCGGCATCGTGGCCGCCCTGGCGCTGATCATCGTGGTGGTCGTAGTTGCGACGAGCGGCGGAAGCAGCAGCGGGAGCGACTGCAAGGGCGTCGACACCTCCGCGGCGCAGCAGGCGGGTGTGCCGACGATCAAGCTGGCCGCTACCGGGACCGCCGCCGATGCGGACTGTCCGCCGAGCGGCCAGATCACTCTCGGGGCGACGCAACAGGCCTCGAACAGCAAGAACCAGGCCCCGACCTTCGCGCTGCAGGCGAACGCGGTCCACCTTCCGGCGACTGCCAACGGCGACCGCTATCTCATGTGGCTCTACAAGTCGGACACGCAGTCGCTGCCGCTGGGCCAGGAGACCGTCGACTCGAGCGGCAACCTGACGGGCGGGGTTCCCCTGGTCGCACAGCAGGTGCTCCTGTTGCCGGCGTTCGACTCGATCCGGATCTCGAAGGTGTCCTCCGCCGAGGCTCAGCAGGTCCAGCAGTCCCTCCAGCAGCAGGGCAAGAAGGCGACCGGCGTGATCCCGTTCGTCGGTCAGCCGGTGCTCGCTGGCGACATCTCCGAGCTCGGCCTCGACCAGCTCCTGCAGCAGGCCCAGAGCCAGGCGCAGAGCCAGGGCCAGGCCCAGGGGACGGGCGCGGGCAAGAAGGGCTAGCCGGCGCCGCACAATGGCGCTGAGCGAGGACCAGCGCGCCCTGCTCAGGCTGCTGCTCGGCGGGGAGACCTACGAGCGGGTGGCCGAGGTGCTGGGCACGAGCCCCAGAGACGTGCGTGCCAGGGCGCAGGAGGCCGCGAACGCCCTCGACCCGAAGGACGATCCGGAACTCCGGCCGCAGGCCGTCAGGGAGCGGCTCACCGCCCTCGACGGCGGCGAGGCCCCGGCCGCTGCGAGCGAAGCGGCGTCCGGCGATTCGGGACGCCGCCGCCAGGTGCTCTGGATCGTCTCCGGCGGAGCCGCGCTGGTGCTGCTCGCGGTGCTCCTCGTCGTTGGCATCGGGGGAGGCGGTGGCGGTAGCGGGGGCGACGACACCGGCACATCCGGCGGGACCCAGGAGGAGGCGGTGCCGGTCAGGCTCAGCCCCGTCGGCGGCTCCAGGGCGAGTGGCGGCCTCACGATCATCCGAGTCGCCGACCAGCCCGTCGTCGATCTCGACATCCGCGGGCTCCGAGCGAGCGGCAGGGGCGAGACCTACGTGCTCTGGTTCGTCGGCTCGGGCGGGCGCAGTCTGCCGATCGCCTTCCAGGCCGTGGGTCCGGACGGTCGCATCACCGGCCGGACCCCCATCCCGACAGCCGCGGCGAGCCTGCTCCCGAGCTTCGACATCGCGGACCTCACGGTCACGCGCAAGAGCGCGGCCGCGAGCGCCGTCAAGCGGGCAGCCGAGGCGGGGATCCTCCCCCAGCGCGTCGGCACGAGCGTGCTTCGCGGTCCGCTGCGCTAATCCGGGAGCAGCTTGCCGGGGTTCATGATCCCGCCGGGATCGAGACGCTCCTTGACGGCACGAATCGCCTCCAGGCCGAGCTCTCCGACCTCCGCTCGCATGTAGGGCGCGTGGTCGCGGCCGACGGCGTGATGGTGGGTGATCGTCCCCTCCGTGGCGACGATCGCCTCGCAGGCGGCCGACTTGGCGGCGCGCCACTGATCGAGCTCCTCGCCCGTGCGAGCGCGGGTCAGGAAGGTGAAGTAGAGCGAGGCACCGTCCGCGTAGGCGTGGGAGACGTGGCACATGACGATCGAGCTCTCGCCGAGCACGCCGCGGAGCGCATCGCTCACCGCGCGGTAGAGCTCGTCCAGCCGGCTCCACGTGTGGGCGGTCTCGAGCGTCTCGACGAGCACGCCGAGGTTCATCAGCTCATCTCGGAGATAGGGGCCGCCGTACCGGTTCCGGTACCACGAGTCCCCGGCCGAGCGCCCGAGCGGCACGGCGCCACCCAGTCGCAGCCGGGTCTGTGCCAGGCCGCGCCTGCGGCCGACCGTCTCCCGTTCCCCCTCCCAGCCGCAGATCAGCAGACAGCCCCCGCGCCGGCGACGCAGAGAGAGGTAGGCATCGAGCGCCCGCTTGCGGAAGCCCTCGGTGCCGGCGAGCTCGAGCGAGACGCGGGTCTCCTCCTCGTCTGAGAGCCGCAGTACGTCGGGCGCCTCCTGACGCTGGGCGAGGTCACGGAGGATCTCTCGGCCGGCCTGGAAATCCTCTGCGATCCAGCCCTCGTAGACGCGGGTCGCCGGAGATGGTCGAACCCGGCAGGTGACGTCGGTGATCGCGCCCAGGGTGCCCTCCGAGCCCAGAACCAGCTCGCGCAGCGAGGGCCCGGCGGCGGTGTGCGGGATCTGCAGCGTTCGCAGGCGGCCGGCCGGGGCCGCCAGCTCGAGCGCGGTCACCATCTCGTCGAAGCGGCCGTAGCCGCTCGAAGCCTGGCCCGCGGAGCGCGTGGCCGCGAACCCGCCGATCGTCGCCTCCTCGAACGACTGCGGGAAGTGGCCCAGGGTGGCGCCGAGCGCGCCGAGCGCCGCCTCGGCCTCCGGGCCGGTCAGTCCCGGTCCCAGACGGGCCGTTAGAGAGATCGAGTCGAGCTCGACCGAGCGCAGCCGGGAGAGCTCGAGCGACACCACGGCGGAGTGCCCGTCGGCGAGCGCCTCCACCCCGCCCACGACGCTCGTGCCGCCTCCGAACGGGACGACCGCGACCCCCGCGGTTGCGCAGGCGTCGAGCAACGCCGCCACACCGTCGGCGTCGGCCGGCCGCACCACGGCGTCCGGGGCGTTCTCCAGGTGTCCGGTGCGGAGCCTGATCAGGTCGGGATAGCTGCGGCCGGCGGCATGCCGGATCCGGTCGTCGCTCCCATCGAGGACCTCGCCCGCCGCAGCGCGGACCGCATCGGGAAGAGGCCGAGCCTCAGGGAGCGAGACCTCGTCGATCGCGACCGGCTCGCTGCCGTCGTCGGGACCCACGCCCAGCTCCTCGCGCACGGCGGAGATCGCCGTCGGAGCCAGCTCGACCCGGCGCTCGGGGTCCCCCCACCCCCACCACTTCATCCCAGCGGTCAGTTCGCTAGCCCTCCGCCCCCGTGGCGACGGTTTCGAGGCCATCGAGAGCCTCGTTCAGGGTCCGGCCGATCGCACGCCGCATCATGGGCGAGCCGAGCCGCGACAGCCCCTTGAGCTGTCGGTCGAGCGCCATGGTCACCTTCGTGTCGCCGTTCTGGGGCTCGAGCTCGATCTCGGTGCGCGCCCGGCGCACAAAGCGCTCGAACGGAGTTCCCTCGACCGTCTGCTCGAAGACGTAGCGCACGCCGTCGCTCGAGTCGATGCAGCGGAAGTCCGCCCGCACGCCGCGTCCGCCGCGCGTCCCGAGCACCTGCGTCCAGCTGCGCTCGGCGGGCTCGCCCTCGCTGACGTTCTCGACGCGCTGGGTGTTTGGCCACCAGCGCGGCAGGTGGTACGGGTCGGTGATCACGTCCCAGAGCGCGCTCGCGGGCGCGGCGATCCGGCGCCTGCGCACGACGCGGGCCAACAGGTTCCTAGTCCTCGCCGGTCAGCTTCCGCAGGTCGCGGACGAGGAGCATGTGGGTCAGGTTGCTGCAGGCGGCGGCGAGGCTCTCGAGGTTCTCGATCGCCTCCTGGCGGGCGTTGTGGTTCGAGGAGCGGAGGCCGGGGCCGAGCACCGCCTCGAGCAGCACGGCCTCGCGATCGGCGGCAGTGCGCAACACCTTCAGGTTCCGGCCGCTCGCGCCGAACCTCGCCAGCTCCGAGCACGCCTTGACGATCTCGCGGTCCGTGTCGTCGTAGACCTTCGTCCCGTCGACCTTGACGGGGCGAATCAGACGCCAGTCCTCGAGATCCTTGATCAGGTCCGGTCCGACACCGGTGTCATCGACGAGCTCGTCGAGGGTGAGGCGTGAGCCCTTGCCGGCCTCCAGGCTCGCCGCGCGACGAAGCGAGGCGTTCTCACCGCGCTCCTGACGCGCCCCGGCCGCGAGCTCCTGGCGGATCACCCGCAGCGGCAGGAACTCGTCCCGCTGCATGCGCAGGATCGTCCGCAGGCGCTCGACGTCGGCCTGGCTGTAGAGGCGGTAGCCACCGGGGGTGCGCCGCGGTGAGAGCAGCTTCTGGTCCTCGAGGTAGCGGATCTTCGAGATCGAGATGTCCTCGAACTCCCGGCTGAGGATCTTGGTGACGGCACCGATCGTGAGCGCTTTGCGATTCGAGGGCGCGCCGTCGGTTGGTCCGGCGGCGATTTTTGTGGCCGCCGTTGATTCAGTGGTGTCGCGCTCGAAGGGTGTGGGAGTTGACGCTTCCATGCTCACTTCTCCAGGTAGCTCAGCTTGTATTTGCCGATCTGGATCTCGTCGCCGTCCTGAAGGGGGTGGGACTCGATCCTCCGGCGGTTCACGTAGGTGCCGTTGAGGGATCCGAGGTCGTCGATGTAGAGGCCCTCCTTGCGGCGCACGAGCAGCGCGTGGTTCCGCGACACGGTGACGTCGTCGAGGAAGACCCCGGCGTCCGGAGTCCGGCCGATCGAGATCCGCTCGTCATCGAGCGTGAAGCTCTCCCCCGCCCGGCCGCCGCCCGAGCGGATCACCAGTGCCGCGCCGTGCTTGTCCACCACCTCGTCGATGTCGATCTGGTGCATCTCGCCCGACTCGTCGACCGTGTAGGTCATCGTCGTCGGCTCGTCCTTCCCATCCGGACGAGAGAGGTAGGCCCCGCACTTCTGGCAGTAGTTGGCCCCCTCCGCGTTGACGAAGCCGCACTCGGGGCAGTGAATCGCCACGGTGTCCGGCCCCTAGGTGGGAGGCTTGGTCGGGGGCTCTGAGCGGCCGGCGAGGATCTCGCTGAGGCGCTGCACGTCGTCTCCCTTGATCAGCGTCGCGCCCTCGGGGCGGTTCTCGCGCAGGCGGTTGACCAACTCCGCCCTGAGGATGTCGATCTGGCCGTGCAGGATCCGCCGGCGGTACGAAACCTCCTGCTCCTCAGCCGTCAGGTTGTCGATCAGCTCCTTGAGCTCCTGATCGTTCATCGAGCCGATATCGGGAAACGTCTCTTCCTCCACCTACTCCTCCGCTTTGTTGGGGGCAGGCGATTATAGGTCGGTTCGCACAGTCTCAACCGCGACTTAAGGGTTTTGGCTACGCGGTTGCAAGCTCCCGGAGACCGGTCCGGACGTAGGCGATGGTGCCGAGGACCCCGAGCGCGACGCCGACGATGAACATCACGTCCCAGACGACGCTCTCCGAGACCATCGAGAAGAAGATCGCGGCCAACGTCGGGGCGATCGCCAGACGCCCCAGCCAGTTGATGCTCAACTCCCCCACTCGCCTGAGGGCGATTTCGGCGAGCAGCGCGGTGACCACCTCTCGGGCCACAAGCACCGCGAGCGCCCAGCGCGGCAGGAGGTCGAAGTGCCAGCAGACCGCGACGCCGGAGAGGATCGTCAGCCGGTCGACGACCGGGTCGAGGATCGCGCCCATGCGGCTGTACTGGCCCGTCGCACGGGCGAGGAAGCCGTCCACGTAGTCGCCGACCGCGATCAGCCAGAAGATCGCCGCGGCCCAGGGGTCGCGGCCGTCGCCGGACGAGAAGGCGAGATAGAGAAAGACCGGCAATCCGGCAAGCCTCAGGTACCCGACGGCGTTGGGGATCGTCCAAGGGCGAAGCGGCTGCCCCGGCCTCGTCTGGCGCGGTGGCGGGCCCGAGCGGTCCAGCCCGACCTGGCGCCGGAACCCCTTTCGCCGTCCCGTACGCAAGGATTGTCCGCGGCCGCGCGCCATCTGCCGAGGATATGGAAGGCAAGGCGAAAACCGGGATCTCCCCCACTCGCGCTGAGGACTTCCCTCAGTGGTTCCAGAGCGTCGTGCGCGATGCCGAGGTCGCGGAGCTCGACCACGTCCGCGGCGCGATGGTGATCCGGCCCTGGGGCTACGGGACCTGGGAGCTGATGCAGCGCTCGCTCGACGACGCGATCAAGGAGACCGGCGCCGTCAACGCCTACTTCCCGCTCTTCATCCCGCTGAGCTACTTCGAGGAGGAGGCGAAGCACGTCGAGGGCTTCGCCAAGGAGATGGCCGTCGTCACCCACCACCGGCTCGAGCAGGGCCCGGATGGGCACCTGCACCCGGCCGCCGAGCTCCCCGAGCCGCTGATCGTCCGGCCCACGTCCGAGACCGTCATCGGCCACTCCTTCGCCAAGTGGATCAACTCCTACCGCGACCTGCCGCTGCTGATCAATCAGTGGTGCAACATCGTCCGCTGGGAGCTGAGGCCGCGGGTCTTGTTGCGCACCACCGAGTTCCTCTGGCAGGAGGGCCACACCGCCCACGCGACCGAGGAGGAGGCGCTCGAGGAGACGCGTCTGATGCTCCACGTCTACCGGGACTTCACCGAGACGCAGCTCGCCATCCCCGTGATCGTCGGCGAGAAGCCCGAATACGAGCGCTTCCCCGGCGCCGAGATCACGCTCTCGATCGAGGCGATGATGCAGGACGGCAAGGCGCTCCAGTGCGCGACGTCGCACTATCTCGGCCAGAACTTCGCCCGTGCGATGGAGATGGAGTTCACCGACGAGGACGGGGAGAGCAAGTTCTGCCACACCACCTCCTGGGGCATGACCACACGGATGATCGGCGCGGTGGTGATGACTCACGGCGACGACAACGGACTCCGCGTCCCGCCCCGGATCGCGCCGCGCCAGGTCCGGATCGTCCCGATCACGAGGGAGGACCCGACCGCGGTGCTGGAGGCGGCGGACGAGCTGCAGGCGGAGATCGCGGCGCAATCCTGGGACGGCCAGCCGGTGCGGGTGGAGGTCGACAAGCGCGATCGCAAGCCGGCCGACAAGCGCTGGGAGTGGATCCGCAAGGGCGTGCCAATCGTGATCGAGCTCGGGGAGCGGGACATCGAGGGCGGCGTGGCGACCGTCACCCGCCGTGACGACCCGGAGCTCGCGCGGGATGCGATCCCCCGCGAGGGCGTCGCTGAGGCGGTCGTCGGGGTCCTCGGAGATGTCCAGCTCGGCTACTACGAGGAGGCCAGCAAGCGCTTCCGTGAGCGCACCCGTGACGACATCACCACGGTCGAGGAGTTCCGCGAGTTCTTCTCGGGTGAGGAGACCGATTCGGGCGGGTTCGTCAAGGCGCCCTGGAGCGAGGAGTCGGAGACGATCGAGACGATGGCCGAGCTGGGCGTCAGCGTCCGCGTGATCCCGTTCGATGAGGAGCTCCCCGCCGACGCCCGCTGCGTGATCACGGGAGGTCCCGCCCGCGTGATGGCGATCTTCGCCAAGGCGTACTAGGTTCTCCCTACAGGGGCGCTCGGAGCCATGGAAGCCACCAGCGGGCCCACAAAACCGGAGGAGTTCCGTCTCGTTCTCTCGCCCGACTCCGAGGCGGGGTGGCGCGCGCGCCAGGCGCTCCGCGAGCGCTTCTCTGATGCGCTTCCCACCCAGACGGTGATCGACCTGATCGCCGTGGTCACGGAGCTCGTCAACAACGCGGTCGCCCACGGCCCCGGACGGCCCATCACGCTCACGCTCACGATCGATGAGGAGACGATCCGCGGAGAGGTCGCGGACCAGGGCAACCCGGCTACCACGATCCCGGAGATCAGTGAGGCCACCGAGAAGGGCGGGCGGGGGCTCGAGGTCGTGGAGAAGCTGACCTCACAGTGGGCGGTCTTTGAGGGCAGCACCCACGTCTGGTTCGAGATGCCCCGCAAGCTCTGACTGCTCCCTTACCCGCTTAGACGTGTGCTCTTCGGGGCCTTGCCGAGCTAGCGCTTTGCAGGCTCATACCGCATCGCCACCGCCCCTGAGCCGAACTCCAGCCGGCTCACGAGCCTCAAGTCGACAAGCTTCGAGAGCCCCGCGAACAACGTGCCCGACTCCCGCTTCAGCTGCTGAACGGCCTTCCCCGATCCCCGCGCACGAGCTCCGCGTTCCAATCGACCCGGTCCAGGGTGCTCGACACGACGTACTTCTTTGCCCCGTCGATCGTCCGGGCGAAGGGTTCCATCCGGGGTTCCATCCAAGGCCTCTCTCCCGTCCGCGCCGGCGGCCGCCACGCTGCCTCCATCATCTCGTAAGTCACCCGGCCAAAGAGGAGGGCATCGGCCTGGGCGAGGAAGTACCACCGATCGGACGCCTCCCTTCGCGTGAGAGCAGGGGCCCGTCAGACCTCATACAAGACAGCCAATCGGCTCGGCGCAACCTCGGGACCTCCTCGTTCGGAAGTGCGATGACAGCGACCCCGCCAGAATGAGAGGAATGGCTCGCTGGGCGATCGTCGACGCCCCACTTGACTGCTCGGGCGCGGGACGCGGCGAGGAACGGGCGCCCGCCGCCCTCCGCGCGGCCGGACTCGTCGAGCGCCTCCGCGCGCGCGACGCCGGTGAGGCTGACGCCCGCGTCCGCGACACGCGACGCGACCCCGACACCGGGGTAGTCGGCGCAGTCGACGTGCGTCGAGCGTCGACCGCAATCGCCTCTCGTGTTGGGGAGGTGTTTGAGGCCCGTGAGCGCCCGCTCATCGTCGGCGGCGACTGCACCCTCCTGCTCGGCGTCTTCCAGGCACTGTCCCGCGGCTGCGGCCTCTGGATCGTCGATGGGCACGCGGACTTCTTCGACGGGGAGAGCTCACCAACCGGTGAGGCAGCCGACATGGACCTTGCGATCCTCACTGGTCACGGACCGCAGGGGTTGCTCGAGCGAGAAGAACCGTTGCTCGAGCCGGCCGCCGTCGTGCTGCTCGGGCATCGCCCGGCCGAGCTTCACCCCGACGTCGCCCGTGAGAACGCCCGCCTCGACCCAGCCATTCACGCTCTCACCGCGCCCGAGGTGCGTGAGCGGGGCGCCGCCGGGGTGGGGACCGACGCCGCCGCGCGGCTCGCGGAGCGTCCGGCGTGGCTGCATCTCGACCTCGACGTCCTCGACGTAAGCGCGCTGCCCGCCGTCAGCTATCCGCAGTCGCTCGGGCTCGACTGGGACGAACTCGTCGCCCTGCTGCGGCCGCTCGTCGCTGCGCCGAACCTCCTGGGCGCGTCGGTCGCGGACTTCAATCCGGACCGCGACATCAACGGCACCTACGCCGCCCGGGTTGTCCAAGCGCTCGAATCGCTCTGCGGGACTTTGGACCTCTAGGCGAGGAGGAGCGGGCGACTGCTAGGCGCGGGTGAAGCGGCGCCCGCTGGTCGGCGAGGTCTCCTCGTCGAGTTGGGTGCGCTTCACCTTGACCGGCTTCAGGTAGGGCTCGCCCTCCTCGAGCTCGGGTGCCTCGCCCTCGGCGAGCACACGCTCCGACCCGGAC
>DATAPB010000014.1:0-2781 GCA_036265435.1 Solirubrobacterales bacterium | reverse complement strand
TGAGCCCGCTGATCCCGAAGGGGAAGCGCCCCTGGACCGTCGATCCGGGCCACATCCATGACGCCCCGGAGCCGCCGCCGATGCCGGACGAGCAGGAGCTCGTGGGTGTCGACATACCGCCTGAGGAGATCGAGGTGCTGCAGGCGGTCGAGGAGGAGCGCGATCCGCGCGGTGAGCCTGCGCCGGTTGCCGAGCCCTCGGAAGTCGAGGTCCCGAAGGAACTGGCGGATGAGATCCGTCGCGCGATGGGGCGCTACCCCCGGAAGCGGTCAGCCGCGATGCCGGCCCTGTGGGCCGTCCAGCGCCGTTACGGGTGGTGCACGCCCGACGGCATCCGCCAGGCAGCCGCGGTGATGGCAGTGACGCCCGGCTACCTGGAGGGGGTAGCCACCTTTTACGACCTCTTCCGGCTCGAGCCCGGGGGCGAGCACCAGGTGCTCGTCTGCACCAACATCAGCTGCTGGCTGCGCGGCGCCGATGACCTGCTCGAGGCGTTTGCCGACGCCGCGGGCGTCGACGGGCAGGGCAGCTCCGAGGACGGCAAGCTTTCGGTGCGGGGCTTCGAGTGCCTCGGTGCCTGCGACCTCGCCCCGATGGCCTCGATCGACGAGCGCTACTACGGGCCGCTGACCGAGGCGGACGCCAGGGCGGCGGCCGAGCAGCTGCGCTCCGGTCAGGAGGTGCTGCCCGACAAGCGCCTCCAGGACCGCAAGCTCGCCGGGGGCCCCGACGCGAAGGAGGTCGAGGGCTGATGGCGGCGCAGGAGACCCGCCTCCTCTTCCGCAACATCGATGAGCCGGGCCTCGCCTCCATAGAGACCTACCGGAAGCTCGGCGGCTACACCTCCATTCGCAAAGCCTTCGAGCAGATGACGCCCGAGGAGGTCCTCAAGGAGCTCGAGGACTCGGGGCTCCGAGGGCGGGGCGGCGCCGCCTTCTCGATGGGCAAGAAGGCCTCCTTCCTGCCGCGCGGCGGCATGGACAAGTACCTCTGCTGCAACGCAGACGAGTCCGAGCCGGGGGCATTCAAGGACCGCGAGCTGATCCAGAAGAATCCGCACCAGCTGATCGAGGGGCTTGTCATCGCGGCCCGCGCCGCCGGCGCCAACCGCTGCTTCATCTACATCCGCGGCGAGTACGACCTTCAGGGCGACATCCTCGACAGGGCCGTCGACGAGGCCTACGAGGCCGGCTTCCTGGGCGAGGACGTGCTCGGCACGGGCGAACAGGTCGACCTCGTCGTCCACCGCGGCGCCGGCGCCTACATCTGCGGCGAGGAGACGGCCCTGCTCGACTCGCTGGAGGGCAAGCGCGGCAACCCGCGGCTGAAGCCGCCCTTTCCCGCGGTCCAGGGCCTCTACGACGGCCCGACGCTGATCAACAACGTCGAGACCCTCTCGAACGCGCCGCACATCGTCGCCAAGGGCGCCGACTGGTTCAAGAGCCTCGGCACCGAGCAGTCGCCCGGTACCAAGGTCACCTCGGTCTCGGGCGATGTGAAGAGGCCCGGCAACTACGAGGTCGAGCTCGGCATCCCGACCAGGGACCTGATCGAGGGGCTGGCGGGCGGCCCTCTCGGGGGCCGGGAGATCAAGGGAATCTTCCCGGGCGGCTCCTCCTCGCCGGTCCTTCTCCCCGAGGAGTGCCTCGACAAACCCTACAGCTGGGAGGCGATGGCCGATGCCGGCTCGATGCTGGGCTCGGGCTCGATCATCGTCTTCGACGACACCACGAACGTGGTCGAGCTGGCGCTGCGGACCGCGCGTTTCTACCACCACGAGTCCTGCGGCAAGTGCACTCCTTGCCGGGAGGGCACCAACTGGACGGTGAAGATGCTCGAGCGGATGATCCGCGGCCAGGCGACGCCGATCGACCTCGAGACGGTGTCCTCGGTGCAGGACAACATCATCGGCAACTGCCTCTGCGTCCTCGGCGACTCGATGGCGATGCCGGTCGGGGCGATGGTGAAGAAGTTCCGCGACGAGTTCTTGGAGGCGATCCAGTACGGCGTTCCCGGCGCCTCCCTCGGCCCACCGAGCGGTGATCACGCGATCTCTCCACCCGGCCGCGACGAGCCGCCGCAGCCCGCGCGGGTGGGCGTGGCATGACCCGCCCGATCCGCAACGCGGTCACCCTGGTCGTCGACGGCCGCGAGGTGACCGCGCCCGAGGGCACGATGCTGGTCGACGCCGCCAAGCAGGGCGACGTCGAGATCCCGGTCTTCTGTTACGAGCCCAAGCTCGGCGAACCCGTGGGCGCCTGCCGGATGTGCCTCGTCGAGATCGAGGGGATGCCGAAGCTGCAGACCTCCTGCTCGACCCCGGTCCGCGACGGGATGGTCGTCTACTCGCAGACCGACCGTGTCAAGGAGGCTCAGAACGCGGTCGTCGAGTTCCTGCTCATCAACCACCCCCTCGACTGCCCGGTCTGCGACAAGGGCGGCGAGTGCCCGCTCCAGGACATCGCCATGGGCTGGGGCCCCGGCAAGAGCCGGTTCACCGACCCGAAGCGCCACTTCCAGAAGCCGCTCGAGCTCTCACCCCTCGTGGCGATCGACCGGGAGCGCTGCATCCTCTGTTACCGCTGCGTCCGCTTCAGCCAGGAGGTCGCCGAGGACGAGCAGCTCCAGCTGCTCGAGCGCGGCGACAAGACGTTCGTCGGCACCTTCGACGAGCGCCCCTACATCGCCCCCTTCCACGGCAACATCACCGAGCTCTGCCCCGTCGGGGCCCTGACCTCCTACACCTACCGCTTCCGAGCGCGGCCGTGGGACATCGAGGAC
>DATAPB010000013.1:0-3474 GCA_036265435.1 Solirubrobacterales bacterium | reverse complement strand
CGAGCACGGTGCGGAACTCCTCCGAGATCTCCGGGGTGATCAGCGGCACGTCGTCGAGCGTGATCGCCCCGGTGGAGCCGTCGATGGCGATCATCTGGCCACCGCGCAGCGCCCGGCCGTTGACGTGCACCAGGCCCTGGTCGACGTCGACGTCGATCTCGGATGCGCCGCACACGCACGGCCTCCCCATGCCGCGGGCCACGAGCGCGGCGTGCGAGGCCTTGCCGCCCTCGGAGGTGAGGATCCCCCGGGCTGCGGCGAACCCCGCGACGTCCTCGGCCTCCGTGAACGGGCGCACCAGGATCACGTCCTCGCCTGAGCTGCCCCGCTCGACGGCCTCGGCGGCGGTGAACACGATCGCGCCGCGCGCCGCTCCCGGCGAGGCAGCCACGCCGCGGGTCAGGACCTCGTACTCCGTCTCGGGGTCGAAGGTGGGATGCAGGAGCGCGTCGAGCCTGTCGGCGTCGATAGTTCCGAGCGCGCCCGCCTTGTCGAGCAGCCCCTCGGCGACGGCGTCCACCGCGAAGCGAACGGCCGCCTGGGCGGGCCGCTTCGCGTTGCGGGTCTGCAGCAGGTAGAGCCGGCCCTCCTCGACCGTGAACTCGACGTCCTGCATGTCACGGTAGTGCGACTCCAGCGTCCGCAGCGCCTCGCTCAGCTCGCCGTGGGGGCGCGGGAGCAGCCGGGCCATCTCGTCGAGGGTCTGGGTGTTGCGGACACCCGAGACCACGTCCTCCCCCTGGGCATTGGCGAGGTAGTCGCCGGAGGGCTCGGGCACACCGGTGATCTCGTCGCGGCTGAAAGCGACGCCCGACCCCGAGTTCGCGCCCTTGTTGCCAAACACCATCTGCTGCACGTTGACGGCGGTCCCCCAACTGTCGGGGATCCCGTTCAGCCGGCGGTACTCGACCGCCCGCTTGCCCTTCCAGGAGTCGAACACGGCGCGGATCGCATCGGAGAGCTGCGCCCGCGGATCCTCGGGGAAATCCTCGCCGGTCTCCTTGCGATAGATCTGCTCGAAGCGATCCTTCAGCGCACGCAGCAGCTCGGCGTCGAGGTCGGTGTCCAGCTCAACCCCGGCCTCGCTCTTCGCCTCGGCGATCGCGTCCTCGAAGCGCTCCCCCCGGATGCCCCTGACCACGTTTCCGAACATCTGCACCAGGCGCCGGTGCGAGTCGCGGGCGAAGCGCTCGTTGCCGGTGCGGGCAGCCAGGCCCTCGACCGAGCGGTCATTCAGTCCGAGGTTGAGGATCGAGTCGAGCATGCCCGGCATCGAGGTCCTCGCGCCCGAGCGCACCGAGACCAGCAGGGGATCGCCGGGATCGCCGAGCGCGCGGCCCGCGCTCCGCTCCAGCCACGCCAGGGCCTCATCGACCTGAGCGTCGAGCCCCTCCGGCATCTCCCCTCCAGAGCCCAGGTATGCGACGCACGCCTCGGTGGTGATCGTGAACCCGGCGGGGACGCGGTCGGGGCCGAGCACTCGGGTCATCTCGGCGAGGTTGGCGCCCTTGCCGCCGAGCAGGTCGCGCATCTCGCGCGAGCCCTGGTCGAACTGGTAGACGTACCTGATGGCGGCTGCCATGCTCGATTGGGACCTCTGCGGCGATTCTAGTGGTGGCTCTGCCACGCCCGACGCGGCCGAATAGGCTCGCGGCGTGGGCTGAAGCGCCGCCTGGCGGAGGGAGGCTAGGACCTCCTCCCGATCCTTCCCGCCGAGGCCATATAGGCGGTGGCCGCCGGGAACCCCCACCGTCAAGGGCGGCAGCGCGAGCCCTGAGGAAATAGGACCAAACACCTGGAAGGGCGGGCACTGCTGCTTTGCATGGAAAGCAGCGGTTTGACGCTGCGCTCCTGCTTATCGCGCAAAGGAGGACTCAATGGCTGGCGGTCGTGGCGGGCGTGACCCGGCTAGAGCGGGAGCAGGCGTTATCAAACTTCCCAGGGGTTTTCTGCGGGCTCCGTTCAGCCGCAGCTGACGCTGGCAAAGGCCTCGTCGTAAGAGGTCTTCAGCTGCTGCCTGTCGGCGGTGATCTGGTTTGCCGCCTGCTGCAGCGAGACGCTCTCGCCCACGGTCGAGGCAAGCTTGTCCACCTGCCCCCCGAAGGTGTTGGTCGCCGACTCCAGCTGGCTCTTCAGGCTCGACTCGAGCTTCGGCAGCGCGTCCTTGATCGTCGACAAGTCGTCCTTGATCGAGTTGACGTTGGCTTCCAGCTTGTCCTTGGTCACGGTCAGCAACGTGTACCCGTTGATCTGATTGACCTGAGTGCCGATGTCGTCGACGGCATTGCAGGCGTCGTCCCTGGCCTGCTCGGTGTCCGACTTGCCGCAGGCGACGACACTGAAGCTCAAAGCCGCAACCAACATGAGCGCTGCGATGAGACGAGACACCGTCGCCAACCCTATCTCAGCTAATTCAGCGGAGCCCTCGAAAACGCTGGGGAAGCGAGGGCGTCTCTCCCGATCCGCTATCGGGCCGACACCCTCGAAGCCGGCGGGCTGCGGGAGTAGGGCACTCCTGCCCCGGTGCCTAAGATCGGTGCCGTGCTGTTGCTGGTCATCCTCATCCTGGTCGGAGTGGCCCTTATTTGTGTGGCCGTGGCGGTGCTGCGCCGACGACGCCACGTGACCGGAGTGCCGAAAATGAGAAAGGCCGAATCGGTCGGAGGCGAGAGGGAGGTCTACGAGAGGCTTTACGGAAATCCTCGCTCGAAGACCGTATCCGTCGCGGTGCCCGAAGAACGACCGCCAGGCGGCGATGTCGATCGACCCTGGGCCGGGCTGCCGGAGTAGGCGATGTCGGAGGAGAACGTGGAGATGGTGCGGAGTTCGATTCTCGGCTGGAACGACCGGGGCGTGGACGCGTTCGTAGAGAACGTCGCTCCCGATGTGGAGTTCCACGCGCCCAAGGAATCGATGGAACCCGGCATCTACCGGGGGCCGGACGGGGTGCGCACCTACTGGGAGCGCACCGGCGAACCGTTCACGGAACGGCGTGTCGAGTCGGTGGACGTGATTGACGTAGACGACACCCACGTCATCGCCGTCGTCAAAGCTTCCGTCAGTACCCCGCACTTCGCGGGGGAGGTAGAAATGAACTGGGCCTGGCTTTACACCATCGAGAACGGATTGGTGACGCGAGCGGAGACATTCACTGATAGGCAGCAGGCCCTCGAAGCCGCCGGGCTGTCGGAGTAGGCCACTCACACCGTCACGGCCCGGGCCATCGGCCAATCGGCGGTTTGCGAGCACAGAGGAATTCACTCTCGACCGTCCCCTTGCCGACCATCGCCTGACCTCAGGGCCGGGGCGCGTGAGGGTGGAATACCACGTTTGGGTGATTGTTCTCGGGACGTGGCGGGGAGAGGATTGGCTCTAGGAGAATGTCTTTCCATCTCCTCATCGATGACGCCTCCGGCGCTAACTGGCGGGTGCCGGACGGAGCCGACCCACAAGGGCTGTTGGCCGAGATGAGAG
>DATAPB010000012.1:0-3131 GCA_036265435.1 Solirubrobacterales bacterium | reverse complement strand
CGCAGCTCCTCCCCTGGACACGTCCGCCGGCGTAAGGGAGATGGCGGCTCCGTGCAAACCGACGGCGGCTAGGAGGAGAGCCAGCTGCCGCCGGGTGGGACGACCCGGAGCTTCTCCGCCAACCCGGCGGCTCGGTCGGCTCCGAGGTCGGCAACGCGCTCGCACTCGCGCTCGCTCAACAGGTCGGCGAGGTCGCGCCAAGCCCGTCCGACCGGTGCGACCTTGGCCTCCAGGCCCCCGCCGCTGAGGCCGCTGAACTGCTCGGCGAGCATTCGTGCGTCGTCTGGAGTCAGCTCGCCGAACTTCTTGTACCCGTCGCCCACATAGACCTCCCGCGCGAGCACCTCTTTGCCGGAATTGGGCATGGCCCCATTGTCGCCCACCGGGCCCGGTCATCACTTCCTTGACACTCAATAAGGAGGGGAGTAGGTTCGCCGCGCCGGGGAGGTTTGCTCCCGAAAGGATCCCGGCGCGAGAGGAGACCGAATGTGCCTGGCGATTCCAGGCCAAGTGGTTGAGGTGGTCGACGAGGCCAACCGTCTCGCAAGGGTGGATGTTGCGGGCGTCCAGCGCAACGTCAACGTCGGCCTCCTCGACGAGGACGGCGAGGGGGCGGAAGCCGGGGACTGGGTCCTCATACACGTCGGCTTCGCGATCTCCAAGGTCGACGAGGAGGAGGCGCGAGCGACTCTCGGCCTGCTCGAAGGGATGGGTAAGGACTATGAGCAGGAGCTCGAGGAGCTGAAGGCGAGCGTGATCGAGTGACGAGCCGCCACAACCACTGGACGCGGCGCCGTTTCCGTCCCGGTTGCGGGGGGAGGAATCCGGGGCGATGACGGAAGGCCTCATTCCTGACTGTGATCACGCGACTGGGTGCATCACCTGTGGGGACGAGGCGATCCGGATGAGGGTGGTCCATATCGACGGGGAGCGCGAGCTGGCTCTCTGCGAGGTGGAGGAGGGCGGCGGGCGCAGCACCGTCGAGATCGCCCTGGTCCAGCCGGTCGTTGAGGACGACGTCCTGCTGGTTCACGCGGGCACTGCCATCGCGCGTGCGGAGAGCGGGGTGGCCGCATGGCGATGAAGTACATGGACGAGTTCCGCGACGCGGGGCTCGGTCGCGCGCTCGCCGGGAAGATCCTCGACGCAGTCGAGCCGGGGCGCCACTACAAGGTGATGGAGGTCTGCGGCGGGCACACCCACTCGATCTACAAGTACGGGATCGACGACCTGCTCCCCGAGAACGTGGAGTTGGTCCACGGACCCGGCTGCCCCGTCTGCGTGATCCCGATGGGCCGCGTCGACGACGGGATTGCGATGGCCACCGAGAACGACATCATCTTCGCCTGCTTCGGCGACATGATGCGGGTGCCGGGCTCGGAGAAGACCCTCACCGATGCGAAGGCCGAAGGCGCCGACATCCGGATGGTCTACTCGCCGCTCGACGCCCTCCGTCTCGCCAAGCAGAACCCGGATCGCGAGGTCGTCTTCTTCGCGATCGGCTTCGAGACCACCGCGCCGTCGACCGCCCTGACCCTGAAGCGAGCAAGGGCGGAGGGTGTCACCAACTTCTCCTGCATGTGCAACCACGTCACGATCGTGCCGCCGTTGCGGGCGCTGCTCGACTCGCCCGACCTCCGGCTCGACGGCTTCATCGGGCCGGGGCACGTCTCCACCGTCGTGGGCGCCAGGCCATTCGAGTTCATTCCGAAGGACTACGGCAAGCCGGTGGTCGTGGCGGGTTTCGAGCCCCTCGACATCCTGCACGCGATCCGCATGATCCTCGCCCAACTCGGGGAGGGGCGGTGTGAGGTCGAGAACCAGTACAGCCGGGTGGTGCCCTACGACGGCAACCCGGCCGCCCTCAAGGTGATGTCAGAGGTCTTCGAGCTGCGTCCGCACTTCGAGTGGCGTGGGCTCGGATTCATCTCCCAGAGCGCGCTCAAGCTGAGCGAGGCTTACGCGGAGCTCGACGCGGAGCAGCGCTTCGGCGTCCCCGGGGTTCGCGTGGCCGACCCGAAGGCGTGCCAGTGCGGCGAGGTGCTGAAGGGCGTCATCAAGCCCTACGAGTGCAAGGTCTTCGGCACGGCGTGCACGCCCGAGCACGCGATCGGCACCTGCATGGTGTCGCCGGAGGGCGCCTGCGCCGCCTATTACAACTACGGCCGGTTCGCCCGGGAGAAGGAGCTCGTCTGATGCCCGACTCCGCCATATCCGAGCGCGAACAGAAGATCCTCCGGATCATCGAAACCGCGCGCTCGAAGCGCCCGCGGTTCAAGGATCAGACCGTAACCATGGCTCACGGCGCCGGCGGCAAGGCGACGCAGACCCTGATCGAGGGCCTGCTGGTCCCCGCGCTCGCCCGGGAGGGGGAGACCCTTGAGGAGATGGGGGACGCCGGCGTGGTGACGATCGAAGGGCTCGGCATCGCGCTCTCCACCGATAGCTACGTGGTCCGCCCGATTCGCTTTCCGGGTGGCTCGATCGGCGAGCTTGCCGTGAACGGGACGGCGAACGACCTGGCCGTCGCGGGTGCCAGGCCGCGGGCACTGAGCCTCTCCCTCATCCTCGAGGAGGGACTGCCGGCCGACGAGCTCCGAGAACAGGTTCAGGCGATCGCCACCGCCGCCGAGGAGGCCGGCGTCGAGATCGCGACGGGCGACACCAAGGTCGTCGAGCGGGGGCACGCGGACGGCATGTACATCTGCACCGCCGGCATCGGCAAGATCGACTCGAGAGCGCAGCTCTCGCCGCGGGGGATCCGCCCCGGCGACCGGATTCTGGTCTCCGGCACGGTGGGCGACCACGGCTCGGCGATCATGCTCGCCCGGGACGAGTTCTCCCTCGACGCCGAGATCAGCTCCGACACCCGCCCTCTCTGGCCCGCGGTCGACGCGCTGCTCGACGCCGCGGGCCCCGAACTTCACTGCATGCGCGACGCGACCCGTGGCGGGGTGGCGTCGGTGCTGAACGAGCTGGCGCGCGCCTCGGGTGTCGCGATCAGCGTCCGGGAGGCCGACGTCCCGGTCCTGCCTGCCGTCGCCGGCGCGGCCGAGATGCTCGGCATCGACCCGATGTACGTGGCGAACGAAGGAAAGCTGGTGGCGTTCGTCTCGGCGGAGCGCGCCGAG
>DATAPB010000011.1:0-6409 GCA_036265435.1 Solirubrobacterales bacterium | reverse complement strand
TGGCGCCGACGCCGCGGCTCGGCCCGGAGACCTCCCAGTCGAGCAGGAAGTGGTCGGTGAAGCGCTCGTGGTGGCTGAGCACGTCGAGGTAGTCGTAAACCCGCTCAGGCGACTGCGGGACCTCAATCGAGACAGTGACCGGCTTCATCTGCTCCTCCTTCTATCGAGTTAGGGTCCAACCTGCTGCCAACCGCGAGCGGAGAGGAGCCGACATGCATGCGCGTATGACCAGATACGAGGGCGGGTCGCCAGAGAACCTCGAGGAGAACCTGGAACAGAAGAAGCACGTCTTGCCTACCGAGCCCGGGCAGACGGAGGGCATGAAGGGAGTGATCTTCCTCACCGACCGGGGGAGCGGGACGATCACCGTCATCTCCCTTTGGGAGGACGAGAGCGCCCTGCAGGCGAGCGAGGACGAAGCGATCCGCGTTCGCGAGGAAGTTATGGCACCGGGCGAGAACGCGTCCGTCGAGAACTGCGAGGTCGCGCTGCTCGAAGTCGAGCAGGCGAGCCCGGGAATCTAGGGCGGGGTCAGCCCAGCTCAGACCGGTCGCGTCGGATATACGCCGAGGCGCTCGCGGACCTGCCTGACCATCAGGACGTTCGCGCCGCAGGCACGGGCGACGCGCGTGTCGCAGCGGTCGGGGTCGCGATTCAGCTCGAACTCGATCCTCCCCTCGGCGTCGGCCCGCACCCGGTCGGCCGGCGAATCCTCGTCCGAGATCGCGGCTGCTTTCGCCTCACCCGCCAGCTTGCGGCGACAGCTCAGGCAGTACGCGATGCCGCCCAGCTGCTCCCACTCCGGCGGCAGATCGGAGAGATTGACGACCCCCGGCATGAAGCTCGCCGTCACCCCACAGCGGGCACAGGTCCACTCGGATCCGGTCACTTCCTCGCCCATTTCCAAGCCCTCGTCAACGGATCGCACGGCGGAGAGGACCTGAGGCCGCCGGACGATGGCGCCGGACCCGTCCTACCCGGCAAATGCGTTTCGCAATCAGCGAGCGGAGTGGATCTCAAATTCCGTGGAAAAGCCCCCGCCACTGTGCGGACAAGTACTGATGTGAGTTGGCGGCACCGGTCCTACCGTTTCGCCGGTGCTTCTCCTTTGGAGTGGGGGTTGGAAAATCGGGAGCGCGGCGCTGGTGGCGTTCGCCTGCGCCTGCCTCCTGATCGCTCCACCACCGGCGCTGGGAGCAGGTGAGTCTGCGCATGCGGCGGCCTCGAAGGTGAAGCGCAGCAAGGCCTGCAAGAAGAAGCGCAAGAGGGGGATCCCCTGCAAGACGCGCGATGGTCGCCGCGCTTCACTGCCGGCCATCCCTCGCACGGTGACCCTGACCTGGGATTCAGGCGCGGACATCGACCTTCAGGTCTACGACTTGAACGGGCACCGTGCCGGCATCGAGGGCGGGGCGATCATCAACGGAATCCCCGGCGCCACTTACTCGGGCAACGACAGCGATGGATTCGGCCCGGAGACCTTCAGCGACCCCTCGGGCCGCAGGGTCGGATACCTGGTCTGCTACGTCTCCGGTCCTTCAGCCAACGTCACCTTGATCGACTCAGGCCTTGGGGGTGGCCGCTACACCGCCACCCTCGGGCCGCCGGGTTCGCCGCCCGACCTCACCCAGGCGTACACGAACGCCGTGGGCTGGGGATATCTGCCGATCGGCGCTCACTGCTGAGCGAGGCGACCCCGCCACGCGGCTTCGCAGTCATCGACTGGGAATCTCGAATCGGGTCTCGCTTGCCTCGTGGGGCTCGTCCTGGTCGGTGACCGAGCCGTGAATCGCATCGGGCTCCAGCGAAATCGTCACCGTGATCGGCCTGCCCGAGCCACGCTCGACCAGGTTCCGCACGCGCTCGCCGACGGCTGCGACGAGCTGCATCCTGGTCTCCTCGGCGAGAAACCTGAACCGGCTCCGAACGGTCTCGCTGCCGTGCGCGTCAGCGTCGGCGTCCGGAGCGAGCACAAAGCAGAAATCGGTCAACTCCCCGCTAACGGTCTCCATCCCTGGTCCCCTTCCGAGAAGTCGAGTGGTCGAGATCCTTTCACGGGGGTGAGCGTCGAGGAAGGCTGAAAGGAAACGGCCAGTTCCTGACCAGCGAGGGCTCGCGGAGCGGCTTCGCCATCATGGGTACATGTCGGCATCCCCCACCCCCGCGCTCTCCCTGCGCGGACTGACCAAGCGCTACGACGACGGCACGCTCGCACTCGACGCCCTCGAGCTCGACGTGCCTGCCGGCAGCTTCTTCGGCCTGCTCGGCCCCAACGGCGCCGGCAAGACCACCCTGATCAGCGCAGTCTGCAACCTGATCCGGCTGACCGCCGGCGAGATCTCGGTCTTCGGGGAGCCCGGCGGCTCGATGGAGGCGCGGCGAATGATCGGGATCGCCGAGCAGGAGCCGAACCTCGACCGCTTCCTGACCGTCCACGAGACGCTCCTCTACCACGGCGGCTACTACGGCATGACCGGCGAGGCGGCGGCCGCGCGTGCCGAGGAGATGATCGACGTCTTCGACCTGCGCGCGAAGCAGGACACCAGGGCGCCCAAGCTCTCCGGCGGCATGCGCCGCCGCCTGCTCCTCGCACGGGCACTGCTCCACGAGCCGCGCCTGGTCATCCTGGACGAGCCGACCGCGGGTGTCGACCTCGAGCTCCGCCACGAGCTCTGGCGCTACATCCGCCGCCTGCACGAGCGCGGCACGACGATCCTGCTCACGACCCACTACCTCGAGGAGGCGGAGGCGCTCTGCGAGGAGATCGCGCTCATCGGCGGCGGGCGGATCATGGCCCGCGACACCGCCGCCGGACTGAAGGAGCAATTCGACGCGGCGACCCTCGAGGACGTCTACATGAAGACCGTGGCGGCCGGGCGCCGCGAGCTGGTCGAGGAAGTCGAAGAGTCCCCGGCCTGACTTGCATCCCTCCGAGGTTAGAGCGACCCGAAGTCGATGTTCTGGGCCTCGCGGCCCGCAGCCCTTGCCTCGCCGATGGGCACCACCTCTCGCCCGAAGGGCAACAGCGACACCATCACCAGCTTCAGGTTGGCCAGGGCGAGCGGGATGCCGATGATCGTGATCGCGAGGAGGACCGATGTCACCAGGTGCGCGATCGCCAGCCACCAGCCTGCAAGCACGAACCAGATCACGTTCCCGATCGCCGAGGCGGCTCCGGCCTCGGGTCGCTTCACGAGGGTGCGGCCGAAGGGCCAGATGGTGAAGCTCGCGATCTTGAAGGCCTGAATTCCGAAGGGGATCGTGATGATCAGGATGCACATCACGATCCCGGCGAGGCACCAGAGAATCGTGGCCCAGAGGCCGGCGAAGACGAGCCAGACGATGTTGAGGACGATTCGCACCGTCGGTTCGGCCGCCGCCTACGGGCTAGGTCTCTTGATGAACCACTCGGTGAACTCGCTGCAGCGGCCGTCCTGCGCGAAGCGCATCACGAAGCAGTTGTCGTAGGTCCGGGCGACCGGGCCGTCCGCCGAGTCCTTGTAGGAGCTCCACCCGGTTGCGACCGCGACGTCGCCGTCCACCGCTACGGCGCTGTACTCCGCGTCATAGGTGCCCGGCTCGTCGCGCGTGCCGGCCTCCGGGTGGTCGCCCTCGGCGAGCCAGGCCTTGATCACCTCGTCGCGGCCCTCGATCGGGTCGTCGTAGGGGTGGTAGCGGTAGGCGATGTCCTCGGTGAAGAGCTGCGCGATCTGATCGCGGTCGTAGCTCTTCCAGGCGCCGACGTACTCGGCCAGCCAGCCGTCGATGTCCTCGCGGGTCACAATCCGATCCTATGTCCGAGGGCAACGTCGAGGTCGTCCGCTCGCTGCTCGGCCCCTTCGAGGGCCTCGACGTGGCCGGCGTCGACTGGGGCGCCGAGCCGATACGGGAGCTCCTCGATCGCGCCTGCTCCTCGGAAGTCCAGCTGAGAACACTCGAGTCCGGGGCCGGCACGGGGGTCGACGCCGAGTACCACGGCCTCGACGGTGTCGTTCGCTACCTCCAGGACTGGATAGAGCCGTTCGCCGAGTACCACGCCGAGTTCCTCGAGTACATCGACCTCGGCGACTTCGTCCTGGTCCCGACCAGCAACTGGGGCGTCGGCTCGGGCAGCGGAGCCAGGACGGAGATCGATCTGGTGTACGCCTGCGAGGTGAAGAACGGCGTGATCACGCGGATGCTCCAGTACGACACGGTCGAGGACGCGCGAGCGGCCATTGCGGCCGGCCCCTAGAGCATGGATCTCTCGCCGACACAAATCGACGGGCGGAAGGTTGGGGTCATCGGCGTCCCGACCAGCGCCGGAGCGTTCGCGCCGGGCCAGGAGCAGGCCCCGGCGGCGCTGCGGCAGGCCGGCCTCGTCGAGCTTCTCCGAGACTCCGGCGTCGAGGTCTCGGACTACGGCGATCGGGAGGTCTGGCGGTGGCGCCCCGACCGCGAGCGCCCGCTCGCCCAGAACCTCGGCAAGGTCGTCGAGATCGTCGACGACACCGCGGCACGGGTCGTCGAGTCCATCCTCGCCAAGGAGATCACTCTCGTCCTGGGTGGCGACTGCACGATCGGTGTCGGCACCGTCGCCGGGCATGTCGAGCGCTCCGACAAGGTCGGTCTCGTCTACTTCGATCTGCACGCGGATCTCAACATCCCGACGAGCGCGCCGCCGGGCGCCCTGGACTGGATGGGGATGGCCCACATGCTGGGCGACGAGGGCGCCGAGCGGGAGCTGGTCGAGGTCGGTTCGCGCGTGCCGCTGCTCGCGCCGGAGCAGGTCGTGCTCCTCGCCTGGGGCCCCGAGCAGGCACGACCGCACGAGCGCGAGACGATCGACCGGCTCGAGCTCGAGGCGATCCCAGTGGACGAGGTGCGCGACGACCCGGCCGGGGCGGCCAGGAGGGCGCTCGACGTGCTAGCCGGCCCGGATCGCTTGCTCGTCCACTTCGACGTCGACGTGGTCGACTTCACCGAGACCCCGCTCTCGGAGAACCCGGGCCGCAACGAGGGCCTCGCCTACGAGCAGGCGGCGGCCGCGCTGGCGGTGCTGCTCGCCTCACCCGCCCTCGCCGGCGTCACGGTCACCGAGCTCAACCCGGACCACGTCGAGGAGGGCGCGGGTTCGATCGAGCGCCTCGCCGGCGATCTCGCGGCCGGGCTGACGGGATCTGGGCAATAAGGTTCGACTCAGTGGAGGACCGTTGATCTCGAGGGCAGTGCCCAACCTGCGCTCGGAGCGGCCGGACGAGACACGGGATTTCTTCGTGGGGCTCCTCGGCTTCGAGCCGGCCATGGATCTGGGCTGGGTGGTGACCGTCGCCTCACCTGACAATTCGGCGGCCCAGGTGACGATCATCTCGAATGACGACCCGGCGGCACCCGGCATCTCGGTCGGGGTCGATGACGTGGACGCCGTCCACGCACGTGCCGTCGAGCTGGGCTACGAGATCGCCTACCCGCTGCGGGACGAGGATTGGGGCGTCCGCCGGTTCATGCTGCGCGAGCCGGGAGGCACGATGGTCAACGTGGTCTCCCACCGGCAGACTTGACGCCGCGGGGTGGCGCGAGCGAAAACATGGATCTCTCCCTGACGCGAATCGCGGCGGCCGTCACCGAGATCGATCCGGTCTTCCTCGACACCCCGCAGTTCGTCAGCGAGCGGCTGTCCGAGGAGTTCGGGCGTGAGGTCCTGGTCAAGGTCGAGAGCCTCAACCCGATCGGCAGCTTCAAGGGGCGCGGCACTTCGCTGCTGGCGCGGGAGCTCGATCCCTCCCTCACCTGGGTCTGTGAGACCGCGGGCAACTTCGGGCAGGGGCTCGCGTACGCGGCCCGGGACCGGGGTGCGCCGGTTCAGATCTTCGTCGGGCCCGACGCCCCGGAGGGGAAGGTCGCCCGCATGCGGGCGCTCGGTGCCGAGGTCGACGTGCGCCAGCACCCCCATACGGCCGCCCGCGAATATGCCGCCGCCGGGGAGCGCCGCTACCTGGTGGTCGACGGGTTGGAACCCGCCATTGCCGAGGGCGCCGGGACGATCGGCGTCGAGCTGACCGCGAAAGATCCGATCGACACCGCCGTCATCCAGCTGGGTGACGGAGCGCTGATCACCGGCGTCGCCCGCTGGCTGAAATCGCGCCGGCGGGACACCAGGGTCGTGGGCGTGTGCGCGAGCGGCGCTCCCGCCATGGCGCAGAGCTTCGCGGCCCGACGGCCGGTCTCGGTGACCGGCGAGGGGACGATCGCCGGAACGCTCGCGATCACCGATCCGGTGCCTGAGTCGCTGGGGCGAGTCCTGGAGCTCGTCGACGAGGTGGTGCTCGTGGATGACGATGACCTCCGGGCTGCAATGGGCCTCGTCGCCGAGTCGATGGGTGTCCTGGTGGAGCCGGCCGGGGCCGCGGGGATCGCAGCTCTGGCCCGG
>DATAPB010000010.1:0-15777 GCA_036265435.1 Solirubrobacterales bacterium | reverse complement strand
TATTCCGTCGCCCGGCGCCATCCCGAGCCGGGACGGGGCGAATGGCCAGGCGTATCATCCGCGGCCCCGGGCGCGTAGCTCAGCGGGAGAGCGCTCCCCTCACACGGGAGAGGTCGTTGGTTCGATCCCAACCGCGCCCATTTCGCGCTGCGCGCGCGCCGGATCTTATTGCACATCCTGCCCAAGTTGTGCAAATCGTAAATACTCTGTAACGTGCCCGCGATGGAGATCGGCTCGGCACCCCGGAGGCTGCCGCCCGCCCAGCGTCGAGAGCAGCTGATCGACGCCGCGCTCACGGTGGCGGCGCGCGAGGGACACGAGCGGCTCGCCTTCGAGGCCGTCGCGAATCAGGCGGGAGTCACCCGCAATCTGGTCTACCACTACTTCCCCGGCGGGCGCCAGGAACTGGTCGAGGCCGCGGTCCATCGGGCCGGCGAGGTGCTCTCGAGCGGCTGGGTGACCGACCTGGACGTTCCGCTTCCGGAGCGGCTAGCAGCCAACCTCAACCGGATGATGGACCACGCGGAAGAGCCCACCGACGCCTGGCTGCTCTATCGGCAGAGCCGCGGCATCGTTGACCCGCGGCTGCTGGAGATCGCGGCGAGATACCGGGAGCGGGTCATCTCCATGATCGCCCTCAACCAGCTCGGCAACTCGAAGCCGCCGCCGATCGTGCACACCGCGATCGATGGCCTACTCGCCTATGTGGAAACGGTCATCGAGACCGCGCTCGCCGAGGGCGTCGATCGAGAGCGGGTGGTTGCGGTGGTGGCTCCCGCGCTCACCGCGACGATCGACGCGGCGGTCAGCGCGGCAGCCGAGAGCCGGGCAGGCGATTCGACCGCCTGAATCGCCCGTCGATCGCGCGGTGTCAGTGCCTCAAGCTTCGCCCTCCGAGCTCGTCGATCGCCCGTGGTGCGCTCGGTCACTGGTTCCCGCCTTCCCGAATCCGCCGGGTGACCAAAAATACGAGCGCTTTACGGGACACGAGCTACCGCGGTCACTCGCAACCTCGTCTACCCCTACTCCCCGGGCGGTCGCCAGGCGCTCCTCGAGACGAGCCGATGCCCCGGCCGCTCGAGCTCCTGACCGCGCCCCGCGGCGGCGAATGGACAAACGTGTAACCGTCCGGCCCGTCGGATGACCGAAGACCATGAACTGGTCCAGCGACTTCGCGAGGGCGACGAGATGGCCTTCGCCGAGCTCATCGACCGCTACGGAGCGATGATGCTGCGGGTCGCTCAGATGTATGTCCGGGATCGCGCGACCGCGGAGGAGGTCGTCCAGGAGACCTGGCTGGCGGTGCTCAACGGCATCGACCGCTTCGAGGAGCGCTCGAGCCTGAAGACCTGGCTGTTCAGGATCCTCACCAACCGCGCGAAGACCCGCGGACAGCGCGACGGCCGGATGGTCCCGTTCTCGGCGCTTGCGGGGTCCGACGTGGAGACCGACGAGCCGTCCGTCGATCCCGACCGCTTCCTCGGACCCGACGCTCCACATCCCGGAGCCTGGGCCGCCCCGCCTGTCCCCTGGCCGGAGGACCGACTGCTCGAGAGGGAGACCCTCAGCGTGATCGAGATGGCGATCGACGATCTCCCGGAGGCCCAGCGCGACGTGATCCTGCTCCGAGACGTCGACGGATGGACGCCGATGGAGGTCTCGGACATCCTCGGCATAACGGACGGAAATCAGCGGGTTCTCCTCCATCGAGCCCGCTCGAAGGTGCGCGCCGCACTCGAGCAGTACATGGATCCCGAGCTCGCGGAGGCGACCTCATGAGGCTCTTCCCCAGGGAGATGTCCTGTCAGGAGCTCGTCGAGCTGGTCACCGCCTACTTCGACGGCGGGCTCTCGCGCCGGGATCGGCGCCGCTTCGAGGCGCACATCAGCCGCTGCGAGCACTGCCCCACCTACGTCGAGCAGTTGCGCGAGACGATCCAGTTGACTGGCCGGATCAGTGAGGCCGACCTCGAGCCGCACACCCGCGAGGACCTCCTGGCCGCGTTGCGGGGGTGGAACGAGGGACGCGCGGAGACCTAGGCACTCTCGGGCGCGAGCAGCTTCATGATCAGGTGCATGTACTGGACGAGGCTGCGGGTACCGAGGAAGTGCTCGAGGACGCGCTCGTGGGCAGCCCTTCCGACCTCGGCGGCACGGGCAGGATCCTGGAGGAACCCGTCGATCGCCCGGGCGACCGCCTGGAGGTCGGTCGGGTCATCGATGAGGACGCCGGAGACACCGTCCTCGATCTGGTCCTGGATCCCACCGACCCGGCTCGCCACCATCGGCCGCGCCTTCCACATCGCCTCCGCGACGGTCAGACCAAACCCCTCCGCGAGGCTCTTCTGAAGGACGACGGTCGAGCGTCGCTGGAGCGCGTTCACCATCGCGGCGTTCTCCTCGAAGTCGTCAGTGGGCAGGGACGCCAGATGAATGCGGGCTCGCTTCTCCGATGGCAGCTCCCGGCGGCGCGCGGCAACCTCTTCGAGGACCTCGGCGCCCTCGGGGTCGTCGGACACCCCCGCGACCGAGGGGCCGGCGAGCACCAGATGAGCGGCCTCGGACTCGACGAACTCCGCGAAGCAGCGCTGGACCCCAACCGGATCCTTGAGCCGGTCCCAGCGGGAGACCTGGCATACCAGCGGCGCGTCCTCGGGGACCGGCCCGTCCTGGACCAGGTCGGCGGGGCGCGTGACGCGGGCCTCAGTGCCATCGAATCGGCGGAAGAGGGCGTGACTCGGATCGGCGGTGTCCTGGAGGCCGATCGCCGCGAGGATTCCGCCGACCGCCTCCGGATCGAGGTCCTCGTTCTTCGGTGAGAAGGCGTCGATCGACGGTGGGACGATCCAGATCCGGTCCTGGTCGAGTCCCTCCCAGACGAACCGCTCGCGGGAGAAGACGTAGGCGTCGGCGTCCTCCACGTAGCGGCGCATGAAGTCCCACGCGCCGTGCGCCAGCTCGCCCGGGTGGTCGACGCCGATGTGGCAGCGCCAGATCACCTTGACGTCGGCCGAGACCACATGGGGCACCAGGCCGGCCGGCTGAGGATCGTGGATGTAGACGATGTCCCCCGGCTGGACGAGCTCGACCAGCTCGTCGGCCGCCTCGGCCAGGGCGTCCTCGTACACCTCGCGCTCCTCCGGCCCCAGCGGCCCACCGTCTCCCTCGGACTCGTGGAGCCGGTTGTGGATCCGCTTCGTCACGCGGAAGAAGTCGGGGTTCCCGGAGATCGTCAGCCAGCGCACGTCCACGCCGGCGCCTCGCGCGTAGGCGAGCAGCGACTGGAGAAGCTCGGCTACCCCTCCTCCCCGCGCCGTCGAGTTCACGTGCCAGACGACCCTGCCCTTGAGCAGCCGCCGCGCCTCCTTGATCGCCTCGTCCACCTCCTTCCAGCGACCGGCGAGCAGAGACTCGAAGCGCTCGGGCGAGATCGAGGCGACCGGGACTTCTTGAAGCGCGGCCATCGACTGGACCCTAGTCTGCGCCGCGTGCTCGAGCTGCTGCCGCTGGCTCTCGGCTCCGCCGCCTACCCCACCCTGCTCGCGGTGGTGATCCTGATCCTCACCCAGCCCAACCCGCGCCGGCTTCTCATCGCCTACCTCGCGGGGGCGATGCTGATCAGCCTCACCATCGGCCTGGTGATCATCGGCGGCCTCAGCTCCGGTGACGTCCTGAACGGCAGCAGCGGCCGCAGCATCAATCCGGCCGTCGACCTCGGGGTCGGGCTGATCCTGATCGTCCTGTGGTACGCGCTGCTGACCGGCCGGGACCGGCGACTCGTCGAGCACCGGCAGCGCAAGAAGGCCGAGCGTGCCGCGAGCAACAAGCAGCCGTGGTCGGATCGGGTGCTGGCCCGCCAGTCGATCGTCCTCACCTTCGTAGTGGGGATGGCCCTCAACCTGCCCGGAGCCCTCTACCTCGTGGCCCTGAAAGAGATCGCGGCCGCTGACCAGAGCACCGCCCAGGACGTCTTCCAGCTCGTGACCTACAACGTGATCATGTTCGCCTGGGCCGAGATCCCGCTGATCGGCTACGGGATCGCCCCCGAGCGCACCGAGGCGCTGATCCACCGCATCCACGACTGGCTCGGCTCGCACACCCGCCAGATCGCCTTGACGCTCTGCGCGGCGGCGGGGGCCTACCTGACGATCAAGGGCGCGGCTGGGCTGCTGGGCTGATTCGCTCCACTACGAGGACGCGCTCTCGATCGCGTCGTTCGCCTCGGCTACGAAGGCCTCCGCCTCCGCCTGCCGCTCGAGTGGAACCCAGATGGCCAGCGGCAGCCGGTCGAAGTCCACCCGTACGCGCTCCTCGGCCTTGCCGAACAGGCCGAGCGTCTTCCCCTTGTCGTCGCGGACGATCTTGCCGGGAGTGAGCTCGCTCACCGGGAACTGAGTCTGGACCCCTCCCCAGCGAAGCGCCTGGAGCTGGTTCCCATCGAGAACGAGCGCGCGCTCATCACATCCTTCGAGCTTCTGCATTCCCCACTCCCCTGGTCGATTGCCCCACCACCGTATCCGAGCGGGCAGCGCTCAAGCCGCCCGCGGAGCGGCCGATAGCTCTTCCATGAGCGCCGACAGCAGGCGAGAGCGCATAGTCGTCGAGACGGAGCGATATCGGATCGTCGGAGTCGTCACTCTCCCGGCCGAGGGATTCCACAGCCGGCTTTCCGACCTTCTCAACCGCGAGGGGATGCGCTTCATCGCTCTGGTGGACGCCACGGTCACTGGCCGCAACGGCGAGCCTCCAGAGCCGCGCCCCTTCATCGCAGTGGCGCTGGACCACGTCCAGGTCGCCTACGAGGCGCCCGACCCGCGCTAGTTCACCGAGGGGTCCGGCGGCATCCGGGCCAGCAGGGCGAACTCGCCACCCTTCCGCGCCAGGACCTCCGACCAGAGATCGCCGCCCCGGAACGGATCGTCCGGGTGCGCGTCCTCGACTATCCAGGACTCGTCCTCGAGCTCAGCGTCGAGCTGTCCGGCCGCCCAGCCGGCGTAGCCGACGTACACCCGCAGCCTGTTGACCTCGGGTGGGTCGTCGAGGTCGACCATCCCGACTGAGCCGACGATCAGCTTCGTCGCCGCGGCCGGATCGAGGTGGTCGCCGACGGCAGTCACTGCGTTCGGCTGAACCGGGCCGCCGACGTGGAGCAGGTGGTCGTCGCCGATCAGCTCCGCCAGTTCCGGCGAGGCCTCGCCGACCGTCGTCTCGGAAGGCCGGTTGAGGACCAGCCCGAACGCGCCCTGTTCGGAGTGCTCGACGACCAGGATCACCGTGCGGTGGAAGTAGTCCGGCATGCTCGGGGACGCGACGAGCAGCTTTCCGCTGAGGCTCTCGGTCATCCAGCTCACAATAGGCTCCGGCCATGGGCATCAAGCTCTATGGGTCGCCCCCTTCGCCCCCCTCCCACAGCGCCCGCCTGATGCTCGAGCGCAAGGGCCTCGACCACAAGGTGATCTGGCTGCTGCCGGGGTTGTGGCCCGCCCTGCTGCGAACTCGCGGGTTCCGCGGCGGCACCGTTCCGGCGATGAAGATCGACGGCCGCCGGATACAGGGATCGACGCTGATCTCGCGGGAGCTGGAGCAGCTCAAGCCGGATCCTCCCCTCTTCCCGGGCGACTCCGAGCAGCGGGCTGCCATCGAGGAGGCCGAGCGCTGGGGCGATCAGGTCCTCCAGGACGTGCCGCGCCGCATCGTCCGCTGGCTGTCGGTCCACCGCCCGGAGACCAAGGTGATGATCGCCGAGGACGTCGGGATCCCCTTCCCGCGCTTCGCCGCCTGGATCAACACGCCGGCGGCGCGCCACCTGGCGAACAAGGTGGACGCCGACGGCGAGATCCAGCGGGCTATTTCCCTGGTCCCAGAGGTACTCGACCACGTGGACGAGCTCATCGCGGAGGGGGTGATCGGGGGCGACGAACCGAACGCCGCGGACTTCCAGATCGCGAGCTCGGTGCGAGCGCTGCTCAACGTCAAGGACCTCGACCCTGTGACCCAGGGCAGGCCGGCCACCGACCTGGCGATGCGGCTCCTCCCCGAGTTCGGCACCGACTTTCCGCCGGGATTGCTCCCGGACCAGCATTGACGGCGGCCACAAACACCGCCGCCGGATCTACGGCGTCAGAACGATCTTGAGCGCCTCTCGGTTGTCGTAGACGCGGTAGGCGTCGGGCGCCTCGTCCAGCTTCATGTGGTGCGTGACGAGCGGCGCGGGGTCGAGATCGCCCGCCGTGAGCAGCTCGAGCACGGGATCGACGTGCTTGATCACGTTGGCGTGGCCACTGGTCAGCGTGAGGGCCTTGATCCAGAGGATTCCCATGTGCAACTCGGTTCTCTCCGCGTAGACACCGGTGACCGAGACGGTCCCG
Organism: Solirubrobacterales bacterium; assembly: GCA_036265435.1. Classification (GTDB taxonomy): domain Bacteria; phylum Actinomycetota; class Thermoleophilia; order Solirubrobacterales; family 70-9; genus DASUPK01. Next base: position 9,410 of record DATAPB010000010.1, on the reverse strand, counting down.
GCCTTGCGGGCCAGGCGCAGCGCGAGGTCGAGCGCGTCCGGATGGCCGACAGCCTCGACCGCCAGGTCGACCCCGCGCCCCTCGGTGAGCTTCTTGACCTCCGCTCGCGGGTCCTGCTCGGTGAGGTGCACCGGTGTCGCGCCGAATGACTCGGCCATTCGCAGCCGATCCTCGACCGTGTCGATGGCCACCACCTCGGAGGCGCCGGCCGCTTTGGCGGCCTGGACGGCGCAGAGGCCGACCGGCCCCAGGCCAAGGATCGCCGCGGTCTCACCGTCGGCCAACGGTCGGGAGGCGACCGCGTGGTACGCGGTCCCCATCACGTCGCCGGCGAACAGGGCGACGTCATCGGTGAGGCCGTCAGGGACCTGGCGCAGCGTGAGGTTCGCGCGCGGAACGAGCAGCAGCTCGGCCTGCGCGCCCTGCAGCGAGCCGAGTGTCTTGCCGTGGCCGAAGACCCGCGCCTCGTCGCACTTATGGAACTCCTCGCGCCTGCAGAAGAAGCACTCGCCGCAGGCGGTCCCATAGGTGCCTAGCACGCGGTCACCCACCGCGACCCGGCTCACGTCGTCGCCGGCAGCGACCACCTCGCCCACGAACTCATGGCCGATCACGAAGCCCGCCTCGATCTGAACGCGCCCGTGGTAGATATGGAGGTCCGAGCCGCAGATGCCGCTCGCCTGCACCCGGACGATCGCATCGTCCGGAGCGTGCAGCTCGGGGTCGGCGACGTCGTCGACCTGGACCTCGCCCGGCGCCTGGAAGGTGACGGCTCTCATACCTGCTGGGAGCCTACGGGAGCACTCGCACCGAGAGTCTCGTTCTGAGAGGGTTTGTTGCCCGACCAGAGGAGAAGACGTCATGGGGATCGAGAAGTCACGGCCGGTACTGATCACGGGTTGCTCGACCGGGATCGGCCGGGCGACGGCGGAGTTGCTGGCGGACGAGGGCTACAACGTCCACGCGACCGCGCGGCGGCTCGAGTCGATCGAGGACCTCGCCGCGAAGGGCATGAAGACCCACGCGCTCGACGTCACCAACGAGAGCTCGATGGAGGCGGCGGTGGCTGAGGTCGAGCAGGACGGTCCCGTCGGAGCCCTGGTCAACAACGCCGGCTACAGCCAGAGCGGGGCGATCGAGACAATCCCGATGGAGAGCGTGCGCAAGCAGTTCGAGACCAACGTCTTCGGCCTGATCCGCATGTGCCAACTGGTGCTTCCCAGCATGCGCAGGGCGGGTTCGGGCCGGATCGTGAACCTGAGCTCGATGGGCGGCAAGGTCACCTTCCCGGGCGGGGGCATCTACCACGCGACCAAGTTCGCCGTCGAGGGGCTCTCGGACGTGCTGCGTTTTGAGGTTCGCGAGTTCGGGGTCGATGTCGTGGTCATCGAGCCGGGGCTGATCGTCACGGACTTCGGCGCGACCGCCGCGGGCACCATCAACGAGGTGACCGAGCACGGCCCGTACGCGAAGTTCAATGCCGAGGTCGGGACCGTCACGGCAAACGCCTACGAAGGCCCGATGGCGAGGCTGGGTGCCGGCCCGGAGGCGGTGGCCAAGAAGATCTCCAAGGCGCTGTCCGCGAACAGGCCGAGCACGCGTTACAAGGTGACGGCATCCGCCAGGGTTCCGATGGCCATGCGCCGCCTGGTGAGCGACCGGATGTGGGACCGGATGATGCGATCGCAGTTCTCCCCGCCCAAGCCGGAGGGCTGACCAGCCGCCCGGAGGTTTGAAACCTGCCTCCGTGGCAAATGCTTCGGGCCTGGAGATTGGATCGACGGTGAAGAGACGCCCGCTCCGCCGGCCGCGGAGTGAGGCCCTGCTCGAAGTGCGCCGCCGCGAGCCGCGACGTCGTGAGCGGCAAGAGTTCGGTGGCCGCATCCAGTGGGAGGCCGTCCTCTTCGGCTTGCTCGCCGCGATCGGGCTCGCGGCATCGCTGGTCGCGATGGTGCTCGGGGGACTGGTTGCCGCCGGAGTGGCCGACTTCAGGGAGGACGTCGCCACTCTCGTGGATCGCATGGCCGCAGGGGGCGGCGCGATCGCGGTGGCGATCCTCGGCCTGAGCTACATGGCCGGGGGCTACGTGGGAGCCCGCATGGCGCGCTTCGACGGCTGGCGACAGGGACTCGGCGTCTGGCTGCTCAGCCTGCTGGCCCTGACGGCGGTTCTGGCGGCGGCATGGATCGCGGGAGGCGAGCTCGATCCGACCAAGTCGATCGCTCTCCCGAGCAACCCCATCGACGAGGGCCCGCTGACGAGCCCCGGCATCGCCGTCGCGGTGGCCGTCCTGGTGCCGCTGATCTTTTCGGTGATCGGCGGCGTCGTCGGCGAGCGGTTCCATCGCGCGGTGGACCGAGCCGGCTTCGAGGCGGAGGCCGAGCCCGAGCCCGGTCGCATCTCAGATGAGGACCCTCGGGTGCAGGAAGAGGAGCGCACGGCGGAACAGGATGAGGAGACGGAGCCGGTAGCCTGGGCCTGAGGGAGCCGCCCATGTCCAGGGCCCTGCTGATCATCGACTTCCAGAACGACTTCACCTCCGGCGGTGCGCTGGAGGTGCCGGGCGGGTACGAAATCGCCGAGCCCGTGAGGCGGCTGGCGGCGGAGTACGAGCACGTCTTCGCGACCCGGGACTGGCATCCACCCGACCACGCCTCCTTCGAGACCGAGGGCGGCCCCTGGCCGGTTCACTGCGTCCAGGGCACTCACGGAGCCGAGCTGCACCCGGCCATGCGGGATATCGAGGTCGAGGCGATCGTCGACGTGGGCGTCGAGCGCGACGACGAGGGGTACTCCGGGTTCGAGAAGTCGAAGCTCGCCGAGCTGCTCCACGAACGCGGGATCCAGGAGGTCACCGTTGTCGGGCTGGCGACCGACTACTGCGTCCGGGCTTCGGCGATCGACGCGTGCCGCGAGGGGTTCGACACGACCGTCGTCACCGACGCGATCCGAGCGGTGGAGGTCGAGCCGGGCGACGGCGAGCGCGCGCTGGAGGACATGAAGCGGGCCGGCGCGAGGCTGGCGATCTCCGCCGAGATCGCGGCCGCGCCGCGGTGAGCCGGGGAAGGCGCCGCTCGGCGCTCGATCTGCTGAGCGATGAGGACCGGGGCCTTCTCAGGCGGAGCGCTCCGCCCCGCCACGTGGAGCCGATGAAGGCGGTCCTCCACGACAGACCGTTCTCCGATCCCGATTGGATCTACGAGCGCAAGCTCGACGGCGAGCGCTGCCTCGCCTACCGGACGCCCGATGGCGTCCGCCTTCGCTCCCGCACCGACAAGCTCCTCAACAACACCTACCCGGAGCTCGTGGAGGCCCTCGAGCGCGAGTCCTCGCCGGAGTTCGTCGTCGACGGCGAGATCGTCGCCTTGCGGAACGGGATCCCGAGCTTCTCCCGCCTGCAGGGCCGGCTGGGCATTGCCGACCCCGAGCGCGCCAGGCGCACCGGCATCGCCGTCTACTACTACCTGTTCGACATCCCCCACCTCGAGGGCCACGACACCACCGCTCTCATCGAGCGGACGCGGAAGCGGGTCCTGCGAGGAGCGCTCGACTTCCACGGGCACGTCCACTTCCTGCCGCACCGCAACCGCGACGGGGAGAAGCTCTTCGTCGAGGCCTGCCGCCGCGGGCTGGAGGGCCTGATCGCGAAGCGGGCCGAGAGCCGCTACTCGAGCAGTCGGTCGAAGGACTGGCTGAAGCTCAAGTGCTCGCACGAGCAGGAGCTCGTGATCGGCGGCTTCACCGCGCCGCACGGAAAGCGCACCGATTTCGGCGCCCTGCTCGTCGGCTACTACGAAGGCGGGAAGCTCCGCTACGCCGGGAAGGTCGGGACCGGCTTCGACCAGCGAACCCTGAGGAACCTGGGCGAGGCGATGCGGACGCTCGAGCGTTCCGACCCGCCCTTCGCCGACGTCCACCCCATCCCGAAGGGGACCCACTGGATCGAGCCGAAGGTGGTCGGGCAGTTCGCCTTCAGTGAGTGGACCCGCGACGGCAGGCTTCGCCATCCCCGCTACCTCGGACTGCGCGACGACAAGCGCCCCGAGGACGTAGTCAGAGAGCGTCCGCAGTGAGCTGGTGCTCGTACGGGCCGCGGCCGGTAAGGCAGACCGCGCCGGCCCGGGCCGCGACGGCGAGCGCCTCGTCCGGATCCATGCCCCGCGCGAGAGCGAAGGTGAGCGCGGCGGCGAACGAGTCGCCGGCCCCGTAGGTGTCGGCGATCGGGCCGGGGAGCGGCGCGGCCTCCCAGGTGCCTCGCTCGCCCTGCGCTGTCTCGTAGCGCCCCCGTTCGGCGCCGCGGGTCGCGACGAGGAGGGTCGGCGCCGGGTCCAACGCCCTCGCGAAGGCGGTCTCGAACTCGTCGTTGTCGCTGTAGACCAACGCGTCCAGCCGCACCCTCTCCTCATGGAGCACCCGGCCTGCACGGGGTGAGGCGACGAGGACGGCGGCGCCGCGGGCGGCATGTAGGCCCCCGGCGTCGGCCGCGGTCAGGTAGACGCCGTCGGCCTGGCGCAGGTCCTCCCAGTCGAGCTCGTCGTGGCCGCTGGGCGACAGGCGCTCGCCGATCGTGATGATCGTGCGCTCGCCACGGGAGTCGAGGAACGTGAGCCCGCGGCGGGTCGGGCCCTCGCGGGTCGCGTCACGAACGGTCACCCCGAGCTCGGACAGCCGCGCGCGCGTCCGGGTCGCGTGCTCGTCATCGCCGAGAGCGGTGAGAAATGAGGCGCCGCCCGCCAGACGGGCGAGCTGGACGGCTGCGACCGCGCCGCCCCCCGCCGGCTCCTCGAAGCTGTCGTGCGCGTGCACGATCTCCCCGGCCGCGGGGACGTGGTCGCCGCGCACGAACTCGATCCACTCCATGTGTCCGACGGCGGCCAGGCGCACCGGCGGGATTGTCGCGGCTCCGACGGCTCAGGGGTTCAGCAGCGAGCCGGCCGTCCCGCGGAACTCATCGAGGCGGAACGGCTTCGGCAGCTGGGCGTCGGCTCCTATCTTCGACGCCCAATCAACTTCGAGGTCCACCGAGCCGCTCAGCAGGAGCACGGGCAGCGAACCGTTGGCGGGGTCGCTGCGGATCGCCCGGAGCGCCTCGATGCCGCCGCCGCCCGGCATATGGAGGTCGAGCACGAGGAGATCGAAACGCGCGTGGATCACCTGCTCTAGCACCTCGCCGGTGTCCCTCGCCTCCCGCACCTCGTGGCCATCGGCCTCGAGCAGCTCGACGATCAGCCGCCGCATCTGCTCATTGTCATCGCCGACCAGGATCCGCTGAGCCATCGCCGCTCCCTGAATTCCCCCCGGGAAACCGGCGCCCATTATCTACGAAGCCCGTAGGCTTTTCGCCGGTGGACCCCACGGGGGAGATCGACTTCAGAGCGTTGTTCGAGGCTGCTCCGGGTCTCTATCTCGTCCTGGACCCGGAGCTGCGAATCGTCGCTGTGAGCGAGGCGTACCTCGCGGCGACCATGACCCGGCGCGAGGACATCGTGGGCCGGGGAATGTTCGACGTCTTCCCCGACAATCCGGAGGATCCGGACGCAACCGGCGTGAGGAACCTCTCCGCATCCCTCAAGCGGGTCCGCCTGCAGAAGGTGCCGGACACGATGGCGGTGCAGAAGTACGACATCCAGCGACCCGACGACGAGGGCGGAGGCTTCGAGGAGCGCTACTGGAGCCCGAAGAACACCCCCGTCCTGGACGAGGACGGTGAGGTCGCCTACATCATCTATCGGGTCCAGGAGGTGACCGAGTTCGTGCGCCTCTCCGAGAAGGGGTCCGAGCAGGAGGCTGAGATCTTCCTCCGCGGCCAGGAGCTGCAGGAGCTCAACAGGCAGCTTCGGTCTGCCGCCCTGGCCAAGAACGAGTTCCTCTCGAGAATGAGCCACGAGCTGCGGACTCCGCTCGCCGCGATCATGGGCTTCAGCGAACTCCTCGGGATGGCCGACCTCGACGAGCGCAAGCGCGAGTGGGCGTCGACCATCCTGAAGGCGGGCCGGCATCTGCTCCAGCTGGTCGACGAGGTGCTGGACATCTCACGGATCGAGGCGGGCGAGATGTCGCTTTCCGTCGAGCCGGTGGCGATCGCGCCGCTGCTCAACGAGGCGATGGACCTGATCAGGCCGCTGGCTGAGGTCCGGGGAGTGACCCTCCACGAACCGCGGATCGCGGCCGGGAGCGGCTACGTACATGCCGACAAACAACGCCTCAAGCAGGTCGTCATCAACCTGCTTTCCAACGCCGTCAAGTACAACCGCGACCGCGGGGAGGTCCGGATCACGGTGGAGGCCGAGTCCTCTGATCGGATGCGGATCGCCGTCGCCGACACCGGGCCGGGGATCGGCCCGGCATCGTTCGAGAAGCTCTTCACGCCTTTCGAGCGGCTCGATGCCCCGGCCGACGTGGAGGGCACGGGCCTCGGCCTCGCCCTATCGCGGAGCCTGGTCGAGGCGATGGGCGGAAGCCTGACCGTGGCCAGCACTCCCGGGGAGGGCAGCACCTTCACGGTCGAGCTCGGTCGGGGCGAGCCGGCGGCGATCGCGGAGGCGAACGCCGAGGACGACCAGCTGATCGCGAACCGAACCTACGACGGCGATCGCAGCGTCCTCTACATAGAGGACACGATGGCGAACGTCCGGCTGGTCGAGGAGATCCTGGCCTCGCGCCCGAGTGTCCGGCTGCTGCCTGCGGGGATGGGATCGCTCGGCCTGGAACTCGCCGCCGAACATCGGCCTGACCTCGTCCTCCTCGACCTGCACCTGCCTGACATCGGCGGGGACGAGGTCCTCGCGAAACTGCGCGCCGACGAGCGGACGAGGGACATTCCCGTCGTCATCCTGAGCGCCGATGCCACCGATGGCACCCCAGGACCTCTGCTCGAGGCCGGGGCCCAGGACTACCTCACCAAGCCGATCGGGGTTCGGCGGCTCCTGGAAGTCGTCGACGCCTACGTCGCCGACTGATCAGAGCATCAGGGCCACCGCGGCCGCGGCCGCCCGATCAGCCCAGCTCCTGACGGTTCTCGACGAAGCTTGTCCGGGGCGGGACTCCGCGATACGGTCAGTCGAAACCTCCCCGAAAGGACCGGGGTGCAAAGGAGGAGACCGTGGCAAAGACCGTGACGCTGGATGCCGCACAGAAGATCGTCGATGGAGCTCGCGCCAAGGCCGACGAGATCGGGGTGCCCATGAACATCGCCGTCGTCGACGACGGCAACAACCTCACCGCGTTCGGGCGTATGGACGGCGCCTGGCTCGGCTCGATCGACATCGCCCAGAACAAGGCATACACCGCCCGGTCATTCGACATGTCGACGAAGGATCTGGCGCCGCTCGCGCAGCCGAACCAGCCCCTCTACGGCATCGAGGCGAGCAACCAGGGCCAGCTGATCGTCTTCGCCGGCGGGATTCCGCTGATGGACGGCGACGATGTCGTCGGAGCGATCGGCGTCAGCGGCGGCAGCGTGGAGCAGGACCACGAGGTCGCTGAAGCCGGCGTCGCGGCTTTCTAGGGGAGGCGCGCCATGGCCGACAACAGAGGTGTTGCCTACATCGAGCCGGGCAAGGTCGAGGTGCAGAGCATCGACTTCCCGGAGCTGGAGCTGAAGGACGGCCCCGGAGTACATCCCGACAACGTCGGGCGCAAGACGCCCCACGGGGCGATCCTGCGGATCGTTTCAACGAACATCTGCGGCTCGGATCAGCACATGGTCCGCGGGCGCACGACCGCGCCGGCGGGGCTGATCCTCGGCCACGAGATCACCGGCGAGGTGATCGAGACCGGACCGGACGTCGAGTTCATCAAGGAGGGTGACCTCGTCTCGGTCCCCTTCAACATCGCCTGCGGCCGCTGCCGCAACTGCAAGGAGGGCCACACCGGCGTCTGCCTGAACACCAACCCCGATCGGCCCGGGTCGGCCTACGGCTATGTCGACATGGGCGGCTGGGTCGGCGGCCAGGCCAACTTCGTGTTGGTCCCGTACGCGGACTGGAACCTGCTCAAGTTCCCCGACAAGGAGCAGGCGATGGAGAAGATCCTCGATCTGACGATGCTCAGCGACATCTTCCCCACCGGCTACCACGGGTGCGTCAGCGCGGGCGTGACCTCGGGCTCGACCGTCTACGTCGCCGGGGCGGGGCCGGTGGGGCTCGCCGCAGCCCATTCTGCGCAGTTCCTGGGCGCCGGCGTGGTGATCGTCGGCGATCTGATTCCCGAGCGGTTGGAGCAGGCGCGATCGTTCGGCTGCGAGACGGTCGACGTGTCCAAGGGCGATCCGCAGGACCAGATCGAGCAGATCCTCGGGGTCCCGGAAGTCGACTGCGCCGTCGATGCCGTCGGGTTCGAGGCCCGCGGCCACGGTGAGGAGGGCTCCGCTGTCGAGGAGCCCGCCACGGTACTCAACTCGATCATGGAGCTGACCAAGGCGGCCGGAAATCTGGGCATCCCGGGCCTCTACGTCACCGGTGATCCAGGGGCGGTCGACGAGGCCGCCAAGGAGGGGTCGCTGTCGATCCGAATCGGGCTCGGCTGGGCGAAGTCCCACGTCATCACGACCGGGCAGTGCCCGGTGATGCGCTACCACCGCGGCCTGATGAACGCGATCCTGAACGACCGCGTCCAGATCGCCAAGGCAGTGAACGCGACCGTGATCACGCTCGACGACGCGCCCCAGGGTTACAAGGACTTCGACTCGGGCGTCGCCCGCAAGTACGTGTTCAACCCCAACGAGTTGATCGCCGCCTGAGTCAACGAGACTGTCTTCGCGCCTAGCCGCGTCTGACGCGGCGCTTGCGCCGGCGCCGGCGGACGACCTGGCGCCGGCGGAGAAAGAGGGCGATCACGATCAGGCCGAACACGCCGAGGCCGCTGTAGAGCATCTTGTGATCGTCGCCCGAGGGCGCCGGCCCGGGCGGCGGCTCCCTGGGGAAGTCGCTGCGGTCGACGGTGTCTCGTGCCTCGGCGCAGTAGCCGTAGGCGGTCATGTCGGCAGAGCCGAACCAGCCGTACCCGGTGGCGGCCCACCGGCCTTCGCGGGTGAAGAAGCCGTCCGCAAAAAGGGCGTCGTGCGAGTCACCGAAGCTGAATCCGCCCGAGATCAGGGCGTACCCGTCAGGACAGCTGGGCGTGGTCGCGGACGCCGCCTTCTTCTCGCCGACGGAGACGGTCGTTGAGACCGTCTTGATCGGGAGGCTCCGATCGTCTCCGCAGTAGGCGATCGCGGTCAGCTCGCCCCCGTTCTCACCGGTTGCGCCGCCGCTCACCCGCCAGGAGTCGGTACCGACGGCCCTGGACTCAGTGATGTAGTCGCCGCCGTAGACGTGGCCGCCAAAGCGTTCAACGCCCGGGGTCGTGAAGTTGGTCCGCTGGAAGCCTCCGGAGAAGATCTGGGTGCCCTCGGGGCAGTGTGCGTCCAC
>DATAPB010000009.1:0-1567 GCA_036265435.1 Solirubrobacterales bacterium | reverse complement strand
GCTGGGGAGCGGCGCGCCACAGCCGCCCTCGATGGGGTAGCTACCAGCCGCCCTCGGCCCGCCGGTCGTACTTGAGCTCCGCATCGCCGAGCTCGAAGACGAGCAGCTTTCGCTCAGTGAAGGATTCGAGGAACCATTCGGAGAGCTCGCGGCCGACTCCGCTCTTTCCGGCTCCACCGAAGGGCGCCAGCTGGTCCCAGTAGTTGCTTGTTTCGTTGATGTTGACCGAGCCGTGCGGCAGCGCCTCGCCCACCCGCCAAGCAGTCGCGAGGTCCCTCGTCCAAAGCGAGGCGATCAAGCCGAGCTCACTGCGATTTGCGATCTCGACCGCCTCCTGCGCCGAGGAGATCTTGGCGATCGGCGCCACCGGACCGAAGGTCTCAGCCTGCATGATCCGCATCTCCTCGCTCACGTTCGTGAGAATCGTGGCCGGGTAGTAGAGATCCTCCTCAGGTCCGAACTGCACGATGTCGGCACCCTTGCTGCGGGCGTCCTCGACGTGCTCCACCACGCGCGCCAGGGTCGCCTCGGTGCAGAGCGGTCCCATCTCCGTCTCCTCCTCGGCCGGGTCGCCGATCCTGAGCGCCCGTGCGCGCTCGGTGAGCTTCTCGACGAACTCGTCATAGACCGCCTCGTGGACGAGCAGGCGCTCGGCCGAGGTGCAGACCTGACCGGTGTAGTAGAAGCACCCGTTCATCGCTCCGTCGACGGCAGCGTCGACGTCGGCGTCGGCCAGGATGATGAAGGGTCCGTCGCCGCCGAGCTCGAGCAGATGAGGCTTGAGCGGCGCGGAGCGAGCGATCAGCTCACCGGTCGCGGTGGAGCCGGTGAAGAAGATCCCGTCGACGCCCTCGTGCTCGACGATCGCGGCGCCGACGTCGCCGTAGCCCTGAACCAGGTTGACCACTCCAGGCGGCAGACCGGCCTCCTCGAAGAGCTCGACCACCATTGCACAGCTCGTGGCTGCGAACTCGGACGGCTTCCAAACCGCCGTGTTGCCCGCGGCGATGATGTGGGCCATCGCGATCGAGCCGATGTCGGTCGGGAAGTTGTACGGAGTGATCGATCCGATCACGCCGAGGGGGCGGTGTCCCAGCACCAGCCGTTTGTTGTTGGTCTGCTCTTGTGTCGAGGGCAGCGACAGGCCTCGATGGCGAAGGACCTCGGCGGCGGCTTTGTCATAGGAGGGGGCCGCGTACTCGTAGACCTCCTCACGGCTGTCGGTGATCGTCTTGCCGATCTCGGCGCACACCATCCGGGCGATCGACTCGGCGTTGTCGCGGAAGATTTCGGTGATCCTTCGGAGAATCTTGGCTCGGTCGATCAGCGGCATCCCCGCCCAATCCGGTTGCGCGCGCCGAGCCGCCGCAACGGCCCGATCGACATCAGAGGAATCGCATCGGGCGACGTTGTTGATCACTTCGCGTGAATGCGGCGAGCGGACCTCGAAGGTGCCGGCGCTCCCTTCAACCCAGTCACCACCGATAAGTGCACGGTCGGGCGCTTTGCTCATCAAGGCCATGGAGACTCCTTAGGTTCGATTCGCCTACCTAAGCAGATGCGTGGC
>DATAPB010000008.1:0-18388 GCA_036265435.1 Solirubrobacterales bacterium | reverse complement strand
CGCATCACCCAGCCGAGCCCCTGCCAGGAGGCGACCGTGCGCAGGTAGAGCGTCGGCGTGGTGAGCACGATCGCGCCCTGCCTGATGTGGTCCCAGAACTCCTCGACGCGCCGTGCCAGCACCGCGAACAGGACCACGACGAGGATGCCGAGCGCCGTGATTGTGAAGAGCAGGAGGCTTGGGTGTTGCGCCCAGAAGGCGATGTCGAAGGCCGGCAGGTCGGGCAACTCGGGCGGCCTCGGCAGCAGCCCCAGGCTCAGTGCGTAGATGAAGACCAGGATCCCCGCCGTCGTGTCGAAGACCGACCCGACGAAGAAGGAAGAGACGACGGTCGTGTAGGTGGAGCGCCGGATCGAGCGCTTGGCGAGGAAGATCTTCACGGCATCGCCGACCCGCGCGGGGACGATGCTGTTCATCCCCGCCCCGACCAGATACGCCGCGGTGATCCGCGAGAAGGGGACCGATCGATCGGGATACGCCACACGCAGGGTGTTCTGCCAGGCACGGCTGCGCGCGAGCAGGTGGGCGAGGTAGAAGAGCAGCGCGATCACCATCGACGGCCAGCCGATGTCGGAGAGGCGGTGGAAGAACTCCTCGGTGCCGTGCCGGAAGCTGTCGAAGCTCTGGCCGAGGTCCATCGCCAGCGGGGGCGTCACGGACGCTCGCCCCCGACGCGCCTCGTCTCGGCGTTGAAGAGCGCCCCGATCAGGAACGCCAGGTTGCCGAGCCAGAGCCAGATCAGCAGGGAGATCAGGGCGCCGAGGGTGCCGTACGTCTTGTCATAGGAGCCGAAGTGCGAGACGTAGGCGGTGAAGAGCAGTGAAACCGCGAACCACAACACGGTGCCGACCACGGCTCCCGGGAGGACCGAACGGAGCGAGCGATCGCCCGGCTCGGCCGTCAGGCGCGGACCCAGCGCGTAGACGATGGCGAAGGCGGTGAGCAGGGCAACCGCACCAATCGGCCACCGCATGTACCCCACGAGACTCGCGACGAACCCCGAGAAGCCGGCGGCGTCCGCGATGCTGCCGAAGAGGGGCCCGGCCACGACCACCGCCAGGAACGCGATCAGGACGAGGACCGCCAGCAGCGCGGTGAGCCCGAGCCGTACCCCGAGGTTGGGTAGGAAGTCCCTGCCGCGTTTGGCCCGGTTGATCGCTTCGAGGGAGCGCACCGCCGCCCCGGTCGCACCTGAGGCCGAGTAGAACGCGAGGGCGAGGCCCACCACCAGCACGACGCCCGCATCGCCACGACTCGAGAGCGAGTTGCGAAGAGCGCTGTCGATCGCGTCGACGGCGGGGCCCGGAGCCGTGTCTTGCAGGGTGTTGACGATGCTCTGGTAGGTCTCGGGGTAACTGCCCAGCAGAGTGAGAAGCGAGACGACGACCAACAGCGCGGGGAAGACCGAGAGGATCGAGTAGTAGGTCATCGCCGCGGCCCGATCCGTCACCTGCACCTCCCCGAAACGGCCGTAGATCGCCTTCGCGACGCCGATCCATTGGTCCCTACCAGACGGCATCGTGCGCCTCCATCACCCCGAGGGCGGACTCGAGCGGCAGGCCATTGAGTGACCCGGTGAAGGTGCCGAATGGCGCCTCGTAGTCCGATCTCGCCAGCAGGGGAATGCCCTCGTGGTGGGTGCGCTGTGTCTCGGCGGAGAAGTTGAGCCGTGACTCGTCTTCGAAGTGGATGGAGTCGAGTCCCTGGAACGAGACGGGTCCGGGCTCCATCGGCCGGCCGGCAACCCAGAGCGTGCGCTCGCTCGAGACGGGCGGATCGTTGATCCCCCTGACCAGGTTCCAGGCGATCTTCCGGCCATCGCGAGCGGCCCCGACCCCCGCGGACCACTTCCACGACGTGTAGCGCTGGTGGTAGCCGGCGGAATCGTCGGTCACGCCGAAGCCGTCAAGAGGATTGCTCCTACGGCCCACCCGGACCTCGCCGCGGACCGGCATGCCGGCGGCCTTGCGCGTCCAGGAGTAGCCCCCCTCACCATTCGGGCACATGCACTCGATCGGATACCCCTCCTCGAGCTCCAGGTCGAACTCGATGCTTCCTGCGCGCACGCGGACCGAATGCCCCCGTATGACCACGTCGCGTCTCCTCCCCGGCAGATCCCTCCGGGTGCGCTCCCAGAGCCGGCGGCGCTCGCGGTCCCAGATCCCCCAGAAGGTCATCGCCGCCGGTCCCACCTGCACGATCGCGGCGAAGACGATCAGGTTGTCCGCGAAGGCGCCCACCCAGCGCCACCGCTTGCGGAACCGGCGGCCCAGGAGCAGCGGCATCGGGTCAGGCGGCACCGGAAGCGAGGGGCGATCCTCCGCGGCGCCGCGCCACGGAAGGCCCGCCACCTGCTCCTGAAACCGCTCGGTCTTCAACCCAGAACGCGGAGGATCTCGCGCGCGATCTGCTCTCCCCGATCCTCCTGCAGGAAGTGGGCCGCGCCTTCGATCCTCACCTGCTCGTCGACGGACGGAATCAGATCCACGTAGCGCTGGCCAGCCTTCGGGAAGGGGAAGACGGGATCGCCGTCGGAGAAGGCGACAAGCGCGGGCTTCTCCCAGCGCCTCAGGGCGTCCGCCATCTCGCGCTGCTGCGCGACCATCGGCTCGTCCTCCGAAATCGGCACGAGCAGCGGGAACTGCGCTGCGCCCGCCTTCGACTCGACGGTGGGAAAGGGAGCCTCGTAGGCGGCGACGACCTCGTTGGGCAGCTCGGTCTTCGTCCCGCCCTGGATCACGAAGCCGACGGGCAGGTCCGGGTTCTTCTCCGCGAAGTCACGCCAGGCGATGAAGCCCTTCGAAACCCGCCCGAGGAACAAGCCGGTGTTGAGGACGACCAGGGCGGCGACGCGGTCGTCGTTCTGCATCGCCCAGCTGGTGCCGATCGGCCCGCCCCAGTCCTGGACCACCACGATGGCGTCGCGGAGGTCGAGGTCGGCGAGCAGGGCGGACGCGTACTCCAGGTGGTGCTCGAAGCTGTACCAGCCGCGGTCGGTCGGCTTGTCGGATCGCCCGAAACCGGGAAGGTCGGGGCAGATCACCCGGTAGCCGCCCTCGACCAGCGGGCCCAGCATCTTGCGGTAGAGGTACGCCCAGGACGGTTCTCCGTGGAAGCAGACGATCGGCCGCATGCGAGGGGGCTCCGCAGGCGAAGCCGAGGAGCCACCCGATTCATCTGGCGATTCGTCGACGTAGTGCAGACGCAGCCCGTCGACCTCGGCGTAGTGCGGCTCGAAGTCATAGCCAGGCAGGCCGTCAAACCGCTCATCGGGGGTCCTGAACACGTCCATTCGCGCTGAGCATAAGCGCCAAACGTGCCCGCTACACTGCCCGCCTCCCGTGGCGGCAGTTGACCTCATATGACGGGTCACTCCTCGGCTTCGCCTGCGGAGCGCCCTCGCATAATGCCTCCGCCGACGCACGACCCCTCCGACGAGGCGATGTGCCGTCGCGCGCGCGAGCGCTTCACCAGCGACCGGAAGCGCAGCGGCCGCGTGCCCAGGCGCCGCCGCCGGCACGCCGCCCTTCCCAACCTGATCATCATCGGCGGGCTGAAGTGCGGGACGACGAGCATTCACCATTACCTCGGCCTTCATCCCGAGATCAACATGTCGAAGCCGAAGGAGCTCAACTTCTTCGTCGAGGAGCTCAACTGGGACCTCGGCCTCGACTGGTACAGGGGACGCTTCGACGACCGCTTCCCGGTCCGCGGTGAGTCCTCACCGCACTACACCAACATGCCGTACTTCCAGGGCGTCGCGGAGCGCATCCGTCAGCACGTCCCGGCAGCGAAGCTGATCTACATGGTGCGCGACCCGATCTCGCGCATGCTCTCCCATTGGCGCCACGCAGTCGGCGCCGGCTACGAGACCAGGCCGATGATTGAGGTCATCGCCCGGCCGGATCAGACCTACGTGACGCGCTCGCGCTACTGGATGCAGCTCCAGCCCTACCTCGAGCTGTTCGACCCCTCCCAGATCGAGGTGATCACCCAGGAGGAGCTCCAGGCCGACCGCGAGGGGACGATGCGCAAGGCTTTCCGCTTCGCCGGCGTGGATGAGGGCTTTCAGTCGGAGCAGTTCTCCCGCGAGTGGGAGAAATCCACGGCCAAGGAATCCGACCGCTACCAGTTCATGGAGAAGCTGATCAAGCTGCCGGGCTTCCGGTCCTTCGATCGGAACTTCGACCGCTTCCCCGAGCGGCTGCGCTGGATGGTCGAGAAGGTCGTGCACGACCCGGAGGCGCCGTCGGCCCCGAAGCCGGAGCTGCCCGATGCGCTCCGGGAGTCGCTGGTCGCGCAGTTCAGCGAGGACCTGGCCGCGCTCCAGGAGTTCGCCGGCCGCGAATTCGCCGGCTGGAAGCAATACTGATTCGTTGATGAAGATCGCAGTCGCCGCCGACGAGCGCGTGGGCGTCGCCGAGGCGATCGTGGAGGAGCTGCGCAAGCGCGGCCACGATCCGATCCCGCACGGCGCCCTGGCAGAGGACGAACGCGACGACTGGGCCTGGGCGAGCGAGGCCGCCGCCCGCGACGTCGCCGAGGGACGTGCCGAGCAGGCGATCGTCTGCTGCTGGACCGGCACCGGTGCCTCGATCGCCGCGAACAAGGTGCACGGCGTTCGCGCCGCCCTCTGCCTCGACGCGCAGACCGCGGACGGCGCGCGGAAGTGGAACGACGCCAATGCGCTGGCGATCAGCCTGCGCGCCACCTCCGAGGCCGAGCTCTCCGAGATCCTCGACGCCTGGTTCGGCGGCGAGCGCAGCGGCAGCGCCGATGATGCCGCCAACGTCGAGCACCTGGCCGAGATCGAGGGCGGCGGGTGAGGGAAGGGACGGAGCGCCCTCCGTCGCGAATTCCCGGCGAGACCCATCCGGTCAGCCGGCTGCTCCCGGACGCCGACCGGACGACCGTCGCCGAGCAGCTGGCCGAACTCGACCTCGAGTCGCTGGCGCTGCCCGAGCGTCCGTACCTGATCCTCAACTTCGCCACGACGCTCGACGGCCGCGCTGCGATCGGCGGGAAATCCGGCCCGATCGGCAGCGGGACGGACACCGAGATGCTGCTGCGCCTCCGCACCCGCGTCGACGCCGTGATGATCGGCGCCGGCACGATGCGGGCAGAGCGCTACGGCCGGATCGTTTCCGACCCGCAGCTGCGGGCGTACCGCGAGCGCACGCTCCTCGCCCACGACCCGCTCGCCGTGATCATCTCCAACCGCTTCGAGCTCCCCTGGGACGCCGGTCTGTTCACCAACGGCGGCGGCCGCGTCGTCATCTTCACCGCCTCGGATCAGGAGCCGCCCGAGACCGCGACCCCCGTGAAGGTCATCCGGCATCCAGATGGCGTCGAGTTGGACAGGGCGATGGAGTGGCTCCGCAAGGAGCGCGGCATCCGGTCGGTGCTCTGCGAAGGCGGTCCCACCCTCCACGGGCGGCTGCGGGAAGCCGGCTTGACGGACGAGCTCTTCCTGACGATCGCACCGAAGCTCGCGGGCGGCGAGGGGCCACGCATACTCGAGGGAGCTCTGGCCGACATCGACAATGTGGAGCTCGCCTGGCTGCTCGAGTCGGACAGCGAGCTCTTCGCGCGCTACCGGGGCATGACGCCAGGGCCGGGCGGCGCATAGCGGTAGGTTTTGGGCGTGGACTTCAAGCCCTCGCCCGAGGTCGAGTCCCTCCTCGAGCGCATCCAGGCGTTCATGGCCGAGCACGTCTACCCTGTCGAGGCCGAGGCGATCAGGGCGATCGACGAGGAGGTCAAGCCGGGCAAGGCGTACCCGGAGATCCTGGTGGGCATCCGCCAGACCGCGAAGGAACAGGGCCTCTGGAACCTCTTCCTGCCTGACTCGGAGTACGGCGCCGGCCTCACCAACTGGGAGTACGGGATCCTCTGCGAGCAGATGGGCCGCAGCCCCCTGATCGCGCCTATGGCCTTCAACTGCTCGGCGCCCGACACCGGCAACTTGGAGATCCTCGTCGACCACGGGACCGACGAGCAGAAGCAGCGCTTCCTGCGGCCGCTGCTCGACGGTGACATTCGCAGCTGCTTCTCGATGACCGAGCCAGAGGTCTCCGGCTCCGATCCGACCACGCTCCAGACCCGCGCGGAGCTGACGGACGACGGCGAGTGGGTGATCAACGGGCACAAGTGGTTCACCTCGGGCGCCAACGGCGCCGACTTCGCGATCGCCATGGTGGTCACCGATCCCGACGCTCCCCCGTACACGCGGGCGAGCATGATCCTGGTCCCCGTGGACACCCCGGGCTTCGAGCTGGTCCGCAATGTCTCGGTGATGGGGCACGACGAGGGGCCCGGCCACTGCGAGATCCGCTACACGGACTGCCGGGTCCCGGAGGGGAACCTGCTCGGCGAGCGTGGCGCCGGCTTCGTGATCGCCCAGGACCGGCTCGGCCCGGGCCGAATCCACCACTGCATGCGGGCGATCGGGACCGCCGAGCGCGCCATCGAGATGATGTGCGACCGCGCCAACTCCAGGGACTCCTTCGGTGGGCCGCTCGCCGACAAGCAGTTCGTCCAGGACTTCGTCGCGAAGTCGCGGATGGAGGTCGACCAGGCCCGGCTGCTGACCCTGTACGCCGCCTGGCAGATGGACACCGAGGGCAAGCGGCGTGCCCGCCAGGCCATCTCGATGATCAAGGTGGTCGCCGCCAACGTCGTCATGGACGTCCTCGACCGCGCGATCCAGGTGCACGGCTCGCTCGGCATGTCCGACGACACCCCGCTGGCCGGCATGTGGCGCTTCATGCGCATGCTGCGCGTCGCCGACGGCCCCGACGAGGTCCACAAGATGGTGATTGCCCGCCGCGAGCTGAACCGCGCAGCGAAGCGCACCGAGGCGGGCGACGGCGACGGGCCGCGGCGCGCCGAGGTCAGCGGAACCGCCGGCTCAACCGAGCCGGCCAAGGCGACGACGTAGCCGTCCTCCCGGCGGAGGGCCGGAGTCAGCGGTCGCTCTCGGCGAGGCGCCCGATGATCGAGGTCGCGCGCGCGAGAACCGCCTGATCTCGCGCCGGGAGCTCCTCGATGGCGGAGACGAGCCAGCCGACCCGGCGGCTGCGGTCGTCCTCGAGGGTCTCCCCTCCGGCACGGGTGAGCTCCACGAGGGCGCGGCGACCGTCCTCGGGGTCGGGGCGCCGCTTGACGAGCCCGTCCGCCTCGAGCTCGCTCACTGTCTGCGCCATGGACTGGGGGCGCACCTTCTCGGCGGCCGCGAGAGCGCTGACGCTGGAGGGCCCCTCGCGATCGAGGCGGCCTAGGACTGCGCCCTGGTGGATGGGAAAGCGGTGCTCGGCCCGGAGCCGTCGCATCAGCTGCCCGAGGACGACGCGAAGCTCGCTGGCGGTCCGGGCGGTATCGATCTCAGTGGTCGCCACGGGGTGAGTATAGGACCGAATAGACAGGTAACTTGAACAGGTTGCCTGTATAGTTTCAGCAAATGCAGGACCGCTACAAGTGGATCGCCCTCTCGTGCTGCACGCTGGGCGTCCTGCTGGCGACGCTCGACGCGTCGATCACGCTGATCGCGATGCCGGACATCTTCCGCGGCATCCACCTGGACCCGCTGATCCCCTCCAACAGCTTCTACCTGCTGTGGATGATCCTCGGCTACCTCGTCGTCACCAGCGTGCTGATCGTCAGCCTCGGCCGGCTCGGTGACATGTACGGGCGAGTCCGGATCTTCAACCTCGGTTTCGTCATCTATACCGTCGCCTCCCTGCTGCTCACCATCGACTGGATGACCGGTGAGGCAGGGGCGCTCTACCTGGTCATCTTCCGGATCGTCCAGGGGATCGGCGGGGCCTGTCTGCTGGCGAACGCCGCGGCGATCATCACGGACGCCTTTCCAGCGAACCAGCGCGGAATGGCGCTCGGGATCAACAACATCGTCGGCGTCAGCGGCATGTTCGTCGGCCTGGTTCTCGGGGGGTTGCTGGCCCCGATTGACTGGCGGCTCGTCTTCCTGATCTCCGTTCCCGTCGGGCTCTTCGGGACCGTGTGGGCCTACCTCAAGCTCGAGGAGCGGAGCGCGCCGCGGCCGGCCACGATCGACTGGTGGGGCAACGTCACCTTCGCCCTCGGCCTTGTGCTGGCGATGGTCTCGGTCACCTACGGGATCCGCCCGTACGGGCGGCTCGCCGACCGGCTGGGAGAGCCCGCGAGTGCTGATCCTGCTCGCCTGCTCCGTCGCCTCGCTGGTCGCCTTCGTCCTGGTCGAGCGGCGCGCCAAGGATCCGATGTTCCGGCTTCCCCTCTTCCGTATCCGCGCCTTCACCTTCGGCACCCTCTCCACCTTCCTGGCGGCGGTAGCCCGAGGTGGCCTCATGTTCATGCTGATCATCTGGCTGCAGGGCATCTGGTTGCCGCTCCACGGCTACGACTTCACCGAGACGCCGCTCTGGGCCGGCATCTACATGCTGCCGCTGACCGTCGGGATGCTGGTCGCGGGGCCCACCTCCGGCTATCTCTCGGATCGCTTCGGCGCCCGTCCCTTCGCCACTGGTGGGATGCTCCTCACGGCCCTCAGCTTCGGGCTCCTGATGACCCTGCCGATCGACTTCGCCTATCCGTTCTTCGCCGGGATCCTTCTGCTCACGGGTATCGGGATGGGGCTCTTCGCCTCGCCGAACCGCGCGGCGGTGATGAACAGCCTCCCGGCAGGCGACCGTGGCGTCGGTGGCGGCATGAACCAGACCTTCCAGAACTCGGCGCAGGTGATCTCGATCGGGATCTTCTTCACGCTGCTGGTGATCGGGCTCTCCTCGACCCTGAGCTCCACCCTGAGCGACGGGCTCGAGGCGCATGGCGTTTCGGCCGCCACCGCCCACAACGCGGCCGATGTGCCGCCGATCTCGGTCCTCTTCGCCGCCTTCCTCGGCTACAACCCGATCCAGCACCTGGTCGGCCCCCACGCCCTCGCCTCGCTGTCGCCGGCGCAGCAGACGGCCCTCACCGGCCACACGTTCTTCCCGCACCTGATCGCCGGCCCGTTCAGCGACGGGCTCACGGCAGCCTTCACCTTCGCGATCTTCGCCTGTCTCGTCGCCGCCGGCGCCTCCCTGCTGCGCGGCGGGCGCTACCACCACGCGGAGGAACCGGCGGCGCGTCCACAAATCCCGAGACTGGAGGAACAGCATGCGCGTTGACTGGCACGGCCAGTCCGCCTTCACCCTGACCTCGGACGGCACCAAGGTCTTCATCGACCCCTTCCCCGACATGTCCGGGTTCGCCAAGGACCGCGGCCTCCAGTGGGACTACCCGGCCATCCACGCCGAGGACGTCGACCTGCTGCTGATCACCCACGAGCACGTCGATCACAACGGCACCGATTCCCTCGCCGGGGATCCGACAACCCTCCGCTCGACCGCAGGCGCGCTCGAGTCGCCGATCGGCGAGGTGATCGCGATCGCGTCCGAGCACGACGACGCCGCGGGCACGCAGCGGGGTCCCAACACGATCTTCGTCTTCGATCTCGACGGCATCCGCGTCGCCCATTTCGGTGACTTCGGCCAGGCCTCGCTGCGGCCGGAGCAGGCGGCCGCCCTCGAGGGCACGGAGCTGGCCTTTCTCCCCGTCGGGGGCGGCCCGACGATCGGCCCGAAGGCCGCGGCCGAGATCGTCGACGCGCTCGAGCCGCGCTGGGTCGTCCCGATGCACTATCGGACGCCGCGGATCGGCTTCCTCGACACCGAGGAGGAGTTCGTCTCGCTGATGCCGCGGGTGGAGAGGCTCGAGGAGCCCGGCTTCGACACCGCGGACCTGCCCGACGCCGACGGCCCGCTGGTCGTGGTCCCCGCGGCGCCCTGAGCGCGAGGGGCCCCTACGGCAGCCGGTCGGCCGCGCCCTTCGCCGCGTCGGCGAGGCGCTCGACGATCTTCGCGAACTCCTGGAAGCCCTCGTCCGTCTTGCCGTACTGGCCCGAGGCGTAGCGGGCGTAAACACCCTCGAGGATGATCGCCAGCTTCCAGTAGCCGAGGGCGATGAAGAAGTCGATCTGGCTGAGGTCGCGGCCCGAACGCTCGGCGTAGCGCTCCCGCACGTCGTCGCGCTTCGGGAAGCCCGGCGCGATCGTCGCCGGGGCGAAGAGCGGCATGAAATCGTCGCTGGCCTCCGACCAGTAGACGAGCAGCATGCCGACGTCCGCGAGCGGGTCCCCGAGCGTGCAGAGCTCCCAGTCGACGACGGCGGCGACCTCCCCGGAGGGCGTCAGGATCATGTTGTCGAGCCGGTAGTCCCCGTGGACGATGGTCGCCGGCCCCTGCTCGGGGATGCGGGCTGAGAGGCGCTCGTGCACCTCGTCGACGGCAGGCAGCTCGCGCTTCTTCGACTTCTCCCACTGGCCCTGCCAGCGCCTCAGTTGCCGCTCGACATAGGCCTCCTTCCGGCCCAGGTCCCCGAGCCCGACCTCGTCGGGATCGACCTGGTGGATCGCGACGAGCGTGTCGACGACCCGCTTGCCGATCGCCTGCCTCTCCCCCTCGTCGAATGCTTCGGCTTCCTCGGCCGAGCGCAGGATCGGCCCCTCGACGAAACCCATCACGTAGAACGGGGCACCGTTCACGGAGTCGTCCTCACAGAGACCCACCACCGGCGGCACCGGAACCGGCGTGTCCTGCAGAGCCGCGATCACCCGGTGTTCACGCCCCATGTCGTGTGCCGAGCCGAGTCGCTTCCCGAGCGGTGGGCGGCGGAGCGCCCAGGAGTGACCGGCGGAGTCCCGGACCCCGAAGGTCATGTTCGAGCGCCCACCGGAGATCCGGTCGAAGCTGAGAGGCATCTCGGCCTCGGGGACGTTCGCCTCGAACCAGCCCTCGACGCCGGCCCGGTCGATCCCATCCGGGGCCTCGGTGGTCGTCGCCTCGTTAGCCTCCTCGCCCATGGCCGCAGCATATGACGGTGCCTGCCCAGCCCCGCCCTCCGGGCACCCAGGATGAGATTTCGCGCCGTTTTCTTCGACTTCGGCGGCGTCCTCACGACGTCGGTCTGGGACAGCTTCGCCGCCTTCCTGCGCAGCGAGGGGCTGGAGCCCGACACGATCAAGAACCTCTTTCGCCACGACCCCGAGGCCCTCGCCGACCTGCGCGGACTGGAGACCGGGGAGCTCACGGAGGGCGAGTTCGAGACCAAGTTCGGCCGCCGCCTCGGACTGAAGGACCCCGAGGGCCTGATCGACAGCATGTTCGCCCGGATGCAGCCCAACGATGAGATGGTCGCCGCCTGCAAGCAGATCCGGGCAGCTGGGATGCTCACGGGCCTGATCTCAAACTCCTGGAGCACGGATCACTACGACCGCGATCTGCTCGCCGAGCTCTTCGACGCCTCCGTGATCTCCGCCGAGGTCCACATGCACAAGCCCCAGCCCGAGATCTACCGGCTGGCCGCCGAGCGGCTCGCGGTGCTGCCGGAGGAATGCATCTTCGTCGACGACCTGCAAGAGAACTGCGAAGGCGCCGAGGCCGTCGGAATGACCGCCGTGCGCCACCGCAACGCGGCAGAGACGATCTCCAGGCTCACCGAGCTGACCGGAATCGCGCTGGCCCCGGCCTAGCCCTGAGGTCTTTGGTCCAGCTCCTCGCAGAGCTGGGCGATGACGGCATCCAGCTCCGGATCCTCGGGCTCCCAATCGGACACCAGCGACTCGAGGCCGCGCTGACGGGCGCCCATCAGGTCGCGGCGGGTCGCCAGCCCGGCGGCGCTCAGCCGCGCCGGAACGTGCGGACTCTCCCAGAGCGTATGGAAGGAGGGGGTCAGCTGCCGGCGGCGATCATCGCGACCCCGGCGAGCGCCAGGACCACCCCGAACCACTGCAGGCTGGCGAGACGCTCACCGAGCACGGCGTGGGCCAGCGCCACGGTGAACGCCGGGTACATCGAGCCCCCAACGGCCACCACCGGCAGCACGCCCTTGGTCGTGGCGAACGCGAGGAGGGTGTTGGCGGACACGTCGAAGACGCCGATCACGATCAGCACCGGCCAGGCCGCCGCGACCCCGTCGAACCGCGTCCGAGTCGCGAGCAGGGCGACGAGGACCGTTGCGACGCCCCCGCACCGCACCGCGAGGATCGCCCATCCCGGCCGGCCGGCCGACGCAGCGTCGAGGGCGACGTAGAAGATCCCGAAGCCGAGGCCGGCGACGATCGCGAGAAGGACGGAGAGGCGGGCCACCCTGGCGCTCTCGCCGTGCTCGGGCTGCTCCTCGTAGCTGAGGACGATCACACCGGCGATGGCCGGGACCAGGCCGGCGAGCTGGATCGCAGCAGGCGATTCGCCCTCGGCGAGCCCGACGACGATCGGCACCACGACACCGAGGGAGGCGATCGGCGCGACCACGCTGACCGTGCCCATCGCCATGGCGGAGTAGAAGGCCGCCAGTCCTCCGAGCGAGGCGACGCCGGCCAGGAAGGCGATGGCGAGCTTGCCCGCGGAGATCGAGTCGGCGCCGGTGAGCGCAATCAGGATCGCGATCAGCAAGAGGCCCACAGGCTGGGAGACGGCCAGCACCGCGAGCACGGGCAGGCGCCGGGTCTGGAGCCCGCCGAGAAAGTCGGAGATGCCCCAGGAGGCCGCCGACGCGAGGCTGAGCGCTAGCCCGAGCACCCCGCGGCAGTCTGACGGTCCCTAGTTGCCCAGCAGGCCGTTGAGGGTGTTGTTGACGCCGCCGACCACGTTGTCGATGGTGCCGTTGACCGAGTCGGTCGCGCCGTCGCTGCTTCCGCCACCGGGCAGCTGGACGTTCGGAAGCTTGGGTGTGTTGATGGTCGGAGTCTGCGATGCCGGGGAGCCGCCGCCCGATCCACCGGAGGCACCGCTCGTGCCCGTGCCGGAGCCGCCGCCGGTTCCGGTCGAACCGCCGCCGCCGCTGTTACCGCCGCCGCCCGACGAGCCGCCTCGACCGGCGGCTGAGCCAGGTGAGGCCGAGCGGCTGCTGGCGAGGGCGAGCACCGCGTGGTTCAGGTTGCCGGTGCGCTGCGCGGGCGCAGAGGCGGGGACCGCGCTCGGACCGCTCGCTATGGCCGACAGGCCGCCGGCGACGCCTGAGAAACCGGTTCCGAAGCCGATCGCGGCGGCAACGGCGACCGGTACGGCCAAAAGAGCCGCACCCGCCACTCCGCGCGCCAAGATCCGGCGGCGCCATGATGCAAGCAATCCATTACCCATGAGGATCCCCTCGCGGGCGTAGTGTACGGGCTTCAACGGGGTCCACAAAAAGATGAGATTCAACCCATCCCTGACTTCGCGACTGCGAATCGGCTTCTTGGTGCTGTTCGCGTTACTTCTGCTCGTTTCCTTGCTTGGGGTCGGGCGGCTTTTTCAGGTCCGGGTCAACTACGAGGACGACATCACCCGGTTCTTCCAGCTCGAGCTGGAGAGCGAGCGACTCCGCTCCGCCTTCATCCTGGAGCAGGCGGCTGCGCGCCCGCCGACAGGCCAGAAACTACCCAGCCAGACCGAACTCAACCGCGCCGCCGCCAACTTTGCTGACGCCGTCAACCGTGCCCAGGATCTGACCGGAGACGATCCCGAGCTCTCGACGGATCTGTCCCAGCTCGTGGCCACCGAGGGCGCCTGGCGCCAGAAGGTCGCCCAGCCGCTGGTCAAGGGAAACATTCCGCCGCCCGGTGTCGAGAGCAACCTGACCAAGGCCGTCACCAGCAGCGGAGATAAGCTCGCCAACGCGACACGGGATGCGCGCGACTCCTCTCGCGACCACGCACGCACCGAGACCCGCAACACGACGCTGCTGGTCGCGGCGGGCCTGGCCGGCGCTCTGCTCGCCGCCCTCATCCTCTTCTCCGGCCTGATCAACTCGATGCGCGCGCCCCTCGGCCGGTTGGTCGAGGGAGCCCGGCGGCTCGCTGGCGGTGACCTGCGTACGCGCGTGGAGGTCGGCGGCCCGGTCGAGATCGCAACCCTGGGCCGAGCATTCAACGAGATGGCCAACTCCCTCGAACGGGACGCCCGAGAACGCGACCGGGTCGAGCAGATGAAGGACGACTTTGTGCTCACGGTTTCGCACGAGCTGCGCACCCCGGTGACGGTGGTCAAGGGGTTCGCCGAAATGCTCACCGCGCAGCGGAAGTCCCTGAACGCCCGTCAGTACGAGGCGGCCGAGGTGATCGCGGAGAGCTCCGCGCAGCTCCAGAAGATGATCAACGACCTCCTCGACCTGGCCCGGAGCGATGCCGGCAAGCTGCGCATCGAGCCTGCGCCGACGCCGGTGGGCCCGCTGGTCCAGCGGGTCGGCCGCCAGATGCGGCCCCATTTCGAGGAGCGGAACCAGAGCTTCACGGTCGGTGTCGAGAAGGACGTGCCGGAGGTCGAGGCCGACGCCGACCGCATCGCGCAGGTGCTCGCCAACCTCCTGACGAACGCGAACAAGTACGCCCAGGAGGGTGCCGAGGTGAAGCTCGCGGCCACTCAGGTGGGCGAGGAGGTCGAGTTCGCGGTCTCCGACAATGGCCCGGGCCTGGGCGAGGAGGAGCTGGATAACGTCTTCGACCGTTTCTGGAGGGCGCAGAGCGGCGAGACTCAGGAGGTGGGCGGAACCGGCCTCGGACTCGCAATCGCCAAGTCGCTCGTCGAGCTGCACGGCGGCGCGATCTCCGCAAACTCGACCCAAGGCGAGGGCGCTACCTTTCGCTTCGTGCTGCCGATCGCCAAGGATGGACGACAGACGCGGACGGAACCCGCGAGCAGGACGAAAGCGGGAGCGCCCACTTGACGCGCCTGCTCGTCGCCGATGACTCAGAGACGGTTCTGCTGATGCTCCAGCGCCGCTTGGAGATGGAGGGCTACGACGTGGTCACGGCCACCGACGGCCTGGAGGCCCTCGAGCGGCTCAGGGAGGCCGGCTCGCAGGAGCCCGACGTGATCCTCCTGGACGCGATGATGCCGAACATGTCGGGGACCGAGGTGCTCGAGGAGCTTCGGGACTCCGGCTCGAAGATCCCGGTCCTGATGATCTCCGCCCACCTCGACGCGCAGGAGCCTGACCGGATGCGCTCACTCGGCGCCGCCGATGCCATCCCCAAGCCGTTCGAGTGGGAGGACCTGATCGGGAAGATCGAGGAGCTGGCCGGCAACTCGGCGCCCACGACCGGCGGCGACGGGGTCTAGCTCCGCGCGATCTCCATCCGGATCTGCTTGCCCTTGAGCTTGGTGCCGTCGAGGTACTCGACCGCCCGCTCCGCCTGATCGGCCGCGACCTCGACGAATGAGAACCGGTCCATCACCCGGATCGAGTGGATCGCGTCCTCGGGCAGCACCGCCCCCTCGCGCAGCGCCCAGCTCAGGTCCTCCTCGCTGATCCCACCGCGCTTGCCGCGATTCACGAAGAGCTTGACCGAGCCGTTGGCGGGCTCCGGTGGCGGGCCCTCGCGGTGGCGCGGAGCCGGGGCATGCTCGAGCCGCTCCTCCGGCGGCTCCCACTCGCCGATGTGGGCCTTCACCACCCGCTCGATCTCCTTCAGCTCGCCCTCCTGCTTGGAGGTGACGAAGGTGATCGCCCTGCCGGTCCGCCCCACACGGCCCGTCCGCCCGATCCGGTGGACGTACACCTCGGGGTTGTTGGGCATGTCGTAGTTGATGACGTGAGTGACGTGCTCGATGTCGAGACCGCGCGCCGCTATGTCGGTGGCGACCAGGAGCGGTGTCTTGTGCTCCTTGAAGGAGATCATCACGCCGTCGCGCTGGCCCTGGCTGAGATCGCCGTGCAACGCCTTTACTCTCAGGCCGTCGTCCGCGAGCTGCTTGCCGAGGCGAGCCGCGCCGATCTTCGTCCGCACGAAGATGATCGCCTGCTCGGGCTCCTCGGCCCTGAGAACCTCCTCGAGGCGTTGGAGCTTCTTCCGGGGCTCGACATTGACGTACGCCTGCTCGACCGAGTCCACGGTCAGCTTCCGAGGGGTGACTCGGATCGTCACCGGGTCATACATGTACTGCTCGGCAAGCTTCGCGACGGGACCGGGCATCGTCGCCGAGAAGAGCAGCGTCTGCCGGCCGCTCGGGCACATCCGCAGGATGCGCTCGACGTCCTCGATGAAGCCGAGATCGAGCATCTCGTCGGCCTCGTCCAGCACAACGTAGCGCGCGGCCGTCAGCACCAGCGACTGGCGCGAGATCAGGTCCATCATCCGCCCGACGGTGGCGACCACGATCTGGGCGCCGGAGCGAAGTCTGGACTGCTGGTCGCGGATCGGCGCGCCGCCGAAGATGGCGACCACGTTGACCCCCTCCAGGTGCTCGGCGTACGCCCGGAGCGCCTGGGTGACCTGGATACAGAGCTCGCGCGTCGGGGTCAGGACAATCGCCTGCGTCTCCCCGTTCTCCGGATCGATGTACTCGAGCATCGGCAGGCCGAAGGCCGCGGTCTTGCCGCTGCCGGTCTGCGCCTGGCCGATGACGTCATGGCCGTTGAGCAGTTCCGGGATCGCCTGCGCCTGGATCGGCGTGGGCTCGGCGTAGCCGAGCTCGTCCAGGGTCTGGAGCAGGCCCTCGGACAGGCCGAGGTCGGCGAACGAGGTCGCCGCCTCCGGCACCTCGCGGGTCGCGCTTTCGCGCGCCGTCGCATCAAGATTGTCGTTCATCACGCCGAGGGATCGAGGAGGAGCTTGCCGCTGGTGCGGCGCTCCTGGATGTCTGTGTGCGCTTGGCCGGCCTCGCTCAGGGGGTACGTGTTGCCGACCACGACCTCGAGCTCGCCGCCGGCCACCGCGCCGAGGAGATCCGCGGTCATCGACTGGATCAGGTCCCGGCGCTGCGCGATCAGGGCGATCAGCCAGAACCCGAGCACCGACTTGGAAGTCTGCAGGAGGTAGTTGGTGTGCACTTCGTTGGGATGCCGGGCGGCGTTGCCGAAGACCACGATGCGTCCGAGCATCCCCAGCGCGTGCAGCTCCGCCTCGAAGCCCACGCCGCTCATGTGGAGGACGACGTCGACCTTCTCGCCGCCGTTGGCCTCCAGGATCGCCTCCTTGAGATCGTCGGCGCGGGAGTCGGCGACCGCATCGGCGCCGAGCCGCTGGCAGAGGGCGTGCTTCTCCTCGCTCGAGGCGAGGGCGATCACCTTGGCGCCGGCCCGTTTTGCGAGCTGCACCGCGAGGCTTCCCGTTCCTCCGGCGGCCGCCTCCACCACGACGGTCTCCCCCTCCTGCACGTGGGCGCAGTGGTGGAGCAGGGCGTGGGCCGTCAGCCCCTGAAGAAGGAGACCCGCGGCCTGGTCATCGCTGACCTCGTCCGGCAGGGGGACGAGCCAGGCCTCGGGCACCGCCACCTTCTGGGCGTAGCCGCCGTTCGCAATCAGCGCCGCCACGCGTCGGCCGTCGGGCGTTTTTCCGCTGATCTCGGCCCCCGGCACCAGCGGCAGGGTCTGCTCGGCGAGGTAGTCGTTGCGAACCGCGTGGGTGTCGGCGAAGTTGACTCCGGAGCGGTTGATGTCGACCACGACCATGCCGTCACCCGCCTCCGGGTCCGGCAAATCCACGTACTTGAAGTTCTCAGGCCCGCCGAACTCCTCGATCTGAATAGCCTTCACCCTTCAAGCGTATGTCACTGACCGCCGTGGGCAGCATCGCGTTCGATTCGGTCCGCACCCCGTTCGGGGAGCGGGATCGGATGCTGGGCGGCTCCACGGTGCACTTCAGCCTGGCCGCGAGCTTCTTCACCGAGGTGCGCGTGGTCGGCTCGGTCGGCGACGACTTCGGCGACGACGAGCTCAAGGTCCTGGAGAGTCGAGGCGTGATCACCGACGACATCGAGCGGCTGGAGGGCGAGACCTTCTTCT
This sequence comes from Solirubrobacterales bacterium, assembly GCA_036265435.1. Taxonomy (GTDB): domain Bacteria; phylum Actinomycetota; class Thermoleophilia; order Solirubrobacterales; family 70-9; genus DASUPK01. The sequence continues at coordinate 586 of DATAPB010000008.1, read as the reverse complement.
GGAGGGCCCACTACGAGTACGACATGAACGTCGCCCACACCGACGAGACGCAGCTCAACGTCTTCGCCGACTTCGACCCGAAGCTCTCCGACGGCGCCAAACAGTCGGATCTTCTCTTTCTCGGCAACATCGACCCGGAGCTCCAGAGTCGGGTGCGAGCCTCCTGCGAGGCGGAGTTCGTCGCCCTCGACTCGATGAACTACTGGCTGCAGAACGAGCGTCAGTCCCTCGTCGCCGCTATCGGCGAGGTGGACTTCCTGATGCTGAACGACGCGGAGATCCGGGAGCTCACCGGCGAGCCCAACCTGGCCCGGGCCGCCCGGGCCGGCATGGAAATGGGCCCCGGGGTGATCGTCGCCAAGCGAGGCGAATATGGTGCGGCCCTCTTCTCCGCGGATGAGTTCTTCGCGATCCCCGGCTATCTGCTCGAGGATGTCCGCGATCCGACCGGGGCGGGAGACTGCTTCGCCGGCGGCTTCCTCGGCTACCTCGACAGCCGGCGGGCGGCCGGCGACTCCGTGCTCGATCCGGCCATCCTCCGCGAGGCGATGGCGTATGGCTCCGTGCTTGCCTCGTTCAACGTCGA
>DATAPB010000007.1:0-5292 GCA_036265435.1 Solirubrobacterales bacterium | reverse complement strand
GAGAACATCGTGGCCTCCTGCGCACCCTGCAATCGCAAGAAGGGGAACCGTCTCCCGCAGGAGATCCGCATGCACCCGAAGCGCCGGCCCCGGCCGCCGGGACCGACGGTCTTCATCCGGATCGCCGCGCCACGGACGCCGGCGACCTGGGAGCCCTACCTCCTCACGGCGTAGCTCGCCTCTTCAGGAGATACCGACGGCGCCGATGAGTTTGCCGGCGCTGCTTGGTCATTAGGGCGTCAGCAAGCGGAGGAGGGACTCATGCGAGAGTTGATCGTGAACACGTTTGTGACCTTGGACGGGGTAATGCAGGCACCCGGAGGTCCCGAGGAGGATCCGAGCGGCGGCTTCGAACACGGCGGTTGGTCGTTCGGCTACTGGGACGAGGCGATGGAGGGGACCATGGGCGAGCTGATGTCGAAACCCTTCGATCTGGTGCTCGGGCGCAAGACGTACGAGATCTTCGCCGCCTTCTGGCCTCACACCGATCAGCCCGGCGCGGAACCGCTCAACAGGGCGGCCAAGCACGTCGCCTCGACCACGCTCGAGGACCTCGAGTGGGAGAACTCGAAGCTGATCGAGGGCGACGTGGGAGACGGGATCCGAACCCTCAAGGAGCAGGACGGCCCGGAGCTTCAGGTACACGGCAGCTCGAACCTGATCCAGACGCTGCTCGAGCAGCGTCTGGCCGACGAGTTCAGGCTGCTGATCTTTCCGCTCGTGCTGGGAGGTGGGAAGCGGCTATTCGCTGGCGGCACCATCCCGGCCGGCTTCGAGGTCACGAGCTCGCAGACCTCGTCGACCGGGGTGGTCATGGCCACCTACCGAGCCGGAGCGGAGATCAAGTACGGCTCGTTCGCGTAGGGCGCAGGAGGCGGCGGCTACTTACGCCGGCGCTTCCTGGTCTTCTCGGACTCGGCCCGCTGCTTCGCGGTAGCCGTGTGCTTGGGCTTCACCTTCGGTCGTGATTCCGGCTTCGTGGCCGCCTTCTTGGGTGCCGAGGTCCGCCGCTTGCTCGGGGGAGCATCCGATCCGGAGGACCGGCGCCTCGGCGCCTTGGTCACCTTCGGTTCGCCATTGCCGGCCGCCTCCACGGCAGCGGCTTCCTCGGCGACGTTGGCAGCGCTCGGTGCCTCATCCTCGAGCGTCGGATCCTTCGGGGCCGCTCCGTTTCCGTTGCCGTTCTCGGACTCGACGACGAGCGCCACGGCGCTCACGCGGTCACCCTTCTTCAGGTTCATGACGCGGACGCCCTGGGTCGCCCGGCCCATGCGCGAGATGCCGCCGACGGCGTTCCGCTGCACCATCCCGTTCTGCGAGATGAAGATCAGCTCCTGGCCCTCTCGGACCACGCGGGCGCCGGCGAGACCGCCCTTCTTCGCCGTCAGGCGCGCGGTCAGCATCCCCTTGGCGCCCCGGCCCTTGACGGGGTAGTCGGTGAGCGGGGTCCGCTTGCCGTAGCCGTTCTCAGTGACGACCAGGAGGTCGCCCTTGGTGTCCGTGTGGTCGACGACGTCGAGCGAGAGGACCTGGTTGCCCTTGTCCGAGACGTTCATTCCCTTGACGCCGGCGGTGGCCCGGCCCATCGGCCTCGCCTGCTTCTCGCTGAAGCGGGCGGCGTGCCCGGACTTGGAGGTCATGATGATGTCGTCCTTGCCCGAGGTCATCCGCACCCGGACGAGCTCGTCGCCCTTGCGGATGTTGATCGCGATGATGCCGTCCGCCCGGATCGGGGTGTCGTAGTCCTTGAAGGGCGTCTTCTTGACCATCCCCTGCGCCGTACCGAAGACCAGGAACTTGCCCTCCGAGAAGTCGCGGGTCGGGATCACCGCCATCACCTTCTCCTTGTCCTTCAGCGGCAGGACGTTGACCAGTGCACGGCCCTTCGCGGCCCGGCTGCCCTCCGGGAGCTCGTAGACCTTGAGGCGATAGACCTTCCCCTGGTTGGTGAAGAAGAGCAGGTAGTCGTGCGTCGAGCAGACGTGCAGATGCTCGATGTAGTCGCCCTCCTTCATATTCATCCCCTGCACCCCGCGACCTCCGCGGCGCTGTTGGCGGTAGGTCGTGAGCGGCGTCCGCTTCGCGTAGCCGGAGGCGGTGATCGAGACGACCATCTGCTCGTCGGCAATCACGTCCTCGATGTCGAGATCACCCTCCGCGGCGGTGATCTGGGTGCGCCGCTCGTCGCCGTAGCGCTCCCCGACCTCCGCCAGCTCGGACTTGACCAGCGCCAGCACCTTCTGCTCGTCGGCCAGGATCGCGCGAAGCTCCTTGATCAGCTTCGTGAGCTCCTTGTGCTCCTCCTTGATCTTGTTCGCCTCGAGGGCGGTCAGGCGCTGCAGGCGCATGTCGAGGATCGCCTGCGCCTGCGCGCGGGTGAGCTCGAACTTGTCGATCAGGCCGTCCCGAGCCGTCTCGGGGTCCTTGGAAGCGCGGATCAGCTTGATCACGGCATCGAGGTTGTCGAGCGCGATCAGCAGGCCCTCGAGGATGTGCGCGCGGGCCTCGGCGCGGGCGAGCCGGTACTGCGTCCGCCGGGTGATGACCTCCTTCTGGTGGCCGACGTACTGCTCGATCAGCTCGCGGAGGGCGAGCTGGCGGGGCACGCCGTCGACCAGCGCGACCATGTTGATGCCGAAGGACTGCTGCATCGCGGTGCGCTTGTAGAGCTGGTTGAGCACCACCTGGGCGGGGTCGCCTCCACGCTTGAGCTCGATCACCAGGCGCATCCCGTTGCGGTCGGATTCGTCGCGCAGGTCCGAGATGCCCGTGATCTTCTTGTCGCGGACGAGATCGGCGATCTTGGTGATCAGGCCACCCTCGCCGCCCTTCTTGACCATGAAGGGAAGCTCGGTGACGATGATCGCGTCCCGGCCGCCCTTCAGCGGCTCGACATGTGCCTTGGCGCGGATCTTGATCGAGCCGCGTCCGGAGGCGTAGGCGTCACGAATGCCCTGCGTGCCCATGATCGTGCCGCCCCCGGGGAAGTCGGGGCCCTTGATGTGCTTCATCAGGCCCTTCATGTCGATCTCGGGGTCGTCGATGAAGGCGTTGACGGCGCCGATGACCTCGCGCAGATTGTGCGGCGGGATGTTGGTGGCCATCCCGACGGCGATTCCGGTGGCGCCGTTCACCAGCAGGTTCGGGAATCGCGCCGGCAGCAGGACCGGCTCCCGGGTCGACTCGTCGTAGTTCGGGCCGAAATCGACGGTGTCGGCGTCGATGTCGCGAAGCATCTCGGTCGCGAGCGCCCCGAGACGCGCCTCCGTGTAGCGCATCGCCGCCGCTGGGTCGTCGTCGATCGAGCCGAAGTTGCCCTGGCCGTCGACGAGCGGATAGCGCAGGGCGAAGTCCTGCGCCATGCGCACGAGGGTCTCGTAGATCGCGGAATCGCCGTGCGGGTGGTACTTGCCCATCACCTCACCGACGATGAAGGCGCACTTCCGGTAGGGCCGGTTGGGCTGCAGGCCGAGGTCGTGCATCGCGTAGAGCACGCGCCGGTGAACCGGCTTGAGCCCGTCGCGGACGTCGGGCAGCGCGCGCCCGACGATCACGCTCATCGCGTAGTCCAGATAGGAGGAGCGCATCTCCTTTTCGAGCTCGCGCTCCTCGATGCGGCCGTGCAGGGCCTCGTCCAGTGTCTGCTCTCGATCAGCCATCGGTCACCTCCCCCCTACACGTCCAGGAACCGCACGTCGCGTGCGTGTCGCTCGATGAACTCCTTGCGCGGCTCGACCTTGTCGCCCATCAGGTCCGAGAAGGTCTGCTCGAGGCCGGTCGCGGCCGCCTCATCGATCGAGACGCGCTGCAGGGTCCGGCTCTCCGGGTCCATGGTCGTCTCGCGGAGCTGCTCGGCGTTCATCTCGCCGAGGCCCTTGAAGCGGGACAGGGTGATCCCGTGCCTCGCCAGGTCGAGGATCTCGCGGCGGAGCTGCGAGAAATTCTCAGCCTCGGCATCGCGGTCGCCCAGGGTCACCGTGAAGGGCGGCATGCCCATCACCCCGACGACCTTGGCGTAGGCGTCGACGAGCTCCGTGTAGGCCTGGGACTCGAACAGCTCCTTCGGCAGCTTGTGGTCGCGCGCCAGGCCGCTGCGGCGATGGATGCCCTTGACCACCAGAGCGCTCGCCTTCTGCTCGAGCAGCTCCGTCTCGTAGGGCGCATCCTTCGAATCCTTGGCCTTGAACAGCTTCGCCGCCGCCGCGAGCGTCTTCACCTCGGACTGGAGCAGCTGGGCGTCGGAGATGAAGTCGATCGTCTCGTGGCCGAACTCCGCCCGCAGGGTCGAGGACCAGCCCTCGACCGCCTTGAAGTGGCGGTTGAAGTCCTGCCAGCGCCTCGGGCTCAACTTCCTGCCGTTGCCGGTGCCGGCGTCGTGGACCTCGAAGTCCTCCAGCTTGTCCTCGAGCAGCAGCTCCTCCAGCTCGGACTCCCGCTCCACGTAGATCTCCTTGCTGCCGTTCTTCACCTTGTAGAGCGGCGGCTTGGCGATGTAGACGTAGCCCTGCTCGATCAGCTCCGGCATCTGCCGGTAGAGGAAGGTGAGCACGAGCGTCCGGATGTGCGCACCGTCCACGTCGGCGTCGGTCATCAGGACGACCTTGTGGTAGCGGAGGTCGTCGACCTTGAACTCGTCGTGGACGCCGGTCCCGATCGCCGTGATCAGCGCCTGGATCTCGGTGTTGGAGAGGACCTTGTCGATCCGGCTCTTCTCGACGTTGATGATCTTGCCCCGCAGCGGCAGGACCGCCTGTGTGTTCCGGTCGCGACCCTGCTTCGCAGAGCCGCCGGCCGAGTCGCCCTCGACGATGAAAAGCTCGGCCAGCGCCGGGTCCTTGACGGAGCAGTCGGCGAGCTTGCCGGGCAGCATCGAGTTCTCGAGCGCCGACTTGCGGCGGGTCAGGTCGCGGGCCTTGCGCGCGGCCTCGCGGGCGCGGGCGGCGTCGACGGCCTTGCTGAGGATCCGCCGCGCATCCGCCGGGTGCTCCTCGAGGAAGTCGCCGAGCTGGCGGTTGACGATCTCCTTGACCAGCCCCTCGATCGGCGGATTGCCCAGCTTCGTCTTGGTCTGGCCCTCGAACTGCGGGTCGGCCAGCTTCACCGAGACGACCGCGGTGAGACCCTCGCGGACGTCCTCGCCGGAAAGATTGTCGTCCTTGTCCTTGAGGAGGTTGCGGTTGCGGGCGATCGCGTTCAGCGTGCGGGTCAGCGCCGAGCGGAAGCCGGAGAGATGGGTGCCGCCCTCGTGCGTGTTGATGTTGTTGGCGAAGCTGAACGTGGACTCCTGGTAGG
>DATAPB010000006.1:0-4127 GCA_036265435.1 Solirubrobacterales bacterium | reverse complement strand
CGGCGAGGTGCCGCGGCCCGATCGACACGCTCATCGTCGCCGGCGGCGTCGGCGTCCTCTCGGCCGAGGACGACGTCGGGCTGATCCGCTGGATCCGCAGCGCCGCCCGCCGCTCGCGCCGCGTGACCTCCGTCTGCTCCGGCTCCTTCCTCCTCGCCCGCGCCGGACTGCTCGAGGGCAGGACGGTCACCACCCACTGGGCCTCGACCGAGGAACTCGCCCGCCGCCATCCGGAGCTCAAGGTCGATCCCCACCCGATCTTCGTCCGCGACGGCGACGTCTGGACCTCCGCCGGCGTCACCTCCGGCATGGACCTCTCCCTCGCGCTGGTGGAGGAGGACCTCGGGCGCGAGATTGCCGTCGAGATCGCGCGCTGGCTGGTCCTCTTCCTCCAGCGCCCCGGCGGCCAGGCCCAGTTCAGCTCCCACCTCTCCGCCCAGATGGCCGAGCGCCGCCCCCTCCGCGAGCTCCAGTCCTGGATCGCCGACAACCTCGACGCCGACCTCCGCGTCGAGACCCTCGCCGAGCGCGCCTCCATGAGCCCGCGCAACTTCGCCCGTTTCTTCCGCCGCGAGATCGGGATGACCCCGGCCGCATACGTGGAGGAACTGCGGGTCGAGCGCGCCCGCCAGCTGCTCGAGGACAGCGCCGAGCCGATCGACCTCATCTCCACCCGCTGTGGCTTCGGCACCCCGGAGACGATGCGGCGGGCCTTTGCCCGCCGGGTGGGAGTCCCACCGGCCCAATACCGCGCCCGCTTCAGGCGCGCGCCCGACGCGGTCTTGCGCGGGGGCTCCGTCGGAGCCACCCGTCAGACGCAGCCGCACTGAGAGGAGACCGACCATGCTGATCGCCTACCTGCTCTACGACCGCTTCACCGCCCTCGACATCACGGGCCCGCACGACGTCTTCAACTCCGTCCCGGGCAACGAGGCGATCTTCGTCGCCGAGAAGGCCGGGCCGATCCGCAACGAGTCGGACACCCTCTCCCTGGTCGCGGACGCCTCCCTCGACGAGGTCACCAGCCCCGACATCGTCGTCGTCCCGGGAGGCTTCGGCAACCGCGCCCTCCTCGAGCACGAGCCGCTCCACGACTGGATCCGGACCGTCCACGAGAACACGACCTGGACCACCTCAGTGTGCACCGGCTCCCTGCTGCTCGCCGCCGCGGGCCTGCTCGACGGGGCACCCGCGACGACCCACTGGCTCGCCCGCGACCTGCTCGCCGAGCTCGGAGCGAAGCCTGTCCAGGACCGTGTGGTCCAGCACGGCAAGATCGTCACCGCCGCCGGGGTCTCGTCCGGCATCGACATGGCCCTCGGTCTGGTGCAGCGGATCAACGGCGACGAGGTCGCTCAGGCCGTCCAGCTCGGCATCGAGTACGACCCCCAGCCGCCGCTCGACGCCGGCTCGCCGGAGAAGGCGCCCCAGCCGATCGTCGAGCTCGTGACGGCGGTCTTCGCGGCCCAGGACGACACCGTCACGCAGCGAACCTGAGCGACCGACCTCACACATCCCTTCCGAGCGGCGAGCCCGTAGTACGGGAACTGCGCCAGGACGTGCTCGAAAGAATGGACGAAATGACCACCTACGCCATCCGTCGCCGGAACGCCTGGGGCTCACCGGAGGAGCTCCAGCAGGTCGCCGCCCGCTCGAAGGAGGTCGCCGACAACGAGTTCCCGGACGCCGTCCGGTGGATCCGCAGCTACGTGATCGCCGAGGAGGACGGGACCCTGGGGAGCGTCTGCATCTACCAGGCGACGGACCACCTCGCGATCCGCCAGCACGCTCACCGCGTGGGCATGCCCGCCGATGACATCTGGAACGTCGCCGACACCGTGATCATCCGCCCGGACCCGGTCGCGGTGCCGATCTCGCCATAGCTCACGCCGGGCGGGCGGCTCGCGCAGCGGGCCGCCCGCACCGCTGCATCGCCCCCGAATACTCTTTCCGGGTGAACGCTCCCACCGCCCTGATCATGGCCGCGGGCCAGGGCACCCGAATGCGATCCGACCTGCCCAAGGTCCTGCACGAGATCTGCGGCCGCCCGATGGTCGCCTGGCCCATCCTTGCCGCGAAGGAGGCGGGCGCCGGCCGCATCTGCGTGATCGTCTCGCCCGATCGCGACCTCTCCTCGGCGCTGCCGGACGGCACGGAGACGATCGTGCAGCCGGAGGCCGACGGGACCGGCGGCGCGCTCCGCGCGGCCTCCGACGTGGTTGGCGACTCCGAAACCGTCGTGATCCTCTCCGGCGACCACCCCCTCGTCTCGGCGCCGATCATCGACGAGCTGATCTCGACCCACCGCGAGACCGGCGCCGCCGCCACCGTAATGACGACCGAGATGGAGGACCCCGGCTCCTACGGCCGCATCGTCCGCGGCTCCGACGGCGACATCGAGCGCATCGTCGAGGCGAAGGCGCCCGGCGACGCCACCCCGGAGGAGCTGGCGATCAAGGAGGTCAACGCCGGGACCTATGCGTTCGCCGGGCCGAGCCTCGCCGAGGCCCTCGGGCGGCTCGACAACGACAACGCGCAGGGCGAGTACTACCTCGGCGACGTCCTGCCGATGCTCCGCGAATCGGGCTTGAAGGTGGCGGCGTACCGTGCCCCCGATCCCGGTGTCAACCTCGGGATCAACGACCGCGCCGACCTCGCCCGCGTCGCGGACGAGACCCGCCGGCGGATCCTCACCGCCCACATGCGCGCGGGCGTCACCATCGAGGATCCCGGCGCGACCTGGATCGACGCCGACGTCGAGATCGCTCCCGACACCACCATCCTCCCCGGCACCACCCTCCGCGGCCGGTCCAGCGTCGGCACCGGCAGCGCGATCGGCCCGATGACCACCCTGATCGATTCGAGGATCGGCGAGCGCGCGAGCGTCATCCACTCCTACCTGACGAGCTGCGAGGTGGCGGATGAGGCGAAGGTGGGGCCCTTCACCTACCTGCGCCCGGATGCGCGGATCGGCAGAGGCGCCAAGGCGGGCACCTTCGTCGAGATCAAGAACTCGGACATCGGCGCCGGCGCAAAGGTGCCCCACCTCTCCTACATCGGCGACACCGACGTGGGGGAGGGATCGAACCTCGGGGCGTCGACGGTCACCGCCAACTACGACGGCCGCAGCAAAAACCGCACCAAGATCGGGAAGAAAGTCTTCACCGGAGTCGACACCACCTTCGTCGCGCCGGTAGAAGTCGGCGACGAGGCATACACTGGGGCCGGCTCAGTGATCACCGACGATGTTCCCCCCGGAGCACTCGGAATCTCCAGGGCGGAGCAGAGGAACATCGAGGGCTACGCGGGCAAGAAGGCCAAGGAATCGAGCGAGGACGAGGACTCTTGAGCACGATCGAGCAGTCGCAGCCGGTCACCGAGATCGTTCAGGACTACCGCAAGCGGCTCATGGTCTTCGGCGGCCGCGCCTCGATGGAGCTCGCCGCCCGCATCGCGGGTCACCTCAGCGTCACCCAGGGTGAGGTGACCCTGAAGACCTTCTCCAACGGTGAGGTCTACTGCCGCTACGAGGAGTCGATCCGCGGCGCCGACGTCTTCATCGTGCAGTCCACGGCCGCCAACGAGGCCGAGGGCATGACCCCCAACGACGCGCTCATGGAGCTGCTCGCCATGATCGACGCGGCCCAGGGTGCATCCGCCCACAGGATCATCGCCGTGATGCCCTGGTACGGCTACGCCCGCCAGGACAAGAAGTCGGCTCCCCGCGAGCCGATCTCCGCGCGGATCGTCGCCAAGTGCCTCGAGGGAGTCGGAGTCGACCGCGTCCTCACCATGGACCTGCACGCCGGCCAGGTGCAGGGCTTCTTCAACGTCCCGCTGGACCACATGACGGCGATGCCGATGCTCACCCAGTGGGTCGCCGACCAGGGCTTCGACGAGGAGCCGGTGATCGTCTCGCCAGACGCCGGCCGCGTGAAGACCGCTCGCAACTTCGCCCGGAAGGTGGGCACCACCTGGGCGGTGATGGAGAAGGAGCGCCCGGCCCAGCAGGTCGCCGAGATCGGCTACGTGGTCGGCGAGGTGAAGGGCAAGACCGCGATCCTCGTGGACGACATGATCGACACGGCAGGCACCCTGACGGCTGCGGCCCGCACCGTTCTCGACGA
>DATAPB010000005.1:0-29047 GCA_036265435.1 Solirubrobacterales bacterium | reverse complement strand
CTGCACGGACTGGCCTCTGGGTCTCAGCTCCGCCGGGAGGTCCAGCAGCTGATGGAGCGGGTCGGGCTTCAGCCCGAGCACTACAACCGCTTTCCGCACGAGTTCTCGGGCGGGCAGCGCCAGCGGATCGGGATCGCCAGGGCCCTCGCGCTGCGCCCGAAGCTGATCATCGCCGACGAGCCGGTCTCTGCCCTCGACGTCTCCATCCAGGCGCAGATCATCAACCTGCTCGACGACCTGCAGGACGAGTTCGATCTCTCCTACATCTTCGTCGCGCACGACCTCGGTGTCGTGCGCCACGTCTCCGACCGGATCGCGGTCATGTACCTGGGCAAGATCGTGGAGCGGTCGCCGGCGGCGGTCCTCTACGAGCGCCCCATCCATCCCTACTCGTTGGCACTGCTCTCCGCAGTGCCCATCCCCGACCCGAAGGTGGAAGCCGAGCGGAAGCCGCTGGTCCTCGAGGGCGACGTACCGAGTCCCGTGAACCCACCGCCCGCCTGCCACTTCCACACCCGCTGTCCCTGGGCGACGGAGATCTGCTCGCAGGACGAACCGCCCCTGGCCGCATACGAGTCCGGCCAGGCGGCCGCCTGCCACCACCCCCGCAACGTCGACTCGGAGATGATCGCCGGAGCGACGGTGGCCCCGGACAGCCCGGAGACCGCGAGCGAGGTCCTGCCCTCCCAGGCCGAGCGGGAACCAGCGGCTACCCGATAGCTTCTTGCGGGTGCTAGCACTCGATCACGGCACGGCCCGCTGCGGCTGCGCGATCTCCGATCCCAGTGGGACCCTCGTGCGCCCGCTGGCCGCGGTGGAGCCGCCCGACCCCGAGGCGATCGCCGCGCTCGTCTCAGCCGAGGGAGCGGAGAAGGTGATCGTTGGCTTGCCGACCACCCTCGCGGGGCAGGAGGGCGAGCAGGCTGAGCTGAGCAGGGAGTTCGCGGGGGAGTTGCGCCGGCTTCTGGACGTTCCTGTCGAGACATACGACGAGCGCCTGACCACGCGAATGGCCGAGCGCAGCGCCCGCGAGGGCGCCCGCGCGGACCGCGACTCGCTCGCGGCAGCCCACCTGCTCGAGTCGTATCTGGCAGGCGCAGGAGGGCGCGGCGGAAGTGAAGCCGAGCAGGGACCCGATTCGGGAGGTGGTGAATAGGTGCCGGACGAGCAGGATTGGTTCGCCGACACCGAGGGCAACCTGAGAGCGCCTGGCGAGGAGGAGCCGTCCACGGACGAGTTCGGCCGTGACGATCCCGCCTCGCTCGAGCGCGAGCGCCGGCGCCGGGAGCGCGAGGCGCGACGCGGCAGGTCGCGCGAGACCCCCCAGCAGACTGCTCCGCCCGAATCGCCCCCGGCAGCGCCGCCCGCGGCGGAGCAGCCCGCGGCCGCGACGGCCGAGAGCCCCCGCCGGCTGGGGCGGCGGAAGCCCAAGCAGCCCGCGGCCCCGACGCCGCAGGCATCGTCGGATGGCGACGGCGGCGATCCGCCGCCGCGGCCGGCCGGTGGTCGCCGCGGGCCATATCGGCGGCGGCGGATCCTTGCGCTCGGCCTGATCCTGGTCGGCGTTCTGCTCGCCTGGTTTCTGATCGCGTTCTTCCAGCCGCCCCCTTTCGACCCCGGCGATGGCTCGGGGCAGGCGATCGTGACGGTCCCAGAGGGCGCGAGCGCGAGCCAGGTCGCCGACCTGCTGACGGAGAACGACGTCGTGTCGAACGGAACGCTCTTCGAGTGGCGGCTGAAGCTCGCCGGCAAGACCGATCAGATCCTGCCCGGCCGCTACGTCCTCGCCCACAACATGAGCTACAGCAACGCGATCGACAAGCTGACGAGCTCTGGCGGCCAGATCAACGTGACCATTCCCGAGGGAGAGGACCGGACCCAGATCGGTGCCCTGGTCAAGGACCTCGGGCTGAGCGGCGACTACCTCGCGGCCTCCAAGAGCTCCAAGGACTTCGATCCCAACCGCTACGGCGCGCAGAATCCCAAGTCGCTCGAGGGCTTCCTGTTCCCCGCGACGTACCAGCTCAATCCCGGCGCCAGCGTCGACCAGCTCGTCTCCGAGCAGCTCCAGGCGTTCAAGCAGAACATCGCCGGCGTGAACATGTCTTACGCGAAGTCGAAGAACCTGACCATCTACGACGTGCTGACGATCGCCTCGATGATCGACAAGGAGGTGATGGTGCCCTCCGAGCGCGCTCTCGTCGCGGCCGTGATCTACAACCGGCTGCACCGCAGCATGCCCCTCGGAATCGACGCGACGACCCGCTACGAATTCCACAACTACACCAGCGCGATCACGCAATCCCAGCTGCAGTCGCCCTCGCTGTACAACACCCGCACCCACGCCGGCCTCCCGCCGACGCCGATCGGCAACCCGGGCCTGGCGGCGATCCGGGCCGCGGCGCGCCCCGCCAAGGTCAACTACCTCTACTACGTGCTGAAGGCGAACGGGAACGGCCAGCACTGCTTCACCGCCAGCGGAGCCGAGTTCAATCAGCTAGTGGCCGCCTACAACGCAGGACAGGCGCCCGCAAACTGCCGCAGTTGACCGTCGGCGGCGAGGGCCACGGATGAGGCGGCTCGCTGTGCTCGGGCACCCCGTCTCGCACTCGCGCTCCCCGGCGATGCAGAACGCGGCCCTGCGGGCGCTCGGCCTCGCCGGCGAGTGGAGCTACGAGGCGATCGACGTCGAGCCATCGGAGTTCGCCGGGCGAACGAGGGAGCTCCCGGACGAGGGGTTCGCCGGCGTCAACGTCACCATCCCCCACAAGGAGGCGGCGCTCGAAGTCGCGGACGAGGCGTCGGAGGCGGCGAAGCGAATCGGCGCCGCCAACACGCTCAGCTTCCGGGACGGCGCCGTCCGCGCCGACAACACCGACGCGTCGGGCCTGCTGGCCGCCCTGCCGGACCCGGTGGAGGGAAGGTCGGCGCTGGTTCTCGGAGCCGGAGGCTCCGCCCGCGCGGCGGCCTGGGCGCTCGCCGGGCAGGGAGCGGCGGTCTCGGTCTGGAATCGAACCCCGGAGCGTGCTGACGAGCTGGTCCGGAGTCTCGCTCGGTCCGGCGAGGGCACCCCTGCGGAGGGGCGACTGAGGGCTGTCACCGCGGAGCAGGCGCGGGCGAACGCCTACAAGCTCATCGTCAACTGCACCGCGATCGGGATGGGCGACGAGGATCCATTCGAGGATCTCCCGCTGGACCCCGAGCGTCTCGCGGGCGAGATAGTGGTCGTCGACCTCGTGTACGCGGGCTCCGAGAGCCGCCTCGTCCGAGAGGCGCGCAGCCGCGGGGCGATCGCGGTCGATGGGCTCGAGATCCTCGTCCGGCAGGGCGCCGAGTCGCTTCGGATCTGGACGGGGCAGGATCCTCCGCTGGAAGTGATGCGGAGCGCCGCTCGAGTGGGAAGCTGAGCGCCTCTTGCTAATTTTTCGTTAGTGCCAAGACTCAAACTGATCTCCGGCGGAGCGGAGCCGAACTCCGACGGGGTCGCGGACGCGGCCCCGCCGGTGCAGGCGGAAACGCTGCCCGACGCCGACGCGTTCGACGCCTACTCGCGTACGGTGTCCGGTGTCGCGGACCGGCTCACGTCCTCCGTCGCCCACCTGGCCGTGTCGCGACGCACTCGGCGCGGCCGGGCCGAGGGCGCGGGAAGCGGAGTCGCGATCTCCTCGGACGGCTACATGCTGACCTCGGCACACGTGGTCGCCGGGAACAACGGGGTCAGCGCGACGTTCGCGGATGGGCGTGAACTGGGCGCCAAGGTGGAGGGCTCTGACTCTCTCTCGGACCTCGCGGTGGTCCGGGTGGACGCCCGCGACCTGACGCCCGCCCAGCTCGGTGACGCGGACGACCTGCGCGTCGGGCAGCTCGTCGTGGCGATCGGAAGCCCGATGGGGCTGGCCGGCACCGTGACCGCCGGAGTCGTCTCGGCCCTTGGCCGTTCCCTGCCCACCAGCTCCGGCTCGGCCGTGAGGCTGGTGGAGAACGTCATCCAGACCGACGCCGCCCTGAATCCCGGCAACTCGGGAGGGGCGCTGGCCGACGGGCTGGGCCGCGTCGTCGGGATCAACACCGCGGTTGCGGGAATCGGCCTCGGGCTCGCCGTGCCGATCAATGACGCGACCCGCAGGATCATCTCGTCGCTGATGAACGAGGGGCGCGTTCGCCGGGCCTACATCGGCATCGTCGGCGGCTCGCGGCCACTGCCGCCCCGGGTCGCGTCCCAGCTCGATCGCGAGAAGGGAATCGAGGTCGTCGAGGTGGTATCCGGCAGCCCCGCGGGTAGGGCCGGCCTGCGCCCGGAGGACCTGATCGTCGCCGTCGACGGCACGCCGATGGGCGACGTGGGGGACCTACAGCGGCTTATGGTCGCCGATCGGATCGGACAGGGCGTCGAGGTGGAGGTGGTCCGGGACGGGACCTTCCTCAAGCTCCACCTGACTCCCCGCGAGCTCGAGACCTAGAGCCCTTCTTCCCCGTCTTCTTCTGCTCCTTCGCGCCCGGCTGCACGACGATGATCCGTGCCGCCGGTCTGCCGGCGACTCCCGGCCTTGCGGAATCGCCGAAGAGGATGCCGATGGTTCCCGGATTGTCGAGGAGCAGCTCGAAGCGGGCTGGGGTGTCGGGCGTCGCAAAGCCGACCAGGCCGAACTCCGGAATCGTGAGCTCGGCGGGAAAGCGCGAGCGCACCAGCAGCGTGACCTGATCGCCGGCCGAGACCGGGGCGACGACGGGGAACTTCTTGCCGCCCACAATTATCTTCGTCGGCCGCCGGAACGCCGGGTTCGTCGGTTCGGCGGTCGCGGTGGTGGTCGGCTGGGTGCCGGTGGTGCCGTTGGTGGCGCCATCCCTGAGCGTGCGCTGAGGTACGAGCGCGGCCGCCAGCGTCGACACGCCGAGCAGGACGAGCATGACGATCAGCAGGCGTCTAGCCGCCATATGGGGAGAGATCCGACGCCACGGCGCTCTCAACGATATGGCCGCCGCGCTTCTCGACGGCTCGCTCGTTGTGCTCCTGGGCGTGGTCACGGCGAGTGATCTGCGTACCAGGTTGGTCCCCGACACGCCGTTGGTCGCCGGCCTGCTGCTGGCAGTCGGGATGTATGCCCTCGGCTCGCCCGGGCAGCTCCCCGGGCGTCTCGGGGCGGGAGCCGGCGCGGCCGGTTTTCTTCTCGCCGCAGCGCTGATCCGCCCGGAGGGCATGGGCCTCGGGGACGTCAAGCTGGCGGGAGTCCTCGGCGTCTACCTCGGCGTGGCGGTGATCGCGGCGATGGTGGTCGCCTTCGCCGTTGGATCGGTCGTCGGCGTCGTGCTGATAGCCCGGCATGGCTGGGCTACTCGCACTCGAACGATCGCCTTCGCGCCCTGCCTCGCGCTCGGCGGCGCGGTCGCGATGGCGCTCCAGCTCTAGGCGGCGCAACCCCAGGACCGTGGCGGAAAGCGGCCGCCATTTACGCTGGCGGCGTGACTTTGAGGTTCACGACAGCGGGCGAATCGCATGGCCCCGGGCTGGTGGCGATCGTCGAGGGCATGCCGGCCGGCCTCGAGCTCGACCGGGAGGCGCTCGATCGCGACATGGCGCGCCGCCAGCTCGGCCACGGCCGGGGCGGCCGAATGAAGATCGAGAGCGACACGGTGGAGATCCGCTCGGGCTTGCGCCACGGGCGCACGCTCGGCAGCCCGATCGCCGTCCTCGTCGACAACCGGGACTACCCGAACTGGGACGAGCGGATGAGCCCCTGGCCCGTGGATGCGGAGGTTGAGGAGAGCCACCTTCCGCGCCCCGGCCACGCCGATCTCGCGGGACTGCAGAAGTTCGGGTTCACCGACGTCCGGAACGTCCTCGAACGGGCCAGCGCGCGAGAGACGGCTGCGCGCGTCGCCGCGGGCTCGATCGCCAAGGGTTTCCTCGCCGCCGTCGGCGTCGAGGTCCACAGCCACGTCATTCAGATCGCGTCCGTCCGCGCTCCGGAGCGCGATGACCTCGCGCCCGCGGACTTCGCGGACGTCGACGAGTCGCCAGTTCGCTGCCTGGACCCCGAGGCCTCTCGGGCGATGGTCGAGGAGATCGACCGCCTGCGGAAGGAGAACGAGTCCCTGGGCGGCAAGTTCGAGGTGCGCGCCTTCGGACTGGTCCCCGGCATCGGATCCCACGTCTCCTGGAGCGAGAAGCTGGACGGGCGGCTCGCCCAGGCGATCTGCTCGATCCAGTCGGTGAAGGGCGTCTCGCTCGGCGAGGCCTGGGACGTGGCCGGCAGGCCGGGGTCCGAGGCGCATGACGAGATCTTCTGGTCGGAGGACCGCGGCTGGTACCGAGAGACGAACAGGGCGGGCGGCCTCGAGGGCGGCATGACGAATGGCGAGCCGCTCATCGTCCAGGCGGCGATCAAGCCGATCTCCACGATGACGCAGCCGCTCCGGTCGGTCGACACGGAGACCAAGGAGCCGGCGCAGGCGATGCGTGAGCGGACCGACTCAACGGTGGTGCCCGCGGCCGCGGTGGTCGCCGAGGCGATGGTCTCGCTGGTCGTTGCCGCCGCCTACCGCGACAAGTTCGGCGGAGACCACATCGATGATGTGCTGGCGGCGCTCTCGGCCTACAAGGAGCGCATCGGATGGCGGTAGGAGCGGCCGGCGTCTCGTGAGCAGTCACCATTCGCTCGTCTTCATCGGCTTCATGGGGGCCGGCAAGACCCGGGCGGCCCAGGCCGTCGCGGAGCGGCTCGGCCTCGGGGTCATCGACACGGACGATCTCCTGGAAGCCGAGATCGGCGAGCCGATCGAGGCCTTCTTCGAGCGCGAGGGCGAGCAGGAGTTCCGTCGCCGCGAGGAGCGCCTCGTCGTCTCCGCACTCGATGCTCTCGCGGCTCAGGTCGGCGGTCCGGCCTCGGTCGTATCGCTCGGTGGTGGGGCGGTCGAGAGGGTCGCCGTCCAGCGGGCGCTCGCCGAGCACCTGCCGATCTGGTGCGACGTCGACGAGGACGTCGCCTGGGAACGCAGCTCTGGCCCCGGCCGTCCCCTAGCCAAGGACCGGGAGGAGTTCACCCGGCTCTTCGCCGCCCGGCGCCCCACCTACGAGAAGCTCGCCCGGGCGATCCTGCCGTCGGAGGCCAGGGCCGCGGCCGAGGCCGCCGCTCCTTGGCTCGCCGCCATGCAGGGCGAGCCCGGCGTCCGGATGGCCTGGGCTGAGTCGGAGGGCGGCTCCTATCCGGCGATGGTGGGCGAGGGAGCAGTCGGGCTGCTCGACGACGCGCGGGAGGCATTGCCGGATGCCGTGCCCGCCCGCGCCTTCTGCGTGGCCGACTCCGCCGCTCTAGAGCAGCACTCCCGCGTCCTGCCCCGCCGCGAGGCGACCATCGAGGTCGAGGGCGCCGAGTCGTCCAAGACGATCGCCGAGGCGGAGCAGGTGCTCCGCGAGCTCGCCGAGGCCGGCGCCCGCCGCGATGACTGCGTGCTCGCCTTCGGTGGCGGCGTCGTCGGCGACCTAGCGGGCTTCTGCGCGGCCACC
The DNA here is from genome assembly GCA_036265435.1 of Solirubrobacterales bacterium. Lineage (GTDB taxonomy): Bacteria > Actinomycetota > Thermoleophilia > Solirubrobacterales > 70-9 > DASUPK01. The sequence continues at coordinate 21,543 of DATAPB010000005.1, read as the reverse complement.
TATCAGCGCGGCATTTCCCTCGTCCAGGCGCCGACCACGCTGGTGGCTCAGGTGGACTCGGCCTACGGAGGCAAGACCGGCGTCGACCTCCCGGAGGCGAAGAACTACGTCGGCGCCTACCACCAGCCGATCGCGGTCCTCGCCGATCCAACGCTCCTGCGCACCCTCCCCGGCGAGGAGCTGGCGGCGGGCTTCGTCGAGGTGCTGAAGACGGGAATGATCGCGGGCGGTCAGCTCTGGGAGCGGGTGCGCCAGATCGACACCCTGGACCCCGACACGCTCGCCGACGTGATCTTCGAGTGCGCGCGTACCAAGATCGCGGTCGTGGCCGAGGACGAGCGCGACTCCGGGCGCCGCGCCGTGCTCAACCTCGGCCATACGGTCGGTCACGCCATCGAGGCGGTGACCGGATACGGGCGCTACCGCCACGGCGAGGCGGTCGGCCTCGGCCTGCTGGCCGCACTGCGGCTCTCGGGCGCCGATGAGCTGCGAACCGAGGTCGAGGGGCTGCTCGCCTCGCACGGCCTGCCGGTCTCGCTGGACGCGGGCATCTCTATCGACCAGGTCATGGATGCGGTCGACCGCGACAAGAAGCGGACCAGCGAGGGCATCGGCTTCGTGCTGATCGATCGCCCGGGCGAGCCGCGCTGGGGCGAGTCGGTCGACCCGGGCAGGGTCCGCGCCGCCGTGGAGGAGTTGCGCTGATGCCCACGACCCGCAACCGCGTCGAGGTGCTGCACGGAGTCAATCTCGACATGCTCGGCAGCCGCGACAAGGACATCTACGGCGACTTCACGCTGCCCGAGCTGGAGGTGAGGATCAAGCGCTTCGCCCGCGAGCTGAACCTCGAGGCGTCGTTCTTCCACTCGAACTCCGAGGGCGAGTTCGTCGAACACCTGCACCGGTTGCCCGAGACTGCCGATGCCGCGATCGTCAACGCCGGGGCCTGGACCCACTACTCCTGGGCGATACGCGATGCTCTCGACCTGACCGGGATCCCGACGGTGGAGGTCCACATCTCCGACATCTCGAAGCGCGAGGAGTGGCGCCGCCACTCGGTCTTCGAGGGGCTCGACCTGCTGCTGGGCCAGGTCTACGGCAAGGGCGCCGACGGCTATCGCGAGGCGCTGGAGCTGATCGCAGAGAGACTCGGCGTATGAGCAGGTCGGATCGTCTCGTCGAGCTGATCGCCGAACGCGAGCTCGACCAGCTCTTCGTCTCCGACCTCACGAACGTCCGCTACCTGAGCGGGTTCACCGGCACGAACGGCGCCTGCCTGGTCGGTCCCGAGGAGAGGATCTTCTTCACCGACTTCCGCTACACCGAGCGCGCCGAGCACGAGGTGGGGGAGGAGTGGGAGCGCCCTGAGGCCGAGCGGGAGCTGGTCCCTCAGATCGCCAGGCGTATGAAGGGCAGGGTCGGCTTCGAGGACGCCAAGCTCAGCGTCCGGCAGCTCTCGCGCCTTGAGGGCGCGGCCTCGGAGGAGGTCCAGCTCGTGGCCGCCGGTGACCTCGTGGAGCAGCTCCGCTCCGTCAAGGAGCCCGAGGAGATCGAGCGAATGGCCGCCGCCGCCGAGCTGGCCGACGATGTCTTTCGCTGGGCCGTGGGGTCAGGGCTCGCGGGGCGCACCGAGCGGGAGGTGGCGCGCGCCTGTGAGGCGAGGATCCGCGAGCTCGGAGCCGAGCCGTCCTTTCCGCCGATCATCGCCGCAGGCGAGAACGGCGCGCTGCCGCACGCGGAGCCCGGAGACCGCGAGATCGGTCAGGACGAGCTGGTGGTCTTCGACATGGGGGCCGAGCTCGACGGCTACTGCTCGGACGGCACCAGGACGTTCGCCACGGGCGAGCCGGGCGAAGAGGCGCGCGAGGTCTATGACCTCGTCCTCGCGGCGCAGCTGGCCTCGCTCCAGGCGATCCGCCCGGGCGCGGCGGGCAGGGAGGTCGATGCGGTGGCGCGAGAGATGATCTCCGAGGCGGTGCACGGGGACCACTTCGGACACGGGCTCGGCCATGGCGTCGGGCTCGAGGTCCACGAGGCGCCACGGCTCGCGACGACCTCCGAGGATGAGCTTCGCGAGGGCAACGTCGTCACAGTGGAGCCGGGGATCTACCTGCCCGGGCGCTTCGGAGTCCGGATCGAAGACCTTGTCGTGATCGAGGCCGATGGGTACCGCAACCTGAGCGGAACCTCGAAGGAGCTCACGATCGTCGGCTGAGGTCAGCCGTCTCCGCCGGCGCGCGGACTACATCCGAGGTCGTACGCAAAAGAGTCGCCTCCGGGCCGACGACAAATCGCCGTCGCCGGAGCAACATCGTCAATCGATCGCTTTGTGCGCAGACGAGTGAAAGGAAGACGATGACCAACGCCAACCCCTCCACGCTAGGTCGCCACAGCCGGTGGGTGCTGGGTGTCGGTCTTCTGATTGCAACGAGTCTGTTCGTGGCCGCGTGCGGCGGCGGTAGCTCGAGCAACAACTCGACCAGGGTCACGTCGTGGAACCTGCCGAACGCCAATCTGCAGAACACGCGCAGCGTCGGCGGTCAGATCAACCGCTCCAACGTCTCGACGCTCGGGGTCGCCTGGACGGTCCCGATCACCGCGAGCGGCGCCTTCGGCGGCTACGCGAGCACGCCGGTCGTCGAGAACGGCGTCATGTACTCGCAGGACATCGACTCCAACGTCCAGGCGGTCGACCTCGACAGCGGCGAGGTCCTCTGGACCCACAAGTACAACTCGACGAGCGTCGGCCCCAACGGCCTCAGCGTCGACAACGGAACCGTCTACGGGGCAACCGGGGACTCGGCCTTTGCGCTCAAGGCCTCGAGTGGCGAGCAGCTCTGGCTCAAGAAGCTGACCCGCAACGCCAACGAGGGCATCGACATGCCCCCCGGCGTGCACGACAACACGGTCTACGTCTCCACCGTCCCCGGCAACGCCAAGGCTTTCTACGCCGGCAGCGGCCAGGCCGTTCTCTGGGCGCTCAACGGCACGACCGGAGCGACCAAGTGGAAGTGGCCCGAGGTCCCCGCGAATCTCTGGTCGAACAAGCACACGCACATCAACTCCGGCGGCGGCCAGTGGTACCCGCCGACCTTCGACGGCCAGGGCCACATGTAGTCGGCGTCGCCAATCCCGCTCCCTTCCCGGGCTCACCCGGGTTGCCCTGGGGATCGAGCCGGCCGGGCCCGGATCCCTTCACCGACTCGATCGTGAAGCTCGATGAGCAGACCGGCAAGGTGATGTGGGCCTACCAGCTGACCCCGCACGACATCTACGACTACGACCTCGAGAACTCGCCGATCATCTCCAACGCGAACGGCCGCCAGATCGTGATCGACGGCGGCAAGGCCGGGATCCTGGTCGCGGTCGACGCCGAGACGGGCAAGCCGATCTGGAAGACAGAGGTCGGCGTCCACAACGGCCACCAGAACGACAACATCGCCGCCCTCCACGGCGACTTCTCGAAGCTGGACGCCCCGGTGACGATCGAGCCCGGTGACCTGGGCGGCATCGAGTCACAGCTCGCGTCCGACGGCAAGACCGTCTACGCCGCGGTCAACAACCTGCCCTCCCACTACGCGTCCGACGACGGCGGCCTCGCCGCCGTCTCCTTCGCGCCGCCCAGCAGCGGCACGGGTGAGCTGGTCGCGGTCGACGAGGCGACGGGCAAGGTCAAGTGGGACCGCAAGCTCCCGTCATCGGCATACGGTGCGGCGACGATCACCAACGGCGTCGTCTTCACGACGACCTTCGACGGCACGCTCTACGCCTTCAACAGCGATACGGGCGCCGAGCTCTGCAAGACGAAGCTCTCCGCCGGGACGAACGCGCCGGTCGCCGTCTTCGGTGACACCGTCGTCACCGCCGCGAGTCTCTCCGAGCGGCGCGGGCCAGAAGCCGCTGATCATCGCCTATCGCCTCGGGGCGAAGAACCAGCTCCCGACCTCATCCCCGGCGTCCACCAGGACGACCGCACCCAGCTCGGCGACGCCCAGCACGACCACCACGGGCACCACGGGCTCCTCAGCTGCCAGCACCGCCAGCACCGTGAGCCTCGGTGCCCTGGACGACCAGCTCGCCTTCACCGCGGATCAGGAGACGGCAAATGCGGGCAAGGTGACCGTCGACTTCACCAACAACTCCGCTCTCCAGCACGACGTCGTGCTGACCGACTCCCAGAACAAGATCGTGGGCCAGGCGCCGGTCTTCCAGGGCGGCAGCAAGAGCTTCACCGCGACGCTCGCCCCGGGCACCTACACCTACTACTGCTCGGTGCCCGGTCAGCGTCAGGCCGGCATGCAGGAACCCTGACGGTCAAGTGATGGCTGTGCTGGGAGCTTCGGGATCCACGGCGCTGGAGGCTAGGCAGTGGCAGGGGCCTCGATCGGCCCTCCGACCGGCTCGCCTCCGCGCCTGATCCTGGCCGCGACCAGAGGGAAGATCAGTGTCGAGAGGATGGCGGCGCCGACCAGTCCGGCGGCGGTGGACGTCCTCATATGCCCGGTCTGGATTGCGAGCGTCGTGATCGCGACCACAAGGGGAAGCTCCGTCGCGGAGTAGACGGCGAGCGCGAACCGATCGCGCAGGTCGAGTTCCCTCCGATAGAGGAGCAGGGCGGGGACGCCGCGCACGACGAGGAAGAGGCCAACGAACATCGGCACCTTCAGCAATGCGCCGACGCTCGACGTGAGCGCGTCCAGGTTGAAGGCCATCCCGCTCGTGATGAAGAAGAACGGGATCAGCAGACCGTAGCCGACAGCGTTCAGCTTGGAGTCGAAGACGGTCACCTCCCGTCCACGCAGGGCGATGCGGGTGATCATCCCGGCGACGAAACCGCCCAGAAGCAGGTCGAGCCCGAGCTGCGCGGCCAGAGCGACCAGTGCGAAGACCAAAACGACCGCCAGGCGGACGGCGAGCTGGCTCGAGGTCTCGAAGGTCTTCTCAACCAGTGGCCACCCCATCCAGGCGGAGCGCACGGCGAGAATCCCGGTGATCACGGCCAGGGCAATGAAGAGAACGAGGATCACCGCCTCATGGAGCGGGTGGCCGGTGGAGAGGATCAGGGTCACCAGCAGGATCGGCCCGAACTCGCCGATGGCGCCGGCACCGAGCAGGTAGGTCCCGAAACGGGTGCGCATCTCACCCGCGTCGGTGAGGATCGGGATCAGCGTGCCGATGGCGGTCGTGGCCATGGCGGAGCCGGTGTAGAGGAACGACAGGATCACTCCCATCGCCGCGAGGACGCCGCCGATGCCGTAGGCGAGCGCCAGCGAGACGGCCCAGCCCACGCCGGCCAGCTCGAGCGGGCGCCCCTTGATCCGCTCGAAGTCGATCTCGTAGCCGGCGAAGAAGAACAGCATTCCGAGCCCCAGGTCGCCGAGCAGGGACGTGGTCGGATCGAGCTGGGCGAGGTCGAATCCCTGAGGGCCGATGATGATGCCGAGCAGGAGCTCGATCACGACGACGGGGATCGTCACCCTCGGGGACAGGGTGAGCACGATCAGGCCGGCGACGGCGGCCGCGATGACGATCACGAGGGCGGACGTCTCGTCGACGCCCGCCGCCACCGCCATCGTCCCCAGCGGCAACTGAGCCATCGCCGGGACTCTAGGCAGGGCCCCGGAGCGATCTCAGGCGGTTCTAGGTCCCGGGCGCCGCGTCGCCGTGACGGACCTCGTCACGGTCCTCGCCGTAGCCCCGGGTCTCGTAGGCGATCATCGTCCAGAGCAGGACGTTGAGAACCCCGATCATCGCCAGTGCCGAGAGCTGAGTCGCGACTGGGAATAGCGCGAACAACAGCAGGGCCAGCCCCAGCCGGTGCACGTTGATCGTATGCACGTGCCGGTAGCGGAACGCGACCAGGCCGAGCAGATAGACGGCAACGCCGCCCACGAGTGCGAAGGCCGGGACATCGTCGAGCGGGTCGGTGGGATGGCCCAGGGCCTTCTTGAGGCCGAGCGCCAGAAGGATGATCCCGGCGAGGAGCAGGAAGTGGATGTAGGAGTACGAGTCCCGCGCAAGCTCGTTCTGGATCTTCCCCACGGGCGCGCGGATCAGCCGCCGGGCGGAGACCAGAGCGACGATGTCGAAGTATGCCCACCAGAGCGCCGCGACCACTCCGATCCCGAGCGTGGCCGATCCGGCGATCCCCCAGGTGAGATGGCCGCCCGCGCCCAGCCCGATCGCGACGATCGACTCGCCGAGGGCGATGATCACGATCAGCCCGTGGCGCTCGGCGAAGTGGCCGGGGACCAGGTGCCATCCCTCCGAGCCGAAGAGGTACGGCTCGCCCATGTCCAGCACGAGGGCGATCCCCCAGACCGCCGCCCGGGGACCGGGATCGAGGAACGAGCCGAAGATGAGCAGCCCGACGCCGATCGTGGTCCCGATCCCGAGTCCGGTCACCGAGCGCCGGAAGCTCCGATCGTCGCGGCCGGCGATCCCGAGCAGGAAGATCTGGGCGAAGCGCACCGCTCCATAGGCGACGGCGAATTCGGTGGCCAGGCCACCGAACGCCTCGGGCACGCAGATCGCGGCGATCAGGAAGCCCGCCATCGCGGCGAAGAGCGCGAGCCGGACCCCGCCCTCCTCAGGATCGACGACGCTGGTCAGCCAGGCGTAGGCCGTCCACGACCACCAGAGCAGAGCGAGGACCAGCATGCCCTGGCCGAGCCCCTCCCAGGTCGCGTGGTGCGACATCAGCGTCGTGCACTGCGTGATCGCGAGGACGAAGACGAGGTCGAAGAAGAGCTCGAGCGGGAGCACCCGGTCCTCCTGGCGGAGGGTCGCCCCGAGTCTCAGCCGCTGTGCCTCGCTCCCTGTCTCCACGCGCGCATCGTTTCATCCCCGGGAGCGTCAACAGCCGAGCCGGCGGGTGCATGAACCCGCCGGCCCGGCCCTCTACCCAATGAAGGTCAGACGAAGATTCGGAAGATGATCGGCACCAAGGCCATAACGCCGAGGCCGATGGCACCGAACTTGAAGTCATATGCCGCGGGGTCGCGGTCTCCAATGGATTCGGTCTGGGGCGTATCGGCATTCATGATCTCTCCCCTGTTGGGGGTGATGCCGAGCAAGCCTCATCCGGCATGTAGCGCGCCCTAGCGGTGCTCGGGGTTCGGGAAGTCGAAGCGGCAGCCCGCGTCCCAGGCGGTTCGCTGGTTGCCGTGGGCCGGGATTCCCCCGGCGTCCTTGAGCATCCGGGCGACGTGAAGCTGATTCCACGTCATGAACGTCGTGTTGCGGTTGGTGAAGTCGTTCATCGGACCGCCGGAGCCCTCGTCGAGGTACGACGGCCCCGGACCGGCCTCACCGATCCAGCCGGCGTCAGCCTGCGGCGGAATGGTGTAGCCGAGGTGTTGCAGCGCGTACAGCGTTTCCAGCGCGCAGTGCTTGACGCCGTCCTCGTTGCCGGTGATGAGACAGCCGCCGACCCGCCCGTAGTACACGTACTGCCCCGCGTCGTTGAGCAGGTGGGAGTTGCCGTAGAGGCGCTCAATCACCTTGGTGCAGACCGAGGATTTCTCGCCGAGCCAGATCGGCATCCCGAGGACGAGGATGTCCGACGCCAGCACCCGCTCGAAGATCTGCGGCCACTCGTCCGCCTCCCAGCCGTGTTCGGTCATGTCCGGCCAGACACCGGTCGCGATGTCGTGGTCGATCGCCCTGACGTTCTCGACCTCCACGCCGTTCCGGCGCATGATCTCCTCTGACAGGTCCATCAGCCCCTGGGTGTGGGACTGCTCGGGGCTGCGCTTCAGGGTGCAGTTGATGAACAGGGCACTGAGGTCGGAGTAGTCGACGTCGCTCGATTCGATCATCTCCGTCTGCATCTCGTTCAGGACCACGTCGGCCACGGCCTTCTCCCTTCGGGTCGGTGTCGACCGCAGTCTTCCGATCCCGCAAGTCGTTACTGCCAACTACGGTTAGGACAGACAACGTGAGGACATCGTCGAAGAGGCCCATTCAGGAACGTTTCCCGAGGCGAATGGGACGCTCTGGCGCGCGTCGCGCCATACGGCGGTGGCGGGGGACCTCGTGGCGGGATGCGGTCGGAGGCAGCGTGTTGCTTGGAGCCGCGTCGGGCCTGCGCAGCCAAATCGGTGTCGCGGTCATCGCGATTCGCTCGGACCCCTCTCTGCCTCCGATACTCCGGAATCCTTGGACGAGGCGGGTGTTGGTGGCCGGGGCGGTCGGCGAGCTGATCGCCGACAAGTTGCCGACCACCCCAAGCAGGCTCGAGCCGCCGGGGCTCGCCGGCCGACTGGTTCTGGGGGCGCTGGCAGCCGGTCTCTTCGCCCGGACTCGGCGAGCGCCTTTGGCTTCCCGCCTCCGGCATCGGCGCCGCGAGCGCGATCGTGACGGCAAAGATCGGCCACGACCTACGCGCGCAACTGGCCGAGCAGGTGCCGGACCCGGCCGTGGCAGTCGTCGAAGACACGATCGCACTCAGCCTGGCCACTGAGGGAGCCGCCCGCTGACCCATTTGGGTTCAGCCGCGGCTGAATCGGACTCGTCTTGGCCCGGCGGCTAGCCTTGCGTGGCCGTGATCAGCACGAACCAGTTCAAGAATGGGGCGCACATCGACGTGGACGGGACCGTCTTTCGCATCGTCGAGTTCCAGCACGTGAAGCCCGGCAAGGGAGGCGCCTTCGTGCGCTCGAAGCTGAAGCGGGTCGACGACGGGGCGGTGATCGACAAGACCTTCAAGGCCGGCGAGAAGTTCCGCCCGGTCCGCACCGAGACCCGGAAGATGCAGTTCCTATACGACGCTGGCGACGCGGCCGTCTTCATGGACAACCAGAGCTACGACCAGGTCGAGATCCCGAAGTCGGTCATCGGCGACGCTCTCAAGTGGGTGCCTCCCAACTCCGACGTCGACCTGCTCTTCGTCGACGAGCGCCCGGCCGGCGCTCAGCCGGCGAGCGCCGTGGACCTCGCAGTCACCCAGACCGATCCGGGCCTGAAGGGCGACACGGCCTCGGGCGGCGGTACGAAACCGGCCACTCTCGAGACGGGCGTGATCGTCCAGGTCCCGCTCTTCATCGAGGAGGGGGAGAGGGTCCGGGTCGACACCCGCAGCGGCGAGTACGTGTCGCGTGCGTAGGTCGGATCAGCGTCGCGACGCGGTATTCGCGCTCTACCAGCACGAGGTCACCGGCAGGCCGCTCGGCGAGTTGCTCCGGGAGGCGAAGCCGTTCACGCGCGAGCTGGCCGAGGCGGTGGACGCGAACCGCTCCGATCTGGACGAGATGATCGCCCGGCACTCGCAGAACTGGTCGCTGGAGCGAATCGCGCCGCTGGAGCGCAACATCATGAGGGCCGCGCTCTACGAGGCCCTCAACATCGACGACGTGCCGGTCGAGGTCGCTATCGACGAGGCGGTCGAGCTGGCCAAGGAGTACTGCGGCGCCGAGGCGCCCGGATTCGTCAACGGCGTCCTCGGCGCGGCCCTGGAAGAGAGGGGCGCCGTCGACTGATGACGACGTCGCTCGAGGGCATCGAGGGGATCCTCCTCGACCTGAGCGGCGTCGTCTACGTGCAGGATGACGCGGTTCCGGGCGCCGCCGAGACCCTCGCCCGGATGCGCGCTGCCGGCATCCCGATCCGGCTCGTCACCAACACCACGATGAGCCCCCGGCGCTCGATTCTCGAACGACTCGAGCGGCTCGGCATCGAGGCGGATCCGTCGGAGCTCCTGACCCCGGCGACCCTGGCGGCGAAGCGCTGCGAGGATGCCGGCTACGACTCGGTGTCGCTGGTGGTGCTGGACGAGCTGCGTGAGGACCTTCAGGGCCTGAGGGAGGGCGACGGGCCCGTCGACGCCGTGATCGTGGGAGATCTCGGCGACCGTTGGGACTACGGCGTCCTCAACGCCGCCTTCCGCCGGCTGATGGACGGCGCCGAGCTGATCGCACTGCAGAAGAACCGCTACTGGGAGACCGCCGACGGCCTCTCGCTCGATGCCGGCCCGTTCGTGGCCGCACTCGAGTACGCCACCGGCCGGGAGGCGGAGGTCATGGGCAAGCCCTCGAGGGCGTTCTTCGAGCTCGCACTTTCAGATCTCGGCGTCGGTGCCGGTCATGCGGCGATGGTCGGAGACGACGTCGAGGCAGACGTCGGCGGCGCCCTCGACGCGGGCCTGGCAGGGATCCTCGTTCGCACCGGGAAATACAGGGAGGAACTGGTGCGAGAGAGGGGGATCGAGCCCACGGCGACCGTCGACTCGATTGCGGACGTGCCCGCGCTGCTCTCTATCTGAGGGCGCTATGCGTAGTTCTCCGCCGGTCTCTGCAGACAACTGCTGATGAAGGCGGGGGCATGAAGTTGCATTCTGCCGGTGGACCGAGGAGGAGGATCTCGCCCCGAATGCCGCCGAAACGGACTTCGGACGTACCGGAGGTTGAGCTGACTCGAGGCGCGTCCGATCAGTGGGCGCGGCCGATCAACTACCGTGACGGCGATGGAAGCCCGGGGTCCGGATCTGGAGGCGATAACGGCTCGGCTGGAACGGATAGCGCAGGAGCTCGAGGCCGGACCGGACGAGGAGCGCGCCATCGAGCTGGTGCGCGAGGCTTCCGAATCCGCGGCGGAGGCAGGGAGGGCGGTGGAGGCCGCGCTGAGGGCCGCGACGGATACGTCGTCGCCCTGAAGGACGCTATGCCCGAGTACCCCGACGACCTGCGAGAGCAGGTCGAGGACTACCTGGAGAGGCTCCGGTTCTCGCAGATCCCGCCGACGGAGGGGCTCGAGGACGCGATGCGCTACTCGTTGCTCGCCGGCGGCAAGCGGATTCGCCCAGTGCTTGCGCTGGCGACGGCGCGGTCCGTCGGCCTCGATCCCGAGCGGGTGCTCCCGGCCGCCGGGGCGCTGGAGCTGATCCACACCTATTCCCTGATCCACGACGACCTCCCCGCGATGGACGACGACGAGCTGCGGCGCGGGATGCCGACCTCCCACGTCAAGTTCGGCGAGAACGTCGCGATCCTGGCCGGCGACGCTCTGTTCGCGGAGGCGATCCACCTCTTCACGGAGGACCAGACAGGGCATCCCGCCGCGGTTCTGGCGGCCCTGCGGGAGCTGATCAGCGCCGCGGGGGTGGGCGGCATGGTGGGCGGCCAGTACATCGACGTGACCGAGTTCGACGCCGCCGCCAAGGGGGACTGGGACGCGGCGGTCAACCTCAACGCGACGCGCCTGCGCGAGATGCACGCGCTGAAGACGGGCCGGCTGATCGCCGCGAGCGTCGGCGTCGTGCTCACACTCGGTGAGGTCCCCGAAGATGCGAAAATCCCCTACCGCCGATTCGCCGATGAGCTCGGTGTGCTGTTCCAGATCGTCGACGACATCCTCGACGTGACCGGCTCCGACGAGGAGCTCGGCAAACCGAGCGGCAGCGACGAAAGGCACGGAAAGCTGACCTACGTGAGCGCTTATGGACTCGACAGGGCGCGCGAGCTAGCCTCCGAGTCCCACCGGAAGGCTCGCGAGGCGCTCGAGGGCGCAGCCCTCCGTACGGACGACCTGATCCGGATAACCGACTTCATCCACACCCGACACACCTGATGCCCAAGAACCAGAGCGACCCGATCGACGGCGAGCCGCGACTTCTCGACGCGATCGACTCCCCGGCCGACCTCCACGACCTCTCCGACGAGCAGCTTCAGCAGGTCGCCCAGGAGACCCGGGAGCTGATCATCGACGTGATCGGCGAGATCGGCGGCCACTTCGGCGCCAATCTCGGCACCTGCGAGCTGGCGGTGTCTCTCCACAGCCTGCTCGACTCCCCCAGGGACAAGATCCTCTGGGACGTCGGCCACCAGGCCTACCCGCACAAGGTGCTGACCGGCCGCCGCGACAGGCTCGACACCATCCGCCAGTACGAGGGCCTGGCGCCGTTCTGCTCGATCTTCGAGTCCGAGCACGACATCATGGGCGCGGGACACGCCTCGACCTCCATCGGGTACGCGGTCGGTCTGAAGGAAGCGATGCGGGCGGGGATCGGCCAGGACGGCAAGGTTGTTGCCGTGATCGGCGACGGAGCACTCACCGGCGGCGTCGCCTACGAGGCGCTCCACCACGCCGGCGGGCTCCAGACGCCGATGGTGATCGTCGTCAACGACAACGGGATGTCGATCTCGCCGAACGTCGGCGCGATCTCCCGCTACTTCCAGCGCACGCGCCTCAACCGGCGCCTCTACCAGGCGCGCTCGGCCACCGAGGAGCGCCTCACCCAGCTGCCCCTCGGCCTCGGCCGCCGGATCGACCGACTTGGGCCGGAGGTAAAGGCCGCGATCAAGGCGTACTTCGCGCCGGGTCTGTTCTTCGAGGAGCTCGACCTCGCCTACATGGGACCGATCGACGGCCACGACGTCGCCGAGCTGCGCGCCGCACTCCGCAAGGGGCTGGACGCCGGCCGACCGGTGGTCGTCCACATCCAGACCGTCAAGGGCAAGGGCTTCGAGCCCGCCGAGGAGGGGGGCCTTGCGGGCATGGAGAAGTGGCACGCCGCCAAACCCGGCTCGATCGTGAACGGCAAGGAGGCGCCGAAGAAGCCCGTCCCGGTGACGGAGAGCGATTCTCCGGAGAAGATCGAGAAACTCGAGAAGCCGCCGCCCAAGTCGCCGCCCCAGTACACGGCCGTCTTCGCCGATGCGCTGGTCGAGGAAGCCAAGCGGGATCCGCGGGTGATCGGCATCACCGCCGCGATGGCCGGCGGGACGGGGCTCAACAAGCTCGCCGAGGCGGTGCCCGAGCAGTACTACGACGTCGGCATCGCTGAGCAGGACGCAGTCCTCTTCGCCGCCGGCCTGGCGATTCAGGGCGCGAAGCCGGTGTGCGCCATCTACTCGACCTTCCTCCAACGTGCTTTTGACCAGCTGGTCCATGATGTTTGCCTGCAGAAGCTGAACGTGGTCTTCGCGATGGACCGCGCGGGTCTGGTCGGCGACGACGGCCCGACGCACCATGGCGCCTTCGACATCTCCTACTTCCGGCCGCTGCCGAATGTGGTGGTGATGGCGCCGCGGGACGAGGCGATGCTCGTCCACATGCTGCGCACAGCGCTGGCGCACGACGACGGCCCGATCGCCTTCCGCTACCCGCGAGGCGCGGCCGAGGGCGCGGCGATGCCCGAGGTGGCCAAGGAGATCGAGATCGGCAAGGGCGAGTACCTGCTGCCGGGGGAGAAGGTCGCGCTGCTCGGCTATGGCTACGGCGTCCAGGTCGCGCTGCGAGCCGCGGAGGTCCTCCGTAACAGGGGGCTCGAGCCCACCGTGGCGGATGCTCGCTTCGCCAAGCCCCTCGACGGCGAGATGGTCGAGCGGCTGGCCTCGAATCACGAGCTGCTGGTGACCGTCGAGGAGAACGTGCTGCCCGGGGGCTTCGGCTCGGCCGTCCTCGAGCACGCAGAGGACGCCTTCGCGGACGGGCGCGAGCGCGCTCGCATCCTCCGCGTGGGACTTCCCGACCGCTACGTCACGCACGGCAAGCCCTCGCTGATCCGCGAGGAGGTCGGTTTCACCGGCGAGGCCGTCGCGGAGCGTGTCCTCGCGTCCCTGGGGACTCGCGAGACCGTATTCCGCTAGGCAGACTCGATCCGGGGGACGACCTCGCTCGCCAGCAGCTCGATCTGGCGCCGTTCGTCTCCCAAGGGCCAGAGGTAGACGCACTCGCAATCGGCCTCCGCGTAGCGGGAGAGCAACGCCGCGCAATGCTCGGCGGATCCGACACAGAGCTGTTCGCGGAGCACCTCCGGGTCGCGGTTCAAGAGGGGGGCAAGGACCTGGGTTAGAACTCGGTCGACCTCCGCACGATCCTCGTCGACCCAGGTCCACATGGTCGCGAGTCCATTGGGGAAGCCGTCCACCTGGCGGCCGTTGTCAGCGAGCTCTTTCGCCAGCAGCCCACGGCCTTCGGAGAACCGTTCCGGCGTCGTGTTGTACGCGGAGGCGAGCCAGCCGTCGCCAGAGCGGGCGACCCGCCGCAGGCCGGCCTTCGAGCCCCAGCTTCCGATCCAAATCGGTATCTCACGCCGCGGAGACGGAGCGAGCTCCAGATCGACAGGCGTGCGGTAGAAGCGCGGTACATCAGTGCCCGACTCGCCCTTGAGCAGCCTTCGAAGAGTCGCAACCGCCTCGTCGAGTCGCTTCCAGCGCTCGTCGAAGGGAACGTCGAGCGCGTCGTAGTCGCGCCTCGAGGATCCCGGTCCCAGAGCGGCGATCAGTCGACCCTCGGAGAGCAGGTCCAGAGCGCCCAGCGTCTTCGCCAATGGAACGGGCCCGCGGAGGACGGCCAGCGAGATGGTGGTGGCGATCGTCATTTCGCCGGTGCGTTCGATCATGCTCGCCAGGGCCGTTGGGCCGTCCAGCCAGGGGGTCTGGAAGATGAAGTGATCGTTGACCGATACGGCGGTGAAGCCGTGCTCCCGCGCCGCGTCGACGGACTCAGCCAATCGCCTCAACGACAGCTCATCGCTCCCGAGCTGCATCACCGGAAGGTGTATGCCGAGGTCCATCTGCCGATCAAATCAGCCCAAGCAATCTAGGGCGGCTACTCTGGCTCGGTCGGCGAAGCCCTTGCACAGCGCGCCGGATGAGAGGACAGGGCAGGCGGCCGGGATTCCCGGACCGTCGAGGATCCAATCCGGAGGAGATTTCGTGTCCTATCTGACCTGTCCCAGCTGCGGCCTGACCCTTTTCGACCGCAATCCGCTGGCCTCGCCCCGACGGTGTCCGCGCTGCGCGCGCCGGGGCCAGCCTGTTGACCTCGAACCCGTTGCGACGCGCCGAGGCAGCGCGGCAGCCGCGGATCTAGGCGGGAAGCGCCCGGAGCCGGTCGACGGCCCCGAGTAGGCGCGGCGCCAGGGCGATCGCGGCGATGTCGAAGAGCACATAGACGCCGGCGATGCCGCTCGGCGGGTTGCCGGCGGACAGTGGCGTGTCCGGCGTCGTCGCAGCCCAGTGCCAGGCGCCGATCGAGGTCCCGTAGATCTCGAGGAAGCCGACGACGAGGAAAACCCCCGCGTAGATTGCCGGGGCGCGGCCCCGCACCAGGACGTAGATCAGCAACGCTCCCGTGACCGCTCCGAGGACGTCCGTGCGGCCGAGCAGCGCCAGGCCCGCGATTCCCCAGGCGGCCACTATCGCGATGACGCCTGTTACGAAAGCGCGGGCATGCAGTCGCACCAATGTCGACTGGCTGATGCGAAGGCCGGCCAGGAAGACGAGTCCATGACCGGGGGGGACGAAGGCCGGCAGATTCTCGAGCCGGTATGTGTAGGCGCCGAGCACGATCGAGCCGATCACCTCCGCGCCGGTCGCGACGGCCACCACGAGCAGCGCCCTGGCACGGTCCTCGCGACTGAGGGGGGTACACGAGGCCATCAGGATCGCCCAGGTCGCCGCGCCGAGAAGCAGTTGCTCGCCCTGGCTGGCGAAGTGATCGAGGGCGAGGAATGAGGCGATCACGCAGAGCACCATCGCCGCGAAGGGCAGCGGCTGCGAGAACGGGTGCTTGGCGGCTCCTCTCCCCATCATCGTCCCTGCCGGACAAATGACGATTGGATCATCCCTGCGCAGGCGCTGTCAAATGAGAGACTGCGCGCGGTGATCGAGCGGCCGGTGTTCATAGTCGCCCCGCCGCGATCGGGAGGGTCCGCGCTCTTCCGCTCGCTGGCGCGTGCCCCTGACGTCTTCAGCGCGCAGGGCCCCGTGCTCGACGGGATCTTCGAGCTCGAGCCCGAGAACCGGGGGTGGGACAGCAACCGCCTCACCACCGGCGACGTCGAGGCGCGTGCCGTGGAGGAGCTCCGAGGAAGGCTGAAGGGCGCACTCGCCGACGGCGCCGGCAATCGGCCGGGGATCGATGCATCGGGGCTTCGCTGGGTCGACGGACAGCCGCGGAACGGTCTGCGCGTGCCGTTCCTGGCGGCGGTCGCTCCGGACTCGCAGTTCGTCTACATCCACCGGGAGCCGGCGGAGACGGTTCCGGCCATGCTGAAGGTCTGGGAGGGCGGGAAGCGCGTCAGCTATCCGCAGCTGCCCGACTGGCCCGGGCCGCCGTGGTCGATGCCGCTGGTCCCCGGGTGGAGGGACCTCGCCGGGCGTCCTCTGCCGGCGATCGTCACAGAGCAGTGGCTGCGGCTCACCGGCACCCTGCTCGACGACCTCGATGGGCTGCCACCCGAGCGCTGGTGCGTCACGGATTTCAAGGCGCTGCTCAACGACCCGATGTGCGAGCTCGAGCGGATCTGCGAATTCGTGGCGATCGAGGCATCCGAGGACGTGACCCGCCCCTTGCGCTCGCTGCGCGACCAGCTGGCGGTGTCGGACGGCGACGGCGACTCTGAGGTCCCGTCGGAGCTGAACGAGCTGCTGCCTCGGACCGAGGAGCTTGCCCAGCGGTCCAGGGAGCTCCTCGCCCGGCCGGTTCGCCCGCCGCGCACCGCCAAGTGGTCGGCTCCGTCGGACTCCCCGCTCCGCAGCGTCTACACGCAGAGCTTCCCGCAGTTCCTCAACCAGCTCGGCAGCTCCATGCTCGTCTCGACCTACCAGACCGGCAAGCTGATCTGCGCCCGCTACGACGGCGGCCAGCTCAACACGCACTTCCGGAACTTCTCCCGGCCGATGGGCCTTGCGGTAGGATCCGGGCGATTCGCGGTCGGCACCCGTGCCGAGGTCCTCGATTACCGGAACTTCCCGGCCGTCGCCCCGAAGGTCGAGCCGCGCGGCAAGCACGACGCCTGCTTCCTGCCCCGGAACAAGCACTTCACGGGCGACATCCGGATCCACGAAGTCGCGTTCGCGCAGGGAGAGCTCTGGCTGGTCGCGACCAACTTCTCCTGTCTGGCGACGCTCGATGCCGAGCACAGCTTCATCCCTCGCTGGAAGCCCCCGTTCATCTCCCAGCTCACCTCCGAGGACCGCTGCCATCTCAACGGCCTCTGCGTGATCGACGACGAGCCCCGCTACGTCACCGCGCTGGGCGAGACCGACGCTCCCGGAGGCTGGCGGCAGAACAAGGCGAGCGGGGGGATCCTGATGGACGTCGAGACGGGCGAGATCGTCCTCAGGGGCCTCTCGATGCCGCATTCTCCCCGTTGGTTCGGGGACCGGCTTTGGGTGCTCGAGTCCGGAAAGGGGACCATTTCCGTCGCCGACCTCGACGCCGGCACTGTCGAGACGGTCACCCAGCTCCCGGGATTCACCCGGGGCCTGCTCTTCGCGGGCGGCCTCGCCTTCGTCGGGCTCTCGCAGGTGCGTGAGACCGCCACCTTCGGCGGGCTGCCGTGGATGGAGCGGCTCGACGAGCGCCTTTGCGGCGTCTGGGCGGTGAACCCGCAGAGCGGGCAGATCGTCGGCTTCCTGCGCTTCGAGGAGCTGGTCCAGGAGGTCTTCGACGTCGCCCTGCTTCCCGGGCTGCGCTATCCGGAGATCGCGGAGGAGGGCTCCGACGCGGCGACCAACTCTTTCGTACTGCCCGAGGCGCAGCCGGCCACCGGATGAAGCCGATCGATCGGGGGACCTGGCTGGCCCTGATCGCCATGGGCCTCGCCGCGTTCGTGCTGGCGAACGACTTCTCGGCGATCAACGTCGCGATCCCGCAGATCGAGAAGGACTTCGACACGAGCGTCACCACGACGCAGTGGGTGGTGAACGCCTACGCGCTGACCTTCGGGGTGCTGCTCGTGACCGGCGGGCGGCTCGCCGATCTCTTCGGCCGGCGGCGGACCTTCTTCATCGGCACCGCAATCTTCGCCGTCTTCTCGGTTCTGGGCGGCGTCGCTCAGACCGAGGCCGAGCTGATCGCCACGCGCGTGGTCATGGGGGTCGGAGGAGCCCTGATGTGGCCCTCCATCCTGGGGATGACGTTCGCGGCCCTGCCGAGCGAGCGTGCCGCGCTGGGCGGCGCGCTGATCCTCGGCGTCTGCGGTCTCGGCAACGCCGCCGGACCCCTGCTGGGTGGGGCGCTCACCGACCTGCTGAGCTGGCGCTGGATCTTCTTCCTCAACCTGCCGGTCGCGATGCTCGCGGCGTTCGTCACCTGGCGGGAGCTCCACCAGCCACGGCCGGATGTCGAGGACGCCCGGATCGACTACCCCGGGATCTTCAGCATCTCGGTCGGGCTCGTCTCGCTGCTGCTCGCGTTCGACCAGTCGACTGATTGGGGTTGGGCAGATCCGCGAATCATCGGACTGATCTCCCTCTTCGTCGTCCTGATGGTCGCCTTCGCCTTCATCGAGCGGCGTCAGGGCGATCACGCCCTGGTCCCGCCGGACGTGATCGGAAACCGCGACTTCGCGTACACCTGCGGCGCGATCCTGCTGATGTCGGCGGTCTTCTTCGCGGCGATGCTCTACCTGCCGCAGCTGATGATCAAGGTCTTCGGGTGGTCCGCGGTCGGAGCGGGCGCGGGGATGCTGCCGATGATGGCCACGTTCGCCGCCGTCTCCTTCTCCGCGGGGAAGCTCTCGGATCGGTTCGGCGGCAAGCCGCTCCTCGTTCTCGGGTCGCTCTGCATAGTGCTGGGGGCGGCACTGATCGCGATCTTCTCGGAGCAGGAGTCCTACGGGCCGATCGTGCCGGGGCTGGCCGTGCTCGGCCTCGGCATCGGCCTCTTCTACCCGACGGCCACCACCGCCGGCGTGACCGCCCTCGACGAGTCCCGTCGCAGCCTGGCGGGGGCGATCATCTACATGGCCCAGATCGCGGGCGGGTCGGTTGGCCTCGGCCTCACCACCGCGATCTTCATCGGGGCCAGCGACGGCGCGACGAGCGGAGCCGGGTTCGTCAACGGGATCCAGACCGCCTTCGGTGTCGACGCCGCGCTCGCGATCGGCGGCTTCCTGATCTCGGCCTTCCTGATCGGTGGCCGCCTGCAGCTCCCGCGGCTCGTGCGCCCGGCCCTGGCGGGCCACTCGCCAAGGGGCCACGGGCCCTAGTTCCCTGGAAACCGAAGCATCAGGGGTCGGTATACCGGGCCGACTACCTTTTGGGGCGTCATGACGCAGCGAGCGCGCAGACGGCGCCAGCGACTGCAGTCCTCGGGCAGGAAGAAGCTCATGTTGGCCCTCGGCCTCCCGCTCGCGCTCGTCGGGATCGGCGCCGTCGCGGCAGGGGTGTGGGTGATCAGCGTCTACAACTCGGCGCCCTCGATCGCCTCGCTGAGGCCGATCACGAAGGGCGCGGTCTCAAAGGTGTACGGGGCCGACGGCACCCTGATCGGGGTTATCCACTCCGACAACATCCGGCAGCCGGTCGGCACCGCGCTGATCCCTCAGGACCTCAAGGACGCGACGGTCGCCATCGAGGACCGCAGGTTCTACAACCACGGCGGCGTCGACCCCTCGGCGATCATCCGCGCCGGCTGGGAGGACCTGGTCGCCGGGGGTACGCCGCGGCAGGGAGGCTCGACGATCACCCAGCAGCTCGTCCGCAACCTCTACATCGCCAATCCGCAGGACACTCTCAGGCGAAAGATCATCGAGGCCCACCTGGCGAACGAGGAAGAGGACCAGCACTCCAAGGATTGGATCCTCACCGAGTACCTCAACACCGCTCCCTATGGGACGAACAACGGCGCCACGGCGATCGGGGTGGAGGCGGCGGCGGAGACGTACTACTCCAAGCACGCCCGGGACCTCACCCTGCCCGAGGCCGCGATGATCGCGGGGCTGCCGCAGGCGCCTTCCCAGTACAACCCGCTCCTCAACCCGCGGGCGGCGCTGGCCCGGCGCAACGAGGTGCTGGCGGCGATGAAGCAACAGGGGGACATCAGCGCGACCGAGTACTCCGACGCCATCAACCAGGACCTCGGCCTGGATCCGGGACAGAAGTACAGCCGGATCCGCGACCCGTACATCTTCGACCTGGTCAAGCAGGAGCTCCAGGACCGCTACGGGGTGAACACGGTCCAGAACGGAGGTCTCAAGGTCTACACCACGATTCAGCCGCGGCTCCAGCAGGCCGCCCAGAGCGCGGTGGACTCCTGCTCGGTCTGCTATTCCGGAGGTGGGCCCGCCTCCGCCCTCGCCTCGGTCGATCCCTCGAACGGTGAGATCGTCGCGCTTGCCTCGACCCAGCGCTATTCCGAGAACAGCCAGTTCAACTTCGCCGCCCATGCGCAGCGCCAGCCCGGGTCCTCGTTCAAGGTCTACGACCTCACCACGGCGATCAAGCAGGGTGTCGACCCCGACACCACCTACTACGACGGCAGCTCGCCGAAGACCCTCGAGACGGCCGGCGGCGTGCCATGGACGGTGAACAACGCCGAGCAGGGCGGCGGGGTCATGCCGCTCACCCAGGCGACCTGGGACTCGGTCAACGTCGTCTTCGCCCAGCTCGGCCTCGATGTCGGACCGGCCAACATCGCCAAGACCGCGTACGCGATGGGAATCACCTCACCGCTCGGGATCAAGGGTGCGCGCGAGATCCCCTGCAAGGTCGGACCGAACTGCTTCATACCCCCGGCCGACGCGATCGGCGGGCTCAGCGTCGGCGTCACGCCGCTCGAGCAGGCCGATGCCTACGCCACCCTCGCCAACGGCGGCGTCCACCACGACGCGACCGCGATCGACCGGGTCGTCTTCCCCGGTGGGAAGGTGGACGAGCCGAGCGCGAGCGAGGGCAAGCGAGTTCTCACCGAAGGCGAAGCCTATGAGGTGACGAAGGTGCTCGAGGGAGTGATCACCAGCGGCACCGGCGCCGGCTACACGAGCATCGGCTGCCAGTCGGAGGCAGGCAAGACCGGCACCAGCGAGGACCTGTCGGACGCCTGGTTCGTCGGCTACACCCCGCTGTACTCGACCGCCGTCTGGACCGGGCACCCGCTCTCGCGTGCCTCCACCGGGTTCGGCGGACCGACCTCGGGGCCGATCTGGCGCTCCTACATGGAGGCGGCCCAGGGCGGCGACTGCCCCGACTTCGAGACTCCCGCGACCCTGCCAGAGCTGTCGTCGTTCCATGGGAAGCACACAGCGTCCGGTTCGTCCAGCTCGAGCTACGGGTCATCCAGCTCGAGCTACGGCACGTCGACGTCGACTTCCCCTACGTACACCTCGCCGACCCAGTCAACCGGCGGGAGCGGGGGCACGACGCCCTAGAGACTGTCGCGGGAGACTGACGTCGGGCGTTAGTCGTGGCCCGGCGGGTCGTCCGCGCCACCGCCGCTTCCGCCGCCGCTGCTCACGCTGTTCCCGTGTGGCGGCGACTATCGGCGGCAGGCGTCAGACGATGCCCAGGGCCGTCGCCCCCGAGCTCACCGACCACATCACCGACCCGGGCGTCAGAGAGTCCACCGAGATGTTCTACGGCGAGGTCGCGATCAGCGCCGATTACATCGCCGAGATCATCGCCTTCGCGGGCTCGCGGCCACGGCGCGTGAACCCCAACGAGATCCTGGTGCGGCCCACCTCCCAGGCGCGGTGAGGAGATCAGCCGGCCTCGATCGGCATCCGGTGCTAAGTTGACTCTTGGTCAACTTGTCGCCTCGGAGGGGATGCGTGCATGGAAGCAGCGATTCGTCTCGGGATCCGTGACTGGCTAG
>DATAPB010000004.1:0-18086 GCA_036265435.1 Solirubrobacterales bacterium | reverse complement strand
CCTTCAACCTGGGGATGATCGGCTTCGTGCCCGCAATCAAGCGGATCGACCGCGCGCTCGACATCCTCGAGCTGCTCCGGGCACGCGATCGCAGATTCCGCCTGCTCGTCAAGGGCAAGCCGCCGTGGGTCTTCCCATGGATGCGGGAGCGCGATGAGGAGCGGCGGATGTTCCAGGAGGCCTATCGGCGAATCGACTCGGCTCCCCTCCTGCGCGGCGCCGTCAGCTTCGAGGAGCACGGGCCCAACATCCCCGCGTTCCTGCGGAAGGTCGGGATCATCCTCTCGACGAGCGACTGGGAGGGGCACCAGGTGGCCCTCGCAGAGGGAATGGCTTCCGGCTGCCTGCCCGTGATCATCGACCGCCTCGGGGCACGTGAGCAGTACGACCCCGCGTGGATCCACGACTCCCCCGACGCGGCCGCCGCTTCCATCCTGCGACTGGTGGAGACCGGCCAATTCGAGGCGGAGCAGCAGCACGCCGCCGAGTTCGCGGACCGCTGGAGCCTGGAGGCGATCATGCCCCTCTGGGACGAGGTCCTGGGCTTCTCCGACGGATCGCCGGAGCCCGCGCAGGACGCCGCGTTCACGGTTGTCCGCTAGCGGGAGCCAGCGGCTGCTGCAACGAACGCTCTCCCTGGTTCTGATCGTGCTCGCAGCTCTCACGGGCTGTGGGAGCGGCTCGGCCGGGACCGGGGTCGAGAAGCTGATCTGGGGACCGACGAGGCTTCCCGACGGAGCCTCGGCGTTCCCCACCTACGACGAGCTGGGGGTCGACGTCTTCCAGATCCAGCTGCGCTGGCCCGTCGTCGCACCCACCCGGCCGGACTCACCGGAGGATCCGGCCGACCCCGCGTATCGCTGGCCGGCGGACCTCGACTACGCGATCTCCCAGGCGCGAGACCACGGCATCGACGTGGCGGTGCTGGTGACCCACAGCCCGGCCTGGGCGAACGGGGGCCGGGGGCACCTGTGGGCACCCGATCCAAAGGACTTTGCCCAGTTCCTGACCGCCGCCTCTCGCCGCTACCCCAGCGTGCATCGCTGGATGATCTGGGGGGAGCCGAACAGGGCGGACCGCTTCCGTCCCAACCGGGCCAACAGCCCGATCGGGCCGCGGCGCTACGCGCCCCTGCTCGACGCCGGCTTCGGCGCGCTCAAGGCGGCGTCGCCGGACAACATCGTGATCGGAGGCGACACGTTCACCGGTGGCGAGGTGAAGCCGAAGCAGTTCATCGAGTGGATGAAGCTGCCATCGGGCCAGCCGCCGCGCCTGGATTGGTACGGCCACAACCCCTATCCCTTCCGCTTCCCGGACATCCGCAAGCCAACCATCAGCGGCGGCTGGCGCGATCTGAGCGACCTCGACACGCTCGCCGCGGAGGTCGATCGCGCCTACCGCTCGCGCGGCGAGAGGCCGCGCCTCTGGCTCTCGGAGTTCACCGTCCAGTCGGACCACACCTCGAGCGTCTTCGAAGCCTTCGTGAGCCAGGCGTCGCAGGCGAGGTGGCTGACTGCCGGATACGAGGCGGCCGCCGAGGTCTCGCGGGTCGAGGGCCTCGGCTGGTTCACCCTGCTCGATCAGGCCGGCGGGCGCCTGGCGGCCCACTGGGGACTGCTGACGAGCGACGGCAAGACGAAGAAGCCGGCGTTCCGCGCCTACGCCGACGTCAGGCAGCCCTGATGCATCCGACGAGCTGTCGCGAATAGCATCAGCCCCATGCGCGTTCTCGTCACCGGAGCCTCCGGCATGCTCGGGTCGGCCCTCAGCGACGCCCTGCTGGCGCGGGGCGATGAGGTGGTGGGCCTCACCCGCGATCCGGAGAGGGCTCGGCCGAAGAACCCGACCGTGACCTGGCACGCCTGGCGCGCGACCACGGAGCCACCGCCGCCCGCGGCCCTCGAGGGCGTCGACGCCGTCGTCAACCTGCTCGGCGAGGAGATCAACCAGCGGCTCACGGATGAGGCGAAGGTCCGCATCCGCGAGAGCCGCATCCTCGGCACCCGCAATCTGCTCGAGGGCGTGAAGGCCTCCGCGACCGAGCCCAGCGTCTTCGTCGGCCAATCCGCAATCGGCTACTACGGCGACCGCGGGGACGAGATCGTCGACGAGGAGTCACCGCCCGGCGAGGGCTTTGCGGCCGAGGTCCCGATCGACTGGGAGGCGGCCGAGCGCGAGGCCGAGGACGTCTTCGACCGGGTTGTGATCTTCCGGACCGGCCTCGTGCTGTCGAAGGAGGGCGGCCTGCTGAAGCAGCTTCTCCTCCCCTTCAAGCTCGGTGTCGGCGGACCGATCGCGGGCGGCGGCCAGTACATGTCGTGGATCCACATCGAGGACGAGGTCGGCCTGATCATCTGGGCGCTCGACGATCACCGGGTCTGGGGAGTGATCAACGCGACCGCCCCCAACCCGGCGACCAACCGCGAGCTCTCCAAGGCGCTCGGGCGTGCGCTGCACAGGCCCGCCTTCTTCCCTGTGCCGAAGCTCGCGGTCGCCGCCCTGCGCGGAGGCGAGCTCGCCGATACGGTCGCGGGCGGAGCCCGGGTCATGCCGAAGCGGGCCCTCGAGCTCGGCTACGAGTTCCGCCACCCGGAGCTCGACGAGGCGATCCGCAGCGCGCTCAGCTGACGGTCAGACGGTCTGCCGCCTCTTCGGCCGGTCTCGCGGCTCGAGCTGGAGCTCCTTCTCGGCCCCGGGGACCCCCTCCCTGAGCTGCTCGTCTCGCTCCCGCTCGGCATTGAGCTCGTGGCCGAAGAGGATCGCCAGGTTCGTGATCCACAACCAGATCAGGATGACCACCACCCCAGCCAGCGAGCCGTAGACCTTGTTGTACGAGCCGAACTGGGAGACGTAGACCCCGAAGCCGGCCGAGGCCAGCAGCCAGGCGACGAGGGCCACGAGGCCGCCGGGAGTGATCCACCTGAAGCCGCGCTGCTTGACGTTCGGCGAGGCGTAGTAGATCAGCGCGATCATCAGCAGAAAGAGCGCCGCGACCACGATCCATTTTGCATAGCCCCAGACCGAGACGGCGGTCCCGGAGATCCCGATCGGCTCCGCCACATCGGAGACGATCGGCCCGGTGAGCACGATGCCGACGGCCATCACGGCCAGCAGCACGACGATCACGAGGGTGAGCAGCAACTGCAGCGGCCGGAGCTTCCAGAAGGGACGCCCCTCGCGGGTCTCGTAGATCGCGTTGGAGGCGCGGATGAAGGCTCCGAGATAGCCCGACGCGGACCAGAGGGCAACGAGCGTGCTCACGATCAGCGTGAAACCGGCTGTAGCGCGACTCTCGGTGACCTGCCTGATCGGCCCTTCGAAAGTGCTCGCGGCCGAGTCGGGGCCGATCCGGGTGACGATGTCCGTGAGGGTGTTCGTGGTCGACTGGGGGTTCGCCACCAGTCCGACGATCGAGACGAGTGCGATCAGCGCCGGGAAGAGCGCCAGGAGCCCGTAGTAGGTGAGAGCGGCCGCCCAATCGGTGAGGTTGTCCTCCTGGAATTCCGTCGCGGTCCGCTTCAGGGTCGGCCAGAGACCGGTCCTTCGCTCGACTCCTCGCGGCACGAAGTCGCTGCCGCGTCGCTGCGTCGGTTCGTCATCGCGGTCAGTCGTCCCTGACCGACCGGTCGTGCCTGGGTCCGCCATCTGCCCTCCCTAAGCCTTCTCGGGTGCGTCCTCGCCTGGCCACGCGCCCGTCATGCGCGCGAACCCACGCCGCGCAGCGTGGTCGAACAGGCCCTTGACCAGCCTGAAGATGGCCCCCTCGATGGCCAACGCGATCGCCAGCTTCGGCAGACTCACCTGGCGATGGTCCGGCTGCGGCGGCTCCTCCTCATCGACCTTCCCCCAGATCGCCTCGAAGACCTTCTGCCCGATCAGCCCGGCCAGAATGCCGCCGAGGACGCTGACGGGTATGAACGCGAGCTTCATATGGACAATCTGCCCGTGCCCAGGAGAGTGGAAACACCGCCGATGCGAGAAGATGGGTCTCGATGAAGCTCGAGGGAATTCACCACATCACGGCGATCACGGGCGACGCGCAGAAGAACGTCGACTTCTACGCCGGTGTCATGGGCCTTCGCCTGGTGAAGAAGACGGTGAACCAGGACGACCCGACCGTCTACCACCTGTTCTTTGCCGACGAGACGGGCGACCCCGGCTCCGACCTGACCTTCTTCGAGTATCCGGGGGCCCCCCGGGGCCGCGCGGGCGAGGGAATGATCTGGGGCATCCGCTGGCGCCTTGGTACGGAGGAGGCGCTGGACTTCTGGAAGAAACGCCTGGCGGAGCACGGCACCGCGGTCGAGCGCGGTGACGACGGCGTCGTCCGGTTCGCCGACCCCGAGGGCCTCGGCCACGCTCTCAAGGTCGTCGACACCCCGGACCCGCCGTTGATCGCCGAGCATCCGGAGATCCCGTCAGAGCTCGCTCTCCAGGGCTTTGACGGCGCGATCGCCTACGCCGGCAATCCCGAAGCCAGCCGGCCGCTGCTCACCGACGCGCTCGGGTTCGAGCCGATCGGCGGCGAGTCCGGACAGGCGGGTTGGGAGTGCCGCGGCGACAGCCGCGGCGGCCTCTGGGGTTACTCCGACCCGCCCGCGGAGCGCGGCCTCCAGGGCGCGGGGAGCGTCCACCACATCGCCTGGGCGTCGCAGATCGACGACCACGAGGCATGGCGCGACCGTGTGATCGCCGCCGGCGGGCGCCCCACCCCGGTGATCGACCGGTTCTACTTCCGCTCCATCTACTTCCGCGAGCCGAGCGGGGTGCTCTTCGAGATCGCCACCCTCGGGCCGGGGTTCACGGTCGACGAGCCACTCGAGTCGCTGGGCGAGAAGCTCTCGCTGCCCCCGGACTACGAGCACCTCCGGGAAGAGGTGGAACCGGTCCTGCGGCCGATCACCAACCCGCGTGTCGCCGCCTGACCACCCCGATCGGCCCGGTCAGGCCGTGGAGCTGGCCCACCTGGATCGCGAGCCGGCAGGCGAGCCCCAGGGCGCGTTGATCCTCCTCCATGGCCGGGGCGTCGACGAGCGCGATCTCCACCCCCTGCTGGATGAGCTCGATCCCCAACGAAAGCTGTTCGGCATGACCCCCGGGGCCCCGCTGACGAACGTCCCGCCCGGCGGGCGCCACTGGTACGTGGTCAGGGAGGTCGGGCATCCCGACGAGGGGACCTTCCTGGAGACGATGGCGACGCTCTGCCCCTTCCTGGATCGAGAGCTGGCCGAACGCGGCATCGAATGGGAGAAGACGGTGATCGGCGGTTTCAGCCAGGGAGCGGCGACGGCTTGCGGGGTGGCGAT
The DNA here is from genome assembly GCA_036265435.1 of Solirubrobacterales bacterium. GTDB lineage: Bacteria > Actinomycetota > Thermoleophilia > Solirubrobacterales > 70-9 > DASUPK01. The sequence continues at coordinate 12,780 of DATAPB010000004.1, read as the reverse complement.
CGGAGAGGGCCGCCCCCGCGCGGCGGGCCTGCTGATGATGAGCGGCTTCTATCCCGAGGTCAGCGGCTGGGAGATGGACCCCGAGGCCAAGGCGGGAATGCCCGCGTACGTCACGCACGGGGCGTACGACCCGGTCATCCCGGTCGAGTTCGGGAGGCAGGCCGGTCAGAAGCTCGAGGCGGCCGGCCTGACGACCACCTATCGGGAGACGCCGATGCAGCACGGCATCCACCCCGCCCTGATCCCGGAGATCCGGGACTGGGTCTCCTCGGTGATCAGCGGCGAACCGGTCATCGAGGACCCCTCCGCGCGCTAGCGGGTCGGGCAGGGAGCCCCGAGCGGAACCAGGACCTCCGCACTCGGGCCCCCGGTGCCGGCGGCGATCGTCCCGGCGCGATCGATCCGGTAGCGCTGGATCATGCACTCCGTGGTGTCGCCCTCCGACGTGATCGAGTAGCTGCCCAGCACCGTGTCGTCACGGTGTGCGCCGATCACGGCCGTTCGCACGTCGTCCCGGAAGGACGAGGCATCGGTGCCGGCCTCGCGAATGCCCTGCAGAACGAGGGCCATGGCCTCGTAGCCGTAAGCGGCGGACGGCCCCGGATTGCGATGAAAGCGCTGGGCGAACCGTGTGTCGAACTGCTTGTCGGGGAGCAGCTTCGGATCGAGCTGCGGGCTGAGCTGCAGGGCCTGCGCCCGCTTGCCGTAGATCCTCAGCCGAGAGGTGGCCGGCTCGTAGACGGCGCGCTCGGTACCCTCCGGCGCCACCGCCACCGCCCCTTGGGGCTTGCCGGCGCTGACCGCGACACCATGCTCGGCGGCGGCCGATTTGAACTCGCTCGCGGCGAGGTTCTCGAAGGGCGTGCCGTCGGAGGTGACCGCCGCGCTGGTCACACCCAGCTCGGATGCCCAGGTGGCGGCGGCGTCGACGACGAGCTCGTCCGACGGGACCGTCCGGGCGAAGCTGACGTCGCCAGACGGCCGGTAGCGGTCGGGCGAGTCGGGATAGCCGGCGGCAGGGGCGGTCAGGTCGACGGCGCCCGCGCCCGGTGAGACCTGGACGATCCCCGCCTGGTTGGTGATCGGAGCGGAGTTCCGGGTGGGCTCGGAATCGAGCTCGCCGATGTAGGCCGCCGTGGTGTGATCCTGCACCGCCGTGCGCGCGTTCGCTCCGACCGTCACGGGGTCCCAGGCCCTCCCCCTTGCGTCGTCGAGAAAGTGGGCCTGGGCCGCCAGCGACCCGGCCCTGCCCCGCGCCTCCTCGAGGGCCAGGCGCGCCCCGTCGGCGGCATCGCGCCCATCGGCGCCTCGTGGGCCCGTCAGCGGCAGGCTGACGTAGACCGCCACCGGCGCCTCGATCCTCGAGCTGCCGGTCACGCTGCATCCGGTGGCGCCGAGGAGAAGCAGCAGCGCCGCTAGCGCGGTGCGCCTCACACGGCTAGCCGAAGAAGACCTCGGCCTCGCGGTAGAGCGACTCGGGGACGGTCTTCAGCTCGGCGGTGGCCTCGGACAGATCCACCAGCTTGATGTCGGTGCTGCGGAGCGCAGTCATCTTTCCCCACTGTCCCTCGTGCGCCGCGTCGATCGCATGCAGGCCGAAACGCGTTGCCAGCACGCGGTCGAAGGCCGTCGGTGTGCCTCCCCTCTGGACGTGGCCGAGCACCGTGGCCCGCGCCTCGTGGCCGGTCCGCTGCTCGATCTCGCCCTCGAGCCAGTTCGCGATCCCGCCCAGGCGGACGTGCCCGAAGGAATCGGTCGGCGCACCGTCGCCGGAGGGGACGCCGCCCACCGGCTGCGCTCCCTCGGCGACGACCACGATCGGCGAGTACTGACTCTCGAACCGGCGGACGATGTAGTCGGTGACGCGATCGAGGTCGAATTCGAACTCGGGAATCAGGATCACGTTGGCGCCGCCTGACAGCCCGGCGTGCAACGCGATCCAGCCGGCGTTGCGGCCCATCACCTCACAGATCAGCGTCCGCCGATGGCTCTCCGCGGTCGTGTGGAGGCGGTCGATCGCGGACATCGCGATGTTGACCGCGGTGTCGAAGCCGAAGGTGTAGTCGGTGGCGGAGAGATCGTTGTCGATCGTCTTCGGGACGCCGACGACGTTGACGCCGCGCCCGAACAGCTGCGACGCGGCGCCGAGGGTGTCCTCGCCCCCGATCGCGATCAGGCCGTCGGCGCCATCCGCCTTCAGGTTCTCGGCGATCCTCTCGGCGCCGTCGTCCTCCTTGAACGGGTTGGTGCGGGAGGAGCCGAGGATCGTCCCTCCCTTCGGCAGGATGCCGCGAACCTCGGGAATGCCGAGGGGCCGGCTGTCGCGCTCGAGCGGCCCCCGCCAGCCATCGCGATAGCCGAGGAACTGGTGGCCGTACTCCCCCACCCCCTTGCGGACGATCGCCCGGATCACCGCGTTCAGCCCCGGGCAGTCGCCGCCTCCGGTGAGCACGCCTATCCGCACTCGATCAATCTACCGACGCGACCGCTCCTGCTCAGCGGTCGGTGATCTCGCCCTCGAGGACCGGCTTGACGTCGATCACCGGCGTTCCGTCGAGAGCCTCCAGGCCGCTCACCTTCACCCGCGGCCCCTCGATCTCCAGGACCTCAACGGGATGCAGCCCGACCGGGTTGGGCCGGTGGTGCGACCTGGTGGCGAAGACTCCGGTCGGCGGCCGGGAGGCGTCGCCGCGCGGGTGGACCGTCAGAACCTCCCGATCCGCGCGGTCGAGCCAGCTCAGGATGACCACCCGGTCACCGGGCTCCACGCCCACCAGCGCGTCCAGCACATCCGGGTCGAATTCGATCCAGACGTCGGGAGCTCCCTCATCCCCCTGCCTGGGCGCGGACTCCATCTCGTCCAGTGGCGATTCGACCCTACCGACCGCCCGGACCTCGAAGCTCTCGCTCGGCACGTGGACAGCCTACGTCGAGGAGCGCCGCGGCCGGCGGCGGGACCAGACGGCCCAGCCGACTCGCAGGACGAGCGGGACGAACGTGACGATCAGGATGACGGTGTCCATGGGTGGCCTCCTTTGGCTTGAGAGGCCGACTAGATTATCTATGAGTTTATAGGTAAACTAAAAGCTAATGAATCCAGACCACGGCAGGCGCGAGCGAGCGGGCGCGGAGATCGCCGTCCTGATGAGCGGCGTGGTGCGAACGTTCCGTGGCGGCTTCGTCAGCTGCGCTGACCGGCTCGAACTCGCGCCGGCCGAGGCTCAACTGATCTGGCTGCTCGACGAGGACGGCGACGCCTCCACCGGCGGTCTGGCGCGCCGGCTCGGCGTCGATCCGGCGAACGCATCCACCCTGCTGACGAAGCTGGAGCGCCGCGGGTTGGCCCGGCGAGTGCCGGCCGAACGGGACCGCCGCAGACGGCTGGTCTCGCTCACCCGGAAAGGGCGCGAGAGGAAGACGACGCTCGCGAAATGCATGGACGAGCATCAGCCCGGGTTCTCGCGGTTGACGACGAGCGAGCTCGTCAGCTTCCGCGACCTGCTGCGGAAGGTGGCCGGAACGGAGTGATCCGGCAGACTAAGGCCGGGTGGCCCAGTCGATGATCGGGCGGGCCACCCGCAGCAGCGCGCCGGTGAAGACCCCGCCCAGGAAGAGCAGGCCGTCGACGGGCCCGGGGATTCCCAGGGCGTAGCCGATCACCATCGCGCACGCGCCGAGCACCGTGAAGAGGACCACCTGCACGCGCGGAAGCCTATCTGGAGAGGGCGTCCCGGGTGGCGCGCAGGAAGTCGGTGACCGCGGCCACGGCGGCATCCCGATCGGGAGCGTCCTCGACAGCTCGCACGAGCCTCGTGCCGATGATCACGCCGTCGGCATGCTCTCCCACGGTGGCCGCCTGCTCGGGCGTCGAGATGCCGAAGCCGACCGCCACCGGGACGCTCGCCTCACCCTTGGCGGCCGCGATCAACTCACTGAGCTCGGACGGCAGCTGCTCGCGCTCACCGGTCACGCCCACGGTCGAGACGAGATAGACGAACCCCTGGGCCTGGGCGCAGATCCGGGCGCGCCGCTCGACCGGCGTCGTGGGCGCGATCAACGGGATGAGTGCGAGCCCCTGCGGCTCGAGCGCTTCCCGGATCGGCTCCTGCTCTTCCAGCGGCAGGTCGGGGACGATCACGCCCGACGCCTTCGCGCCGGCCGCTCGCTCGGCGAACTCGACGGGGCCCGCGGCCAGCACCATGTTCGCGTAGATCATCAACGCGACCGGGATCCGCCCGCCCACCGCGGCGCACGTCTCCAGCACGGACTCGAGCGTCGCTCCGGCCGCGAGCGCCGCCGTATCGGCGGCGTGGATCGTCGGCCCATCCGCCAGCGGGTCCGAGAACGGCACCCCCAGCTCGATCAGATCCGCGCCCGAGTCGGCGTAGGCGCTCGCGACGGCCGTGGCCGTCTCCTCGTCCGGAAAGCTCCCCATCAGGTACGGCATCAGGGCCGCACGGCCCCCGTCTCGCGCCGCCGCGAAGGCCGCTTCGATGCGCGCGGCACCGGTCTCGGTCGTCGTCCCGTCAGGCATCCGTAGCCGCGAGCTTGGCCGTCACCTCGTCCATGTCCTTGTCGCCGCGGCCGGAGAGCGTCAGAACGTCGAAGCCGTCCCCTTCTCCGCCCTCCCTGAGCAGCCAGGCGACGGCGTGGCTGGGCTCCAGCGCCGGGATGATGCCCTCGAGTCGCGCCAGCTCGCGGAAGGCGCGCAGGGACTCGGCGTCCGTCGAGGTGTCGTAGGTCGCTCGCCCGGAGTCACGCAGGTAGGCGTGCTCCGGGCCGACGCCGGGATAGTCGAGGCCGGCGGAGACCGAATGGGCTTCCAGGATCTGCCCCTGCTCATCCTCGAGCACCGCCGAGAAGGCGCCATGGAGCACGCCCGTGCCGCCGGCGGCCAGCGAGGCGCCGTGGCGGCCGGTCTCGAGGCCCTCTCCCCCGGCCTCGATCCCGATCAGCTGGACCGGGTCGTCCAGGAAGGCGTGGAAGCTGCCGATCGCGTTGGAGCCGCCGCCGACGCAGGCGATCACCCGGTCCGGCAGTGCACCTTCCGCCTCGAGCGCCTGCGAGCGGGCCTCGTCGCCGATCACCCGCTGGAGGTCACGAACCAATGCCGGGTAGGGCGCGGGCCCGACGACCGAGCCGATCACGTAGTGCGTGTTCTCCACCGAGGCGACCCAGTCGCGGATCGCGGCGCTGACCGCCTCCTTCAGCGTCCTGGCGCCGGCATCGACCGGGATGACCTCCGCGCCGAGCAGCTTCATCCGCTCGACGTTCGGAGCCTGTCGCCGGATGTCCTCGGTCCCCATGTAGACCGCGCATTCGAGCCCGAAGAGGGCGCAGGCAGTGGCCGTGGCGACGCCGTGCTGGCCGGCGCCGGTCTCCGCGATCACCCGTGTCTTCCCCATCCGCCGCGCGAGCAGCGCCTGCCCCACGGCGTTGTTGATCTTGTGAGCGCCGGTGTGGGCCAGGTCCTCACGCTTCAGATAGACACGGCGGCCGACCCGCGCCGATAGGCGTTCGGCCAAGTAGAGGGGCGTCGGCCGGCCGACGAAGTCCCGCATCAGGCCGGCCAGCTCCGTCTGGAAGCCCTGGTCCTCGCGCGCCTCGGCCCACGCCGCGCTGAGCTCGTCGAGCGCGGCGATCAGCGTCTCGGGGACGAAGCGACCCCCGTAGCGACCGAAGCGCTCCTCCACCGCCGGGGTCATCGGGACGCGGCTCGCGACGACAGCTGGACGCCCGCCGCCTCCAGGAACGCCTCGACCTCGGAGGGGTCCTTGCGGCCCGGTTCGGACTCCACGCCGCTCACCACGTCTACGGCGAACGGCCGCACCAGGTCGATGGCGCCGGCGACGTTCTCCGCATTCAGCCCGCCCGCCAGGATCATCGGCACCTTCGAGCGGCGCTTGGCCACCAGGTCCCAATCGAAGCTCTGACCGGTCCCGCCGTGGACTCCGTGCCAGTAGGCGTCGAAGAGATGGAAGTCGGTCCGAAACACCTCGGCCGCCCTGATGTCCGCAGCGCTGGTGACGCGCATCGCCTTGATCACCTTGGCTCCGGTGCGCCGCCCGGCTTCGACGCAGAACGACGGGCCCTCCTCGCCGTGAAACTGGAGCAACGTGAGGTTCTCCCGCTCCGCCGCGTCGATCACGTCGTCGAGCGTGGAGTTGACGAATACACCGGCGATCTCACAGCGCCGCTTCAGCGCCGCGCCGATCTCCTCGGCGACGCCCGGCTGTACGTAGCGCGGGCTCTCCGGATGGTGGATGAGCCCGATCGCCCAGGCGCCGTGGCTCGCCGCGTGCTCGGCGTCGGCGAGGCTGGTCATTCCGCAGACCTTGACCTTGGTCATGCGTCAAGGGTAAGCGTCCCGCCGATCTCCCCCTGCGAGAGGCCCTGCCGGCAGTAGGCTGCGAGTGATGACCGCGATCGAGGGCGCGTGCCGGCGGCTGGCTCTCCGGGCCCTCTCGGGCATCCGCGACGGTCGGCTCGATCTGATCGAGCCGACCGGGCGGCGGCTCAGCTTCGGCCAACCGAGCGCGGAGCTGTCGGCAACGCTCGAGGTCCACTCGCCGCACTTCTACCGGGCGATGCTGGGCGGCAGCGTCGGGCTCGGCGAGGCCTACCGCGACGGCGTTTGGGACTGCGACGACCTGGTCGCGGTGGCGCGGATCGCGGTGCGGAACATGGGCGGGCTGGACCGCTGGCGGCGCCGCCTCCAGCCCGTGCTCGCGCCCCTCCAGCGGGCGATCTGGAGAGTCCCGCGGAACAGCAAGCGGGCCGCGCGGCGGCACATCTCCGCGCACTACGACCTGGGCAACGACCTCTTCGCCCTCTACCTCGACGAGTCGATGATGTACTCGTCCGCCGTCTTCCCCAATCCCGACGCGACCCTCGCCGAGGCGCAGGAGCACCGCCTGGAGCGGGTCTGCCAGGCGCTCGAGCTCTGCGCGGACGACCATCTGCTCGAGATCGGCAGCGGCTGGGGCGCGATGGCCGCCCACGCCGCGAGCCGCTACGGCTGCCGAGTGACCACGACGACCATCTCCCAGGAACAGCGCGAAGGCGCGCTCAGGCGGATTCAGGACGCTGGGGTCGAGGACCGGGTGACCGTCCTGCTCGACGACTACCGCGACCTGCGCGGCCGCTACTCCAAGCTCGTCTCGCTGGAGATGATCGAGGCGGTGGGCTGGCAGTACTTCGACACCTTCTTCGCCCGGTGCGCGGAGCTGCTCGAGCCCGACGGCCTCTTCTTCCTCCAGGCGATCGTCATCGACGACCGGCTCTACGAGATGGAGAAGCGTGCGCGGAGCTTCTCCAACGTCCTCATCTTCCCTGGCGGCTGCCTGCCGTCGGTCGAGGTGATCGAGCGCTGTGTGGCGCGCGAGACGGACATGAGCATGGTCTGGCTGGAGGAGATCGGGGCGCACTACGCACGAACGCTCGAGCTCTGGCGGGAGCGCTTCATCGCCAACACCGACCTGGCTGCCGAGCTCGGCTACGACGAGGGGTTCCGCCGGCTCTGGACTCTCTGGCTGGCGATGAGCGAGGCCGGCTTCCGGGAGCGCCGCCTGCGCGACGTGCAGGTGGTCTTCGCGAAGCCAAATCGTTCTATCGAGGTGATGGCGCCCGATCGCGCCACCGGTGTGATGGACTAGGACAATGGCCGAGGGAGAGGGCAAGACCGTCCTGGTCACCGGCGGATCCGGCTATCTCGGCGGCTGGTGCATCGTCGAACTGATTCGCCGGGGGTACCGAGTGCGGACGACCATCCGGACCGCGGCTCGCGAGCCCGAGGTGCACGATGCAGTCGCCTCGCAGGTCGATCCCGCCCGCCACCTGACCATCCATCAGGCGGACCTGATGAGCGATGACCACTGGGACAACGTCATCGAAGGCGCCGACTACGTCCTGCACGTGGCCTCCCCCTTCCCGCCGAACCAGCCGAAGGACCCCGACGAGCTGATTCGCCCCGCACGCGAGGGCACGCTGCGCGTGCTCGGCAAGGCCCTCGACCACGGTGTGAAGCGGGTGGTCGCCACCTCCTCGATCGCCGCGATCAGGCTCGCGAAGGGCGCCGAGCAGAGAGCGCTCACGGAGGAGGACTGGACCGACCCGGACGCCGACGGCCTGACCCCCTACGTGCGCTCCAAGGCAATCGCCGAACGAGCTGCCTGGGACCTGGTCCAGGAGCGCGGCGCCGAGGACCGTCTGGCGGTCGTCAACCCGGGAGCGATCATCGGCCCCGTCCTGCACGACGACACGTCCTACTCGATCCAGGCGGTCGAGCGCCTCCTGAAGGGCTCGCCGGGGGTGCCGAGGCTGGGGTTCAACTTCGTCGATGTCCGCGATGTCGCCGACCTCGAGATCAGGGCGATGACGTCGCCCGAGGCCGGCGGCAAGCGATTCATCGCCGTCACCCAGTGGCTCTGGATGGCCGAGGCCGGCGAGATTCTGAAAGAACGGCTCGGCGATCAGGCCTCAAAGGTGCCGACCCGGACCATTCCGGACCTGCTCGTCCGCGGCATGGCTCTCTTCGATGGCGGCATCCGCTCGATCGTCGGCACTCTGGGCAAGCGGACCGACCTCAGCTCCGAACGGGCCCGGAGCCTGCTCGGCTGGTCGCCTCGTCCGATCGAGGACACGATCGCCGAGACCGGCGAGAGCCTGATCGAACATGGCGTCGTCAAGGTGCCAACGGCCGCCTAGAGCAGCCCGCTATCTGCATGCACTGGGGCAGCGCCCTCGAAGTGAATTGAAGTCCGGGCGGCAATCCGACCGCCAGGACGCCGATTCGTCAGCCCGCTTCTTCTTCAGCCTCCTCGGCCCGCGCACCGGCCTCGACAATGTCGCCTTCGACGAAGAGGGTCTTCTGGAGCGCGACTCGCCATTTCGAAGCGTGGCGGGTCAGAAACTCCAGATCCATTGCGAAGTGTTTGAACTCCTCCTGCTGAGCGTTCCCCATGATCGCCCGCGCTTGCTCGTCGGGCTCCACCGATATCCGTTGCTCGTACCAGCCAATTGCCTCGGCCTCCTCCGTCAGTGAGGCAATCATGCGGGCAAAGGTCCGGGTCTCCGCGCTCAGCTCGGCTGCAGGCTCGTGGTACTGATCGAATCCCATCTCGTCCTCCTTGGTCGGGCAGATCGGCTCTCACCGTCCCCGAAGCACGCCGGGTGGGCTCTCGCGGCACTGAGACGCCTCGCCGTCCCTGGGGACGCTGGCCCGCATTCTCCTTGAGCCCATTGGTCCGGCGATCCGGCGGCGTGTCGCGTTTGCTCCGGTATGCGGAGCAAAGGCGACAAATCCGGGCTCTTCGCGGCTTCGCGGAGCCGCGAGGCGCTACGGCTGGGTGCTGGAGTTCGAGTCCTGCGCGTGCGCGGGCCGGTCGCCGAGCTTGACCGTGACGTCCTTCTGCTGACCGTCCCGCCAGACCGTAAGGGTGATCTCGTCGCCCGGCTTCTTGCTGTTCACCGCGGAGATGATTTCGTCCATGCCGGTGATCTGCTTGCCCTCGACCTTGGTGATGATGTCGCCGCCGATCGGCACGGTCTGCCCGCCGATCGTCGCCTGCCCGGTCGCGCCCTTGATGCCGGCGTCGTCGGCGGGGCCGCCGCTCAGAACCTGCTCGACCAGCACGCCCTGCTGGACCGGCAGGTTCAGGGCCTGGGCGATGCTCGGCGTGATATCGCCGCCGCTGATCCCGAGATAGGCGCGCTGGACTTGGCCGCCGTTCTCGAGCTGCGAGACGACGTCGGCAGCGGTCTTGATCGGGACGGCGAAGCCGACACCCTCGTTGCCGCCGCTCTGGCTCTCGATCTGGGAGTTGATCCCGATCACCTGACCGTTGCCGTCGATCAGCGGGCCGCCCGAGTTGCCGGGGTTGATCGCCGCGTCCGTCTGGATGACGTCGCTGATCGAGAAGCCGTTGGGCGCCTGGATCTGGCGCTGGAGCGCGGAGACGATGCCGGTGGTGACCGTTCGGTCGAGGCCGAAGGGGTTGCCGATCGCGACGACGGGGTCGCCGACCTGCACCTTCGTCGAATCGCCGAGCGGCACCGGGTTGACGCCCTCGGTGTTGTCGACCTTGAGCAGGGCGATATCGGTGGACGGGTCGGTTCCGACGATCTGGGCCTGCTGCGTGGCGCCATCACCGAGCTGGACGTCGACGCGCTTCGCGCCATCGACGACGTGGGCGTTGGTGAGGATGTGGCCGTCATTGTCGATGAGGAAGCCCGAGCCCGTCGCGGTGCTCTGCTGCTGCTGCGGGAACCCGAAGACGGACTGGGTCTGCTGGACGATCTGCGAGCTGATGAAGGCCACGCCCCCGGCATCGCGCTGATAGATGTCGTGGACGGTGAGGCCCTTGCTCGAAGAGTTGCTCGCGGGCTTGGCGAGGGCGGCGGGCGCGATGACGCCGGAGGAGGAGTCATCGCTCGTGTCGACGACCCCGGCCTGGATCAGGATGAGGCCGCAGATGAGAACGACGAGTCCGCCGGCGACGGCGGATCCGAAACTCGTCGAGAAGAATTTCTTGACGCTCTGCACGCGAGGCAGTGTCGGTGCGGGCGCTTAATCGTCTCTAAGCCCGCTCTACCGGTTCCATAAGAGTTCCGGTACGGCCTGTCTCCGGGAGGGGTGGCGGCCTAGAGGAAGTGCTCGCGGGTGGAGTCCTCGTCGGCGATCAACTCCCTCACCTTCGCCGCGGGATCCTCGGCTCTCATCAGCGCCTCGCCGATCAACACCGCGTCGACGCCGACGTCGGCGAGCTCCTGCAGCGTCACCCGATCCGAGATCCCACTCTCCGAGACCACCGTCTTGCCCGCCGGGACATCGGTGATCAGCTCGAAGGTCGTCTGGACGTCGACGGTCATGTCGTCGAGATTCCGGTTGTTGATCCCGATCACGTCGGCGTCGGCGTCGAGCGCTCTCTCGAGCTCGTGCTCCTTGTGAACCTCGACCAGGCAGTCGAGGTCGAGGCTCCGGGCCTCAGTGTGGAGGGCGGCGAGTGTGCCCGGGTCGAGCGCCGCCACGATCAGCAGGATCGCGTCGGCGCCGGCGAGCGCGGCCTCGTAGAGCTGATAGCGGTCGACGATGAAGTCCTTCTGCAGGATCGGAAGCTCGCAGGCTTGGCGCGCCTCGACGAGATCCTCGAGCGAGCCCCCGAAGTGGGCCTGATCCGTGAGCACCGAGACGGCTGCCGCCCCACCCTGCTCGTACGCGCTCGCGAGCTTCGCCGGCGAGGCAGCCCGGATCTCCCCGGCGCTGGGAGAGCGGCGCTTGAACTCGGCGATCACGGAAAGGCCCGGCCGGGTGAGCGCCTCCCCGAACGGGCGCTGCTCGGGTCGCTCGCCCAGCCGACTCTCCAGGGCCTCCAGAGGGACCTGAGTGCGTCGCTGCTCCACACCCGCCCGCGCGGCCCCGACCAGCTCTTCGATCATGCCCATCTCATCCGTGGGACCTTAGCTCGCGCCGGAGAGCTCGCGGGAGCGGGCCACCAGGCGCTCGAGCACGTCGCGCGCCGCGCCCGAGTCGACCGCCTCGGTCGCCTTCGCAACACCGTCCGCGAGGTCGGCGGCGCCCCCGGCGACGTAGATCGCGGCCCCGGCGTTCAGCATCGACACGTCGCGGGCGGGACCAGCCTCGCCTGCGAACACGGACCTGATGACGGCGGCGTTCTCGGACGGCTCGCCACCCGGAATGGCGTCGAGCGGCGCAGCCTCGAGGCCGAGCTCCGTGGCCTCGACGAACCATTCCTCGGTCCCGCCGTCCGCGACCTCGATCACCCGCGTCCGCGAGGCGATGCTGAGCTCGTCGATGCCGTCGTCGGCCGAGACCACAAGCGCCCGCGCGCAGCCGAGCTGGAGGAGGGCGTCGGCGATGATCTCCTGGTAGGCGCGGTCGGAGACGCCGAGCAGGTGCGCGGTCGCGCCGGCCGGGTTCGTGAGGGGACCGAGGAAGTTGAAGATCGTGCGAACCGCGAGCTCCTTGCGCACTGGCACGACGTGCGCCATCGCCTGATGGTGCTTCGGCGCGAACATGAAGCCGAAGCCGATCTCCTCGATGCAGGTGGCGACCTCGCCAGGAGAGAGAGCGATGTCGACGCCGAGTGCCTCGAGGACATCGGCGGAGCCTGACCTGCTGGTCGCCGAACGGTTGCCGTGCTTGGCCACCTTGCAGCCGGCCCCGGCTGCGATCAGCGCCGCAGTGGTCGAAATGTTGAAGGTCGTCGGGCCTCCGCCCGTGCCGGCCGTGTCGACCAGGCCGGGCTCGTCGATCTCGACATGAGCCGCGAGCGATCGCATCGTGCGGGCAAGGCCGACCAGCTCCGAGACGGTCTCGCCCTTAGCGCGCAGGGAGATCAGGAAGGCGGCGGTCTGCACCTCGCTCGTCCGGCCCTCCATGATCTCCGCGAGCGCGGCGGAGGTGTGGTCGGCGGTCAGATGCGTACCGGCGCAGATCTCGTCGATCGCGCGGGTGAGGATGTCGTTCGGCATTCCGGTGCTCCCTAGGCGCCGAGGAAGTTAGCCAGGAGCCGCTTGCCCTGCGGCGTGAGCACCGACTCGGGGTGGAACTGCACTCCCTCGGCCGGCAGCTCGCGGTGGCGGACGCCCATCACCACGTCCTCGTAGGTGGAGGTCACCTCGAGCTCATCGGGCAGATCGGGGTCGGCGATCAGCGAGTGGTATCGCCCCGCAACCAACGGGTTGGAGAGCCCGTCGTAGATCGCCTTGCCGTCGTGCCGCACCTCGGCGTCCTTGCCGTGGATCGGGTCACCGCGCACG
>DATAPB010000003.1:0-3905 GCA_036265435.1 Solirubrobacterales bacterium | reverse complement strand
CCATCAGGCCCGAGGTCGATGATCCGGTCGGCGGTCTTGATCACGTCGAGGTTGTGCTCGATCACGATCACCGTGTTGCCCGCGTCGACCAGGCGGTCCAGCACGTCGAGCAGCCGCTGGACGTCGGCGAAGTGCAGGCCGGTGGTCGGCTCGTCGAGGATGTAGAGCGTGTCGCCGGTCGCGACCTTGGACAGCTCGGTGGCGAGCTTCACCCGCTGCGCCTCGCCGCCGGAGAGCTGCGTCGCGGGCTGACCGAGCCGGATGTAGTCGAGCCCGACGTCCTGCAGCGTGTCCAGCCGCCGGGAGATCTTCGGGATGTCCTTGAAGAAGTCGCAGGCGTCCGCCACCGACATGTCGAGGACATCCGCGATCGACTTGCCCTTGAACCGGATCTCCAGCGTCTCGCGGTTGTAGCGCTTGCCGTGGCACTGCTCGCACGGCACGTAGACGTCCGGCAGGAAGTGCATCTCGATCTTGATCTGGCCGTCGCCGCGGCAGACCTCGCAGCGCCCGCCCTTGACGTTGAAGCTGAACCGGCCGGGCTTGTACCCGCGGGCCCGGGCCTCGCGCGTCTGCGCGTAGAGCTGGCGGATGTGGTCGAAGACGTTGGTGTAGGTCGCCGGGTTGGACCGCGGCGTGCGGCCGATCGGCGACTGGTCGATGTTGATGATCTTGTCGACCTTCTCGATGCCGTCGATCCGGTCGTGCGCCCCCGGCCGCAGCTTCGCCTGGTGCAACCGGTTGGCGACCGCCGGGTACAGCGTCTCGTTGATCAGCGTCGACTTGCCGGACCCGGAGACACCGGTGACGCAACAGAAGACCCCGAGGGGGATCGGCACGTCGATCCGCTTGAGGTTGTGCTGGCGAGCGCCCCGGACGACGAGCTCGCCGCGCGGCTTCCGGCGCCTCTCCGGGACGTCGATCTGGCGCTTGCCCGCGAGGTACTGGCCGGTGAGCGATGCCGGATCCGCTTCCACGTCCCGCGGCGTCCCCTCGGCGATCACGTGCCCCCCGTGCTCGCCGGCGCCGGGGCCGAGATCCACGAGGTGGTCCGCCGAGCGCATCGTGCCCTCGTCGTGCTCCACGACGATCACGGTGTTGCCGAGGTCGCGCAGGCGCTCGAGCGTCTTGATCAGCTTCGCGTTGTCCCGCTGGTGCAGCCCGATCGAGGGCTCGTCGAGGATGTAGAGCACTCCCACCAGGCTCGAGCCGATCTGCGTCGCGAGCCTGATCCGCTGCGCCTCCCCGCCGGACAGGGTGCGCGCGGAGCGAGCGAGATTGAGGTAGCCGACGCCGACGTTGTCGAGGAAGGCGAGCCGCTCGGTGATCTCCCGGACCAGCAGCCGGGCGATCGCCCGCTCGGTGTCGGTCATCTCGAGCTCCTCGATCCAGGCAAGCGACGCCCTCGCGGACATCTCCGTGTACTCGTGGATCGAGATCCCGCCGACTTTGACCGCGAGGCTCTCCGGCCGTAGCCGGGCTCCCCTGCAGACCGGGCAGGGCTGCTCCGCCATGTAGCCCTCGACCCGCTCGCGGACCGAGTCGGAGTCGGTCTCGCCGTAGCGGCGCTCGAGGTTGTTGACGATTCCCTCGAAGCGGACGCTGTAGGAGCGCCGGCGCCCGAAGCGGTTCGTGTAGCTCACCTTGTGGCGCTCACCGCCGGTGCCGTAGAGGAAGATCTCGCGGTCCTCGTCGGAGAGGTCCTGCCAGGGCGTATCGGTGTCGACGCCGTAGTCCTCGGCGACCGCCTCGATCAGGCGCTTCCAATACCGGGAGTGGCCGGTGCGCCACGGCTGTAGGGCACCCTCCCTCAGGGACAGGGTGGGATCCGGGACCACCAGCTCGGGGTCGACGACCCGCTGGAAGCCGAGGCCGTGGCAGCGCTCGCAGGCGCCGTGCGGCGAGTTGAAGGAGAAGATCCGCGGCTCGAGCTCGGGGATCGAGGTGCCACAGTTGAGACAGGCGAAGCGCTCGCTGAAGGTCAGGCGGTCGGCCACCCCCTCGGGAAGCTCGCCCGCACCCTTCGCGCCCTTCACGCCCCCGACGTTCTCGCCCGACTCCCGTTCCTTCGCCTCGCCCGTGCTGCCCTCGGCGAGCACCTCCACCTCCACGACCCCTCCCGCCAACGCTGCGGCCGCCTCGACGGACTCGGAGAGCCGGCGCCGGAGGTCCCCCTTCATCACCAGGCGGTCGACGACCACCGAGATGTCGTGGTTGTACTTCTTGTCGAGCTTGATCTGCTCGTCGAGGCGGCGGAGCTCGTTGTCCACGCGGACGCGGCTGTAGCCCTCGAGGCGGAACTGCTCGAAGAGCTTCTCGAACTCGCCCTTGCGGCCACGGACGACAGGCGCCATCACCATGAAGCGCGTCCCCTCGTCCAGGGTCATCACACGGTCGGTGATCTGCTCGATCGACTGCCCCTCGATCGGCTCGCCGCACTCGGGGCAGTGGGGCTTCCCGATCCGCGCCCAGAGCAGGCGCAGGTAGTCGTAGATCTCGGTCACCGTGCCGACCGTGGAGCGCGGGTTCCGCGAGGTCGTCTTCTGGTCGATCGAGATCGCCGGCGAGAGGCCATCGATGGAGTCGACGTCCGGCTTCTCCATCAAGCCGAGGAACTGGCGCGCGTAGGCCGAGAGCGACTCGACGTAGCGGCGCTGCCCCTCGGCGTAGATCGTGTCGAACGCAAGGCTCGACTTACCGGAGCCGGAGAGGCCGGTGATCACGATCAGGGCGTTGCGAGGCAGCTCGAGGTCGACGTCCTTGAGGTTGTGCTCCCTCGCCCCGCGGATGACTATTCGCTCCGATGGGGCCATCACATCGAGTGTACGCGGGCGAACGGTTGTTCCCGGGGGACCGGCTCGTGCAGGCTATGACGCCCAATCCAGGCCGCGCCCAGCGTGACCAACCCGCCCGCCAGGCCCACGGCGAGTCCGAGGTGCGGGCTGGCCTCGGTCACCGCGACGCCCGCCGCGCCGTTGCCGAGAGCCGCGCCGACGATAATCGCCGTGAGCACCCAACCGGTGGCCTCGACGGCGGTTCCCCGGGGTGCCAGGGAATCGAGCAGCAGGTAGATCACCGAGATGGTGGGCGCCAGGGCGATGCCGCTGAGGGCCATCAGCGGGAAGGCCGCAGCCACCGACGGCACGGCGACCAGCGGCAGCACGCTGAGGGCGAAGATGAGCGAGATCGCCGGCAGCCGCTCACCTGCGGGAGTCCGCCAATTCCGCGCCCCGAACCAGAGGCCGCCGAGGGCGCTGCCGACGGCCTGGATGGCGACCAGGATCCCGCCCAGCTCGGCGGCTCCGTGTTCCGACGCGAAGGCCGTGATGGAGATCTCGATCGCCCCGACCATGATCCCGACCCCCAGGCCTGCGCCCATCAACACCAGGACCCCCGGGGAACGCAGCGGGCCCGACTGTCGCTCGTGCGCCGGAACCCCTCGCCAGGTCCGCGACGCCCATGAGCCGGCGAAGACAGCGGATCCGAGCAGGCTGAGACCGACGCACACCCCCACCGCGGCTGACGGCGATGCCGCCGCGATCACCCCCGCGGCCAGCGACGGACCGAGGATCCAGGCGACGTCGATAGCCACGGCATCAACGGTGAAGGCGGCCTGTCGCAGCCCCGGCTCGGGAACGAGGCCCGTCCACAGGCTCCGCATGGAGGACCCGATAGGCGGTGTGGTCAGCCCAGCGATGAGGCCCGCCAAGGCCATCGCCACAACCGGTGCGTTCGCAGCTGCAAGGGGAATGAGGGCCCCGAACGCCAGGGCGTTGATCACGGTCACGATCACGATCACCGCGGTCTGCCCGATGCGGTCTATCACGCGACCCTGTATCGGCAGCGACCCGGCCGCCGCCAGCGAGTAGCAGGCGAGCACCAGCCCCGCTGCCGCGAACGAGCCG
>DATAPB010000002.1:0-2593 GCA_036265435.1 Solirubrobacterales bacterium | reverse complement strand
AGCGTCGTCTTCCCGTGATCGACGTGGGCGATGATCGCGACGTTGCGGAGGTCGGAACGGCGGGGCATGGGGCGCGGGATGGTAGGGCGCCGCAGCTAGGCGGCAATCAACTCGAGCACGTCGGTGCCGTGGCGCTTCAGGAACGCCGGGCCCACGCCGTGGATCTCCGCCAGGGCATCCAGGTCGGCCGGGTGCTCGGAGGCGATCGCCTCGAGAGTTCGGTTGTTGGCGACCGTGTAGGCGGGCTTTCCGCCCGCGGCTCGAAGGCGCCAGGCCCTGAGCGACTCGAGCAGCTGCTCGTCCTCGCGTGAGAGATCGGCCGGGGGCGGTGCTGACTTCGAGCGTCGGCGCTTCGCCATCACCTCGAGCTCCTCGGGCGCCGGCAGCCATGACTCCGGATCGCAGACGTCACAGCAGCGCCCCTCCGGGGCTCCCGGCGTCGAGTCCCCGAAGTGGTCGAGCAGCCTCCGACGCCGGCAGCTCTCGCCGAAGCTGAATGACTCGACCGCGCGGTAGGCGCGCCAGGAACGGTCGGTGGCCGCCTTGCAGGCGGATCGAGCCGCGGTCATGTCGATGCGGCCGTTGAAGCGGAGCTCCAGGCGGCCGCCGGGGGCGGGCTCGACCACGAAGGCGCCGGCTCGCTCGGCGATCGCCAGCTTGACCCGGTCCTCGTCGACGCGCGGGGCATCGATGGTGAGCTGGCCGTCTGAGTCGGAACCGGCCCTGAGCCGCTGGACGTAGAGGGAGACGGACTCGGGCTCGACCGCTCGCATCTGGATGAAGCGGACCAGGCGGCCGAGGTCGGAGCGGCCGGCGAGGAGGACGGCCCGGGCGGGGAGGCCGTCGCGGCCGGCGCGGCCGGCCTCCTGGTAGTAGGCCTCGACGCTCGTCGGGATCGCCCAGTGCCAGACCGAGCGGACGTTGGCCTTGTCGACTCCCATGCCGAAGGCGTTGGTGGCGGTGATCACCTCGGCGTCCCCGGTCATGAAGCGGTGCTGGGCGGAGGCGCGCTCGTCGGGGTCCATGCCCGCGTGATAGCCGGCGGCGCTCAGCCCTGCGTCGCGCAGGGACTGGGCAACCTCCTCGGTGTCCTTGCGTGTTCCGCAGTAGACGATCGCCGGGCGGTTGGCCTCGTCGCGGAGGCCGTGGAGCAGCATCGCGAGCTTGCGGGCCTTCGATCCCCTGCCCTCGAAGGTGACGGTGTCGAAGCTCAGGTTGGGGCGGTCGAAGCCCGCCCGGATCATGAGCGGGTCGCGCAGGCCGAGGCGCTCGGCGATCTCGTTCGAGACATCCTGGGTCGCCGTGGCCGTGCAGGCCATCACCGTCGGCCGCCCGAGCCGCTCGAGCACCCTCGGCAGCCGCAGGTAGTCGGGCCGGAAGTCATGGCCCCACTCGGAGATGCAGTGGGCCTCGTCGACGGCGAGCAGGTCGACCTCGCGCTGGCCGACCGCGTTCATGAAGCCGGGCTGGGCGAAGCGCTCCGGCGAGCAGTAGACGATCCGCGCCCGGCCGTCGCGGATCTGCGCCATCGCGTCACGGGCCACCTCCTCGGGCAGGCCCGAGGCGATCATCACCGCCGGGTGCCCGTCAGCGCTCAACCTCCGCCACTGGTCGGCCATCAGCGCGATCAGCGGGCTGACGACGATGGTGAGCTCGTCCGAAGCGAGACCCGGGAGCTGGTAGCAGAGGCTCTTGCCGCCGCCGGTGGGCATCACGACAAGGGAATCGCGGCCGGCGAGCGCGGCCTCGACGGGCTCGCGCTGCCCGGGGCGGAAGCCGTCATGGCCGAGGTGGGCGAGGAGGGCGTCGGGGTCGCTGGGACCGTCGTAGGCGCGGACGGCCCGCGAGGGCTCGGATTCGAGCCCCTCCAGCCCGTGCAGCGCCGCCTTCGCCTCCTCCATCTCCGGAAAAGACGCCTGTGCGAGATTCTCGCCCCGCTCGCTCACCCGCCCACCATGGCGCAGCGCGCGGTCGGATCGGCCGGCAGCGAAACGGAAGCGTGAGCCGGAGGGATCCGGCTCACGCTCCTACCGCTAGCGGAGTGCCTCTACCGCCGTTGCGGTGTCGCCGTAGAACTCGGCGTGGGAGATCTCGCCGTCGTCGACCTTGTAGAGCCAGATCGAGTCGCCGCCGAGCTCGTTGCCGCTCTTCGTCGTGCCGGTGCCCGAGACCGTGACCAGCACGTGGCCGCCGTCTGCCTCGAGGAACTGCTGGGGCTCCGGATGGACCTCGTCGAAGTTCGACAGGAACTTGCCGATCATCTCCTTGAAGCCGGCCGGGCCGGTGTAGGTGCCGCCCCAGGGCAGGCTCTCGGGAATGACGATCCTGGCCTGCTCGCTCGTCGTCGATACCGCAGCGTCCATGTCGCCGTCTGCGAAGGCATCCCAACCGCTCTTCACTGTGTCTGCATTTGCACCCATCGTTGTCTCCTTGCGTTGTGTCCTCTTGTGAGTCCGCGCGGAAACCAGAGGGCTTGAGCGCCCGAGCGGTTAAATCGGATGGAGGCGAATCCACCGGGCCGGTGGGATAACGCCTGTAGAGAGCCAGCACCGGCCCCGCAGTCAAATCAGTAGCCCCCGCCTCGCGCCTCGTG
>DATAPB010000001.1:0-4197 GCA_036265435.1 Solirubrobacterales bacterium | reverse complement strand
GGTGCGCTTCATGCCCGGCTGCCTTGTCTGGTCGATCGTCATCTCGATCGCGCTGACGATCCTGCTGAACCTGCTGATCAGATTGTTCTAGGGGGTGTATGGGCTCGAAGCCCTGGGCTGTCGAAATAGGCACCCAGCGGTTGTCTGGCCTTGCGAATTGCCATCTCGACCCTCCCCCTATCTGACCCCGCTCCCGCTGCCTAAGATCGGCGCAATGCTGGTGCTGATCGCCCTCAGTCTGCTTGGAGTTGCCGTCATAGCCCTCGCGTCCGTGGTGGTGCTCCGCCGACGCCCGACGGGCGAAGCGCGGAAGGTGCAAGACCTCTACCCGGAGGGGAGTGAGAGGGCGGTCTACGAGACGCTCTACGGAAAGCGCTCGCTGACGGTATCCGCCCCGGTGCCCGTAGAGCGACCACCGGAAGCCGATGTGGATAGTCCCCAGGCCGGGTCGCGGGAGTAGGCGATGTCGGACGAGAACGTCGAGATCTTGCGGCGTTCGTATGAGGAGTTTCAGGCTGCGATGGCGCGAGACGATCCCGGCTCCTGGTTCGATTCGGGGGACGTCTCTGGGGATTTCGAGTGGTCGCTTGACCCTCGTTATCCCCCGTTCGAAGGGAGGGAGGTCTGGCGGGGCCGTGAGGGCTTTGTCGAGTTCGTCCGCATCTGGACCGAGGGATTCGAGGACTGGTCGATCCGAGTCGAGCGCCTGATTGATGCCGGCGAGGACCGCGTCATCGCCCTGACGCGCCAAACGGCAATCGGAAAAGGGGGTGGCGTCCCCGTCGAGCTGTATATCGGCCAGGTTTGGGAGCTCGAGGATGGACGCCTAGCTCGCGTGACGAACTACATGAGCCAATCCGACGCCCTCAGAGCCGCAGGGCTATAGGAGTAGGCGATGTCGCAGGAGAACGTCGAGGTCGTGCGCGAGATCTGGGACGCCTACTCACGTGGCGACTTCGACCGGATCCGAGAACACAGCGACCCGGCTGTGGTGATGATCACGGTGGAGGAGGGGCCGCTCTACGGCATCGAAGCGGTGCGGAAGAACCACGAGCGTTGGTGGGAGGCGTGGGAGAGCTCCGAGACCGCGGTGGAGGAAGTCATCGGCGTCGGAGACCGCGTGTTTGTGATGGCTCGCTTCCGGGGCCGTGGGAGGGCAAGCGGAGCCGAGGTCGAAGGGCGCCACTTCGAGGTCTACACGGTGCGCGACCGGAAGGTCATCCGTGTCGAGGAATTCAGTGAAAGAGGGGAAGCCCTCGAAGCCGCCGGGCTGCGGGAGTAGTGCTGGGACGAAGCGCGGCGGTCTGACTCGCCGCTGAAACGACGAGCGGCCCCGGGTGGGGCCGCTCGCTGGGGGGATGGATATGTAGCGCCGCGCCAATCGGCGCCGTTTGTGTGCGACTGATCGCCGCTGGACGAGTCTTTAGGCGGCCGAGCCGCTCGACTGCGTGCCCGACTGGTTGCTCTGGTTCTTGTTCTGACCCTGTTGCTGGCTCTGGCCCTGTTGCTGGCCCTGGGCGGGGGGTGCGCCGGGCGGGGGTCCGCAATGGAACGTGCCGATCCCGGGCGGTCCCGCGTCGCGGAGCTTCTCGGGCAGCTTGCTCTTGCAGGCCTCGAACGCCTTCTGGAGCTTCTCCCGGTCCGCAGCGCTCGGAGGCTCCGGCGGGCCATCGCCCGGATCGACCTTGCCCGGCTCTGGCGGAGCCGGAGCGCCGTTGTCCTCCATGCACTGACGGAAGTCCTCCATCTTCTTGCGGTCCGCCTCGGACAGATTCGGCCCGGCAAGGGCCACCTCGCCCACGCCGCCGCGCGGCGGGGCCGGCATCTGGAATGTCTGCGTCCCGCTGCCACTGCTCGCGCTGCCACCGCCGCTGTCCGCGAGCGAGACCGCGGCCAGGCCGACCGCCGTGATCCCCGCCGCGAGCAGCGACAGGCCCAGCGGTCCGAAACGGATCGTGATGCCTCTCTTCTTCTTCATTCGCCACTCCTTCGATCTGGGTCCCGGTCGCACCGGGCTCGCCGACCATCAAGCCAGCCGGGCCTGAGAGGAGGCTGAGATCGAGCTAAGAAGCGGCTTGAGGTTCGCCCGCCGCGCTCGGTGGCTCGGCGCCCGCGAGCTTGGCCGCCTGGCGCTCGGGGTCGATGCGGACCACGTTCCAGGCGAGCCCGACCCGTTCCATCACGGTGATCACGAGCGCGGAGGGGTCGAGCTCCCAGCGGCGCAGCCCGTGCACCGCCGAGCGCGGGAAGGTGTGGTGGCTGTGGTGCCAGGACTCGCCCAGCGAGGGCAGGGCGAGCCAGAAGACGTTGGTCGAGTGGTCGTCGACCTCGAACCGCCGCGTTCCGGTGAAGTGGCAGATCGAGTTGACGCTCCAGGTCACGTGGTGGACGAAGAAGACCCTGACCAGCCCACCCCAGAGCAGGCCGGTGGCCGCCCCGAGCAACGTGCCCGTGAGCAGGTAGCCGGCGAGTGCAGGGAGCGCCAGTCCGAGGACCACCAGCGGGATGAAGAGCCGGTTGATCCGGCGCATGCCGGGATCCTCATAGAGATCGGGCGCGTACTTCTTCCAGTTCGCCCGGCCATGCTCCGAGAGCAGCCAGCCGGTATGCGCGTGCCAGAGGCCGCGCATGACCCCGCCGACTCCGTCGCCGTGGCCGACGTGCGGGCTGTGCGGGTCGCCCTCGACGTCGGTGTGGGCGTGGTGCTTGCGGTGGTCTGCCACCCAGGCGATGACGGATCCCTGGACCGCCATGCTGCCGAGGACGGCGAAGGCGTATTCGGTCGGCTTATGGGTGCGGAAGGAGCGATGGGTGAGCATGCGGTGGTAGCCGACCGTGATTCCGCCGGCCGTGACCAGGTACATGAGGACCAGGATCGCCAGGTCGGTCGCGCTCACGACCTGGTTCCAGAAGAGGACGATCGCGGCGAGGGTGGCGCAGAAGGGCACCACCATGGCGCCGAGGTTGGCGATCTTGGTGGCGCGGGTCATCTCGTGGGCTATTTCGTCTGTCATGCGCTCAGGCTACGCACGCGACCCCCACAGGAGTTAGTCTCTTTGCCAACTCCCAGGGGAATTTCTTATAACTCCGATGACAAAAGACTGGGGTGCCGAGCCGTGGCGGGCGCTCTCTCCGGACCTGGCGGACGTGATCGAGCCGGAGCTCCGGGCGGCGACCGAGGAGATCCTGGCGACGATCGCCCGCGAGGTGCCCGAGTACGCCCGGCCGCTGGAAGGCGCGTTCGGCGCCGGCATCCGCACCGGCGTCAGCGAGGCTCTGCGCCAGTTCGTCGCCCTGATCCGTGACCCGGACGCCGGCCGCGAGCCGGGCCGCGACGTCTACGTGGCGCTCGGAAGGGGGGAGCTCAGGCAGGGACGCACCCTCGATTCGCTCCAGTCCGCCTATCGCATCGGCGCCCGCGTAGCCTGGCGGCGGATCTCCGCGGCCGCCCGCCGCCATCGTGCCGACCCCGATCAGCTCGCCGTCCTCGCCGAGGCGATCTTCGCCTACATCGACGAGCTCTCCGCCGACTCGGTCGAGGGCTATGCGCAGGCCCAGCGCGAGCAGGAGGGGGAACGCCAACGGCGTCGCCGCGAGCTGCTCTCCCTGCTCCTTCGCGATCCGCCCGCCGAGGAGCCCGAGCTTCGTGCCGCCGCCCAGGCGGCGGGTTGGCGGCTGCCCCGAAGCGCCGCCCCCCTCGCGCTTGCCGAGGCCGACCTGGCCACCGTCGGCCGCCGCCTCTCGACTGACGCCCTCGTCGGCTCGGTGGACGGGATCGGCTGCGCCCTGGTCACCGGCGCGCCGAGCCAGAGCCGCAGCGCCGAGCTCGCCAGAGCGACGCAGTCGGTGACCGCGGCACTCGGCCCGACGGTGGCGCGCGCCGATCTCGGCTCATCCTGGGCACTCGCCAGGGCGGCGCTTCGCGCCGCGGAGGCCGGAGTGGTCGAGGGGACCTCGCCGATCGCCGCCGACGCGCATCTCGCCGAGCTGCTGATCCTCGAGTCGGGGGGCCTGGCGGATCGCCTCGCGGAGAGCAGGCTCGCTCCCCTGGCCGAGCTCACGCCGGCCGCGCGGGCGCGGATGGAGGAGACCGCCCTCGCCTTCGTCCAGCACGGCGGCAACGCGGCGGCGATGGCGCGCGCCCTGCACCTGCATCCGCAGACGGTCCGCTACCGGCTCACGCGCCTGCGCGAGCTG